>JAFZVW010000060.1 GCA_017617635.1 Bacteroidaceae bacterium | reverse complement strand
TGGCCCGATAGCCTACGCATTCTATAAGGAGATGCCAGAAGAACTGGTGGCTAATGCCAAGGCAAAGTTGCCCGAATGGATGTTAGTACTTAATGATGAATTCGATGCCTATGTCAATGGAGATTAAACATCGGAAGCCTATTTAGCCTCCGATGAGTATGCAAACAATTCCTGCTGTAGGGAAGGAAAGTGAAGGGTGAAAAGACAAATAATAAGAGCAAAAAATGTATCTGTAAGCTTCCGTATAAGATAATACGTTCGGATTTTCTAAAATTTATTTGTGAAATTGCTCACTTAATCGTATCTTTGCCTTGCATGCTAAGATGGATGTATAAAAATCAAACAGAATGAGAACTAGGACAATAATTGTGTGTTGCATTGGAATAGTACTCTGTCTTGGATGTTCCTTTACGCCAAGCAAATCAGAATTTGACGACAAAGCAATTTTGGAAGATGTAATGGAAATGCAATTGCCCAACTACAAAGTGAAGCGATATGGTACATACTCGCCGACTTTTCATGGTGATTTCATAAATAGGATTTATATAGAATTTGACAGTATACCTTCCCAAACATTCATTGATAGCGTAAATCTCAGAGTTGCTGCTGAACATGATCCAGTTCATCGACGATGGCTTAAACATGGTGAACATCAATATAGATTCCAGTCGATAGATGATGATGGGGGTAGAACTCCAAAGTGTAGAGAAGGGGAAGTTGATTGGATTATTAATTTTGAATTCTCAAACAATTGCAGAGAAGCTGTTATCGAGTATGGATATTACTAAAAAATTACCAGGAACTGTCATCCAACGGAGATTGATTTGAATCATGGAATGTTAAGACGGATAAACGGGTGATTGTTCGCTGATGTGGTGGAAAATTTGTACCTTTGTGGAAAATAAAACAGTAGGAAATGGAAACCTTTGAGGAAAAGCTTCAGCGGGATTTACATCAGTTTCTGTGCAACATGCAGGAAGCAGACGAGCGGCTTCCCCAGTGTCCTGATGTCGATGATAAGTGGGAATCGATAGCAAGGGCGTATATCCCAGACGGTATCCGTGAGTTCTCGGGATACCCGACAGTGTCCCTCGGATGGATGATGTACATAGGAATGGCTGTGGCCAGATTTTGGGACGAGGACTGGTCGCTCTATACTTATAAGAATGATCTCTATGTCTTTATGCGTGACAAGCGCGGATACGACCATATGGACGAATATATCCGCGAAGAAGTGCTGCGGCTTGAAGGGACAGAAAGTATAGCACTGGAAAGGTTAGTGGGGGAGTGTGCTTCCCGGGTAAACAACCTATTGATGCACCAGCCCATTGAGCCTGGAACAAAGGAAGCCTTCGATGCCTATGTTTCCTGCTTGCATCAGCTTTATCTGACGGGAGCTGCCGTACAGCTGAAGCGTATGGGGTATCACATGACAAAGATGCAGGGATAAACTTACAGCACTTCGATGTAGAAGCTGAACGGTCGAAAGCCGTCGTTGCAGCTTATCATCGCGCTCATGGGATTCTGCATCCATCCGTCGTAGAAGTTTCCTTCACCCCTGGCAAGCGACTCGACAAATTCACGCATGGATGACCATGCAGCAGGGCACATCCCTTCGGGGCATTTGCCGTCAACAGAGATCCATTGCTGTCCTTCCTTGACGTCACATGCGTGTTGAATGGGGTTTTCGTACTTTGCCATTAGGTCAGGATATTGTGTCTGACGTATGGCTGTTATTCGAACTTGTTTCATTGTAGAAGTCTTTTATCCGATAATCCATTTGCCAATTTTTGGAATACGCTGGACGAGTATCGAAAAGAGGGCGACGCCAATGAAGGAAAGGAGTGCAGTGCCAAGCATCTGCACGGGTGTTGTCCAGATGCCCAGAGTGCTGTCGGTGCCGGTTCCCAGGGATGTTCGTAGCCATGTGGAGACGTAAACCAGCAGGAGCAGGTGGCTGAGGTACATGCCGTAGCTGGCTTTGGAAATGGGGAGAATCACTTTGTCGAAGAAGCGGCCGTTCCATTCTATTTTGCGGAAAAGGAGTACCCATGCAACGGTCATGAGCGCAACGCCAAGGGTGTCGTTGAGCCAGGGCCCTTCCCATAAGGCTGCAAGTCCTACAGGACCTTCGATGGGAAAGACACCGTGGGAGTCGGGCCAGACGCGGGACAGGAACCCTCCACAGCAGATGGCGAAGCCTGTGAAAAATGCAGGAAGCGCAATGCTGAGCGTCTTGCCCCATGAGAGCCGGCCAACGAATTTGCGGAAATACAGCGCCAGCAGCAGATAGCCCACGAAACCTGTCAGGTAGTAGAAGGTGCCATAGGTGTTCCAACTGGCTTCGCCCCAGAGGGGGTACTTGGCAGCATTGGGAATTCCGGAAGGACCGTATATGACAGGTGCGGCTCCACCAACGCTTTGGCGAATGAGTGGTATCATGGTGGTAAACAGCCAGATACCGAGATAAGACTGCAACTCGTGTTTGCCGGCTCTCTCTGCCCAAGGTGACAGCAAGGGCATGATGAGGTACAATCCCAACAGCATGTACACGAACCACAGATGGCCGGCGGCGTAGTTGAAGTTGAGCAACAGGTCATGGAGGTTCTGGACAGGTTCGCCCCATACCAAGGCATATACGAGCGTCCAGATAAGGAACGGTGGCAGGATACGGAGTGCCCTTTTCCGGAAGAACTCTCCGGTGCTGTAGTGTAGAGGGAATTGCAGATAGGCTGAGGCGAACACGAAAAGCGCCACGCAGGCACGCGGCAGGGAATTAAGGACTGCTACCCATACGGCATCGGTTTCTGTCAGTATCAGAGAACCCTCTCCGCCCAGATAGAAGGGTTCGCAACTATGCGTAGCCATCACCAGGAAGCAGGCTACTACTCGAAGGTAATCGATATAAACAGTGCGTTTCATTGGTCTTCAGTAGTTTTGTCGTTGTGTCACATCCGGTGTAAAGTTAGTAAAGATTCCAGTTTAATGGCTAAATGTGAGCAGAAAAAGTGTAATTTGCAAAAGTTTTTTATATTTTTGCGCACGATATGATTTCGATTGATAATCTTGGAGTAGAATTCAGTGCCAGGCCGTTGTTTGCGGGTATCAGCTATGTGGTGAATGACCGTGATCGGATTGCCTTGGTGGGCAAGAACGGTGCGGGTAAGAGCACGATGCTGAAGATTATTGCGGGTGTCGAGGTGCCTACAGAGGGTGTGGTGTCGATACCGCGTGATGCTACTGTGGGATATCTGCCTCAGGTAATGGTCCTGAGTGACGGGTGCACGGTGCGCGAGGAGGCGGAGAAGGCATTTGCTAATATAACTGAGCTGCAGGGGCGTATAGAGTCGATGCAGGCGGAGCTTGCGCGTCGCGAGGATTACGAGAGCGAGGGCTATATGCAGCTGTGCGAGGAGTTTACGCATGCTACTGAGCATCTGGAGATGATGGGGGGCAGCAATTATCAGGCGAATCTGGAGAGGACGCTTACGGGGCTTGGCTTCGAGCGCAGGGATATGGACAGGCCTACGAGCGAGTTCTCGGGTGGCTGGCGTATGCGTATCGAGCTGGCGAAGCTGTTGCTGCAGCATCCTGATGTGTTGTTGCTGGACGAGCCGACGAACCATCTGGACATAGAGAGTATCCAGTGGCTGGAGCAGTTCCTGGCGGGTTATGCTGGTGCTGTGATGCTGGTGAGTCATGACCGTGCGTTTATCAACAACGTGACAAACCGTACGCTGGAGATAAGCTGCGGCCGTGTGTATGACTACAAGGTCAGGTATGATGAGTATGTGAACCTGCGTGCGGAGCGTCGCGAGCAGCAGTTGCGTGCCTACGAGAACCAGCAGAAGGAGATTGCTGATTCCAGGGCGTTTATAGAGCGTTTCCGCTATCAGGCGACGAAGGCGATACAGGTCCAGCAGCGTGTGCGTCAGCTGGAGAAGATTATCCCTATCGAGGTGGACGAGGTGGACAACAGTGCCTTGCACCTGAAGTTCACGTGCAGCCAGCGCAGCGGTGACTATCCTGTGATTTGCGAGGATGCGCGCAAGGAGTACGACCGTGTGGTTTTCGATCATGTGAACCTGACGATAAAGCGTGGTGAGAAGGTCGCCTTTGTGGGTCGTAACGGCGAGGGTAAGACTACGATGATAAAGTGCATCATGGGCGAGATCCCGTTTGACGGTACGGTCAGGGTGGGGCATAATGTGCAGATTGGCTATTTTGCCCAGAACCAGGCTCAGCTGCTGGACGGGGAACTGACTGTCTTCGACACTATCGACCGTGTGGCTCGTGGCGAGATTCGCACAAAGATACGTGACATACTGGGTGCGTTTATGTTCGGCGGCGAGGCATCGGACAAGAAGGTTAAGGTGCTGAGCGGTGGCGAGCGTACGCGTCTGGCAATGATAAAGCTTCTGCTGGAGCCTGTCAACCTGCTGATATTGGACGAGCCGACGAACCATCTGGACATGCGCAGCAAGGATGTGCTGAAAGAGGCGATACGTGATTTTGACGGTACTGTGATTATCGTCAGTCACGACCGCGACTTCCTGGACGGTCTGGTGGAGAGAGTGTATGAATTCAAGGGCGGCGGTGTGCGCGAGCATCTGGGAGGCATATACGACTGGATTCGCAAGCACGAGGCGGAACAGGTGCAGAGCCTGAGCGCAGCGCCTGCAAGGGAGGCTTCCGAGGAGAAGGTGCAGAGTGTGAGCAAGCTGTCCTACGAGGAGCAGAAGAGGGTTGCCCGTGAGAGGTCCCGTATGGAGAAAGCGGTAAAGGATGCCGAGGCTGAGGTTGCACAGTTGGAGCAGGCAATAAAGATACTGGAGACTCGGCTTGCGACTGCCGAGGGAAGCCAGGACATGAGCCTGTACGAGAAGCACGGAAGGCTGAAACAGCAATTGGAGAAGGCTGAGGAAAAATGGACCGAGGCGATGGAGAAATTGGAGGAATAAACAAGTTGAACGAAATAACATACGGTAAACAATGCCATTAAGACTACCTGACAGGCTACCTGCCATAGAACTGCTGAAGAAGGAGAGCATCTTTGTCATGGGCAGTTCGCGTGCCGAGCATCAGGACATACGTCCGCTGCGAATTGCGGTGCTGAACCTGATGCCGTTGAAGATTACGACCGAGACGGATCTGGTCAGGATATTGTCCAACTCGCCCCTGCAGCTGGAGATTCACCTGATGAAGGTCAAGGCGCACACAAGCAAGAATACCCCCGTGGAGCACATGAGGGCTTTCTACCGTGACTTCGAGGTGATGAAGAGCGAGAAGTTTGACGGCTTCATCATTACAGGTGCGCCTCTGGAGCATCTGGAATTCGAAGATGTCAGCTATTGGGACGAAATCATGGAAATCTTTGACTGGAGCCGCACGCATGTCACCAGCACATTGTATATCTGCTGGGCAGCGCAGGCAGGCCTGTATCATCACTACGGCATACCCAAATACCAGCTGTCGGAGAAGATGTTCGGCATATTCCCGCAGAAGCCTCTGGATATGAGACTTCCCATCTTTCGCGGGTTTGACGACAAGTTCAATATGCCTCACAGCCGTCATACCGAAATACGGCGTGCCGATATCGAGGCTGTGCCCGAACTGAAGGTGATTGCCGAGAGTCCTCTGTCGGGCGTTTCGATGGTGATGGCGCGTGGTGGGCGTGAGATTTTCGTGACGGGACACAGCGAATATTCGCCATTGACGCTGGATACCGAGTACAAGCGTGATCTGGACAAAGGTCTGCCCATACACATGCCTTACAACTACTACATCGATGACGATATGGAGAAGGGCGTGAAGGTAACGTGGCGTGCCCACGGAAACCTGCTGTTCCAGAACTGGCTTAACTATTACGTATATCAGGAGACTCCGTACGATATAGAGAATATCCATTGATGAGAGATATCAAACTGTTGGCTCCCGCCAGGGACAGGGAAACTGCCTTTGCTGCCATTGATCATGGTGCTGATGCGGTGTACATAGGTGCTGAGAGATTCGGTGCCAGGGCTGCTGCGGGCAACAGTACGGATGATATCGTCGAGGTTGTGCGGTATGCACATCAGTTTGGCGTCAGGGTTTATGTGACGCTGAATACGCTGCTGTACGACGAGGAGCTGGAGCGTGGCGTGGAACTGGCGCACACGATGTTCGGCATAGGCGTTGACGCGATAATAAGCCAGGACCACCGTATGGTGGAACTGTACAGGAGCATGCATCCTGAGCAGGGCGGTGTCTTTCATGCCAGCACGCAGATGGACAACCGCGATGCGGATATTGTCAGGGAGCGTCAGGCACAGGGCTACAGCCAGGTGGTGCTTGCACGTGAGCTGACGATGGAAGAGATTGCCGAGGTGCACGCTCAGGTGCCCGAGATGCCGCTGGAGGTCTTCGTGCACGGTGCGATATGTGTCTGCTACAACGGCCGCTGCTATGCTTCGCAGGTATGCTACGGCCGCAGTGCCAACAGGGGCGAATGTGCCCAGTTCTGCAGGATGAGGTATGCTCTGGAAACTGCTGACGGCAAGAAGGTTGATGAAGGCTATCTGCTGAGTATGCGTGACATGAACCGTACTGCGGATCTGGAGGCCTTGCTGGATGCGGGTGTAACTTCGCTGAAGATTGAGGGCAGGCTGAAGGATGTGGCGTACGTCAAGAACGTGACGGCGTGGTATCGTCAGCACTTGGACGCGATATTTGCCCGTCGCAGGGAATACCGCCGTTCGTCGTTGGGCAGTGAGAGGTTCTTCTTCACGCCTGATGTCAACCGGACATTCAACCGTGGGTACACGGATTATTTCATGCACGGCCGTACCATCGATTTGTGCAACGTTGTTACGCCAAAGAGCATGGGACAGTGTGTAGGCTTTGTCAAGGAGATTCGCCGCAATCATATTGTTGTGGCAGGAACATCTGTCTTCAACAACGGTGACGGGTTGTGCTTCGTGAACGAGGGCAAGCTGACAGGCTTCCGTATAAACCGTGCGGAGAACAATCATTTGTATCCGTTCAGAATGCCCGAGGGATTGCGTGACGGTATGGCGCTGTACCGCAATCAGGACGAGGCAATGGAGAAGATTCTGGCAGGAAAGACTGCCGAGCGTAAACTGCCGCTGAAGTGGGTATTGGGGGAATATGAGGAGGGCTTTGTCTTGACGGCTGTGGTTAACAGTCGTGAGTACAGTCGCGGGTTTGCATTCGCACATCAGGAGGCGCAGAAGCCTCAGGGGCAGGGCATAAGGAATGTGCTGACGAAGTTGGGGGGAACCGTCTACGAGGCAACTGAGGTGACGGCTCCTGACAACTGGTTTATACCCAGAAGCATACTGGCCGAATGGCGGCGTGAGGTGCTGGAGCTGATTCGGCCGTATGTAGGCGAAACTGCTTCTGACAGCTGTAAGGCTTGCAATAATACGGCTTGCAGCCGGATGCATGACTGGACAAAGGGGGATGCGCTTATGACATGCCGCTATTGCATACGGTACCAGGTAGGTGAATGTCTGAGGGATAATGCGGATGCCGTCAAGGGTCCTCTGTACCTGCGTGGTGCTGACGGAAGGAGATACCTGCTGAAGTTCGACTGCAGAAAATGTGAGATGAAGGTGTTTGAATATACCGGCGAAGAAAATGAAACGGCTTAGCTATATATTTGTACTGTTGCTGCTTGTGTTGACCGGTTGCTATTATCCGGGACATACTGAGAGGCATTACACGACGAACTTCAATTTCGTTGTGACGGGAGACAGCATTGCCCTGCAGGACCAGAAACCGATGCACATGGATCAGACGGCTCTGGTGATGGACACTGACTATGTGACGCGCGGCGACCAGCTGGTGGTTGCTCAGATAGCGGTAATACCCGAGGACAGCATAGACAGCGTTTGGGTCAAGGTTGCACGTGACCAGGAGACAATGGGGTGGGTGCATGAGAGCGAGCTTCTGTCCAAGGTTGCTCCGGATGATCCGATAAGCAGTTTCATAAACCTGTTCAGCAAGCGGCATCTGTGGTACTTCGTTGGACTGATAGGCGTGGCTTTGGTGGTATTCCTGGTAAGGCGCGGACGCAAGCAGCGTTTCCGCATGGTGCATGTTGACGATATTGCAACGTGCTATCCTACGCTGCTGTGTCTGACATTGTGCGGAAGTGCACTGATATATGCAAGCATACAGCGTCATGTGCCTGAGACGTGGGTTCATTTCTATTACCATCCTACGCTGAATCCCTTCGGTTTGCCGTTGCTGCTGGGTGCGTTTGTTCTGAGTATCTGGCTTATGCTGCTGCTGCTGATTGCCTCGTTGGAAGAAATCAGGCGTCAGCTACTTCCAGTTGATGCAATGCTGTATGTGCTGTCGCTGCTGGCTGTGATGATGGTGGAGTATCTGCTGTTCTCGCTTGCGGCACTGGCAATGATCGGTTATCCGATTTTTGCAATATACACTGTGTGGGCACTGAGGCGTTACTGGAAATACTACAGACCTCGTTATATATGCCGCCAATGCGGCTGTAAAATGCGTAATCTGGGCAAATGTCCACGATGTGGAACTGACAATTGTTGATGTATTGGCGAGATGAAGAACAAGACTGTTTACGTTTGCGAAGAGTGCGGACAGGAGAGTGTCCGCTGGGTAGGCAAGTGTCCTGCTTGCGGAAGATGGAATACGATGAAGGAGCTGCATATACACGAAGAGAAAAATGTGTCTCCCATATCGCGTATGGCAATGGCTGCCGCAGGTGCTGATGCTGAGAAGGCAAAGGCTGTATCCGTGCATGAGATTGAGGCTGAGAAGGAACCACGCATGGATTTGCAGGATGCTGAGCTGAACCGTGTACTGGGTGGTGGCCTGGTTCCGGGGTCGCTGGTATTGTTGGGCGGTGAGCCTGGTATTGGAAAGAGTACTCTGGTGCTGCAGACAATCATGCGTCTGAAGGACAGGAAAGTGCTGTATGTGTCGGGCGAGGAGAGTGCCCGTCAGATAAAGCTTCGTGCCAACCGTCTGGGCGGTGATGCGAATGTGCTTATATATTGCGAGACTTCGCTTGAGAAGATTTTTACCGAGATTGCGAATGTCAATCCTGATCTGGTGGTAATCGACTCGATACAGACAATCAGTACCGAGGGTGTCGAAAGCAGCCCCGGAAGCCTGTCGCAGATCCGTGAATGTGCTGCGGCTTTGCTTAAATATGCCAAGGGCG
>JAFZVW010000059.1 GCA_017617635.1 Bacteroidaceae bacterium | reverse complement strand
TCTTGTCATTGATGCTGTGCTGCTTGTTCTGCTCCTTGACAGTACCGAGGATTACCTGCAGGAACTCGATGTACTGAGGATTGTTGCCTACGGTAAGGCCCAGGAAACGTGCTGCCTCGTTAAGACCGTTGATGCCGATGGTGCTGTAGAGCTTGCTGACGAAGATGTATCCGCCGTTGGAAGCGGCAAACATCTTGCGGTCCTCCATTTCGTAAAGCATGGTCTTGTAGGCAATGTGATACTTGTAGACGCGCTCCAGTATATTGGTAATGTACAGGCGCAGGAAGGCGTAGAAGTTGTGGTCGCCCTCGGTGCCTGAGATGGTGCGCTTGGCATCCTGCACGATACGGTTGATGTTCAGGGTGATGACATTGCATGAACCTGTCATAACGCCTGTCAGACCGCTGGTGGGGTTGAAGGTGTTCTCGGTGAGCTCGTTCTTGAGACGGCAGCATGATGCAAGGCTGTCTGCGCTGTCGCTGATGTATGTGAAGAATGAATGGCCCTCGGCATACATCTCGGCAGTAAAGTCCTTGTATTCCTTGTCGATGATGTCACCTGTCTCGGGGTCGTATACCATTGCCATTGTTTCGACGGGGAAGGTGAGAACCTGCTTGAGGCGCAGTTTGTTGAACCACTTCATGAACATGCGCTGCAGGGTATCTATGGCCTTCCACTCGGGACGTGTGCCATCGGGATAGCAGAAATCACCAAACAAAGACTCGAAGTAGGTGTGGTCGTAGTAGCTGACATTGGTAAAGGGCGACTGGTAGCTGCGGTTACCGGCAGGCTGGTTGATACCCCATACAAACTGCTTGAATGCCTTGAAGATGTTATCGCGAACGGTGCGCTGCTTCAGGCAGCTGTCTGTAGTGGTAATGTCGTCCAGATGATTATACCATTGTGTACCGAACTCGCCTACAATGTAGTAGTTGAGCACGATGAAGTACTCGCCAAAGGCTACTGCTCCCTTACACTGTGATGACAGCAGGAAGGTGAGGTTGGTAATCTGGCCGCTGAAAGACTGCAGGTCGTTTGGAGGACCAGGTGTTACACCGTCGATATTGCCTACGCCGTCCGTCATAAGGGGGTAGAGGCTGACAGCCATACAGTACTGCTTGAGTACGGGTGTACTGGCCTCGTCGTGCGTATATATAATATGGTGATTGAGATCCTGTTCGTACTGCTTGGCAACCTCGGGGTACATCTGGTTGAGCTTGTCCTTCATGCGCTGACGCTGGATGACGCGGTTTGTGGTCTTGTACACTTCGCCTTCCAGGTTGGCAACGTTCTTCATCGTAACGTTGGCATTGGCGTCTGTCTCGCTGGCGGTAGCTGCGTTCTCGGCCGACTCGCTATACTCGTTCATATAGTCGATGCGTTCCTTGATGAAGCGGGCCTCGGCATGCTGCTGACGGTACAGGATGTAGGACTTTGCCTCCTTGTAGTAGCCGTTCTGCATCAAAGCAAGCTCTACGCGGTTCTGGATCTCCTCTACGGTAAATCCGTCGCGCACGGAAATGCTCTCGCTAATGTCTGTGGCTACGCCGTTGATTTTCTCCTCGTCCCAACCGGATACCGACTGAAATGCACCTACAATGGCATTCTTGATTTTTTGTCTTTTGAACTCCTCGGTGGAGCCGTCTCTTTTTATGACAATCATTGAAATTTTGGTAAAATATTGTTGTTTGGTAATTGTTAATCCGATGTTCGCAATAACGGGTGCAAATTTAGGAAAAAAAGTGCATTCAGCCAAATCTTTTTTTCATATTTATTTGAGATTTTTTTGAGTCGTTTTGCAAGCTATTTTAACCT
The DNA here is from genome assembly GCA_017617635.1 of Bacteroidaceae bacterium. GTDB lineage: Bacteria > Bacteroidota > Bacteroidia > Bacteroidales > Bacteroidaceae > Physcousia. The sequence goes on along the minus strand of JAFZVW010000059.1, from coordinate 58,583 downwards.
TGCGTTTAAAAAAAAGAGCATAAACTATTGTAATTGTGCGTGAAAATGGTTATTTTTGTACGCAGATAGAAATTTTATACACAACTAATAACCTAAAATAGTTAAAAAATTATGGTTTATTCTCACGAAGTTCAGAACATGTGTTGTGTGGTCAAAGGCCCCAACCATGGTCCTGCTCCAATCCCTGAAGAGGGCAAGTGGGTTCAGGCAAAGGAAATCAAGGACATCAGCGGTCTGACACATGGTGTGGGGTGGTGCGCTCCACAGCAGGGTGCATGTAAGCTGACCCTTAATGTCAAGGAAGGTGTCATCGAGGAGTGTCTGGTGGAGACTATCGGTTGTTCGGGCATGACTCACTCTGCTGCCATGGCATCGGAGATTCTTCCGGGCAAGACTATCCTGGAGGCATTGAACACCGACCTCGTTTGTGATGCAATAAATACTGCTATGCGCGAGCTGTTCCTGCAGATTGTCTATGGCCGTACACAGAGTGCCTTCTCGGAGGGTGGTCTGATGATCGGTGCCGGCCTTGAGGATCTCGGCAAGGGCTTGATTTCGCAGACAGGTACATTGTATGGCACAAAGGTCAAGGGTACACGTTACCTGCAGCTGACCGAGGGTTACATCACCAAGATGTTCCTCGACAAGGACGACCAGGTTTGCGGTTACGAGTTCGTACACATGGGCAAGTTCATGGACGCTGTCAAGAAGGGTGTTCCTGCCGACGAGGCCCTGAAGAGTGTTACAGGCACATACGGTCGTACAAAGGCCGAGGATGGTGCAGTTAAGTCAATTGATCCACGTCAGGAATAATAACAAGGAGGAAACAAGATATGATTAGAGAAGTAAAATTCGAGTCACAGGACCGTCGTATCAAGCAGATTCTCGCTTGTTTGAACGCACACGGTATTGCTTCTATCGAGGAGGCAAATGAAATTTGCGAGGCAGCCGGTATCGATCCATACAAGACTTGCGAAGAGACACAGATGATCTGCTTCGAGAACGCCAAGTGGGCTTATGTAGTAGGTACTGCCATCGCTCTGAAGGAGAAGGCCAAGGATGCTGTCGAGGCAGCAAACTATATCGGTGAGGGTTTGCAGTCATTCTGTATCCCCGGTTCGGTAGCTGACGACCGTAAGGTTGGTATCGGCCATGGTGAGCTGGGTGCACGTCTGCTGTCTCCCGACACCAAGTGCTTTGCTTTCCTGGCAGGTCACGAGTCATTCGCTGCTGCCGAGGGTGCTATCAAGATTGCCCAGATGGCTAACAAGTCAAGACCAGCGGACAAGCCTCTGCGCTGTATCCTGAATGGTCTGGGCAAGGATGCTGCCATGATCATCTCGCGTATCAACGGCTTTACATATGTGCAGACAAAGTTTGACTACTTCACAGGTGAGTTGAAGATTGTGAAGAAGACTCCTTATTCGAACGGTCCGCGTGCAGCGGTTAACTGCTACGGTGCTGACGATGTTCGCGAGGGTGTTGCTATCATGTGGCACGAGGATGTTGATGTTTCCATCACAGGTAACTCGACTAACCCGACTCGTTTCCAGCATCCTACAGCCGGTACATACAAGAAGGAGCGTGTACGTGCAGGTAAGGCATATTTCTCTGTAGCATCGGGTGGCGGTACAGGTCGTACGCTGCATCCTGACAACATGGCTGCAGGTCCTGCTTCTTACGGTATGACTGATACTTTGGGCCGTATGCACTCTGACGCTCAGTTTGCAGGTTCAAGCTCAGTTCCCGCTCACGTTGAGATGATGGGCTTCCTGGGTATCGGTAACAACCCGATGGTAGGTTGTACAGTTGCTTGTGCAGTACAGGCTGACCTGTATCTGAACAGCAAGTAAAACATAGGTTGAATAACAGAAGAAGCGGAGCATCGTGAGGTGCTCCGCTTTTATTTTGCAGTTTACTGTTTGGAGGGCTGGTATATTTTGCCTATAAGAAAATCCTGGAGCTGGACCTTGTACCACTCGGAATAAGAATGGTCGGCATTGCGCATGCAGTAGGTATTGGTTTTCACGTTGCTTGAACCTCTTGAACAACTTGAACCTCTTGAACTTTCATCCCCTTTCTTCTGAAAGACGAGTATGTAGCGCTTGGGCGGATTGTCGGGGAGGGAGAGTATGATGTTGTTCTCTATGAGGCAAAATCCCTGCTTGTAGCACAGTTTGCAGAAGTCGTCCAGTACCTCGGGGGGGAGGCATACGCTGAAGAGCCCTCCGTCGTCCAGCATCCGGTATGACTTGTCTACAAGTGTGCTGAAGGGTAGGGACGAGGTGTGGCGTGCTCGCAGGCGCTGGATGTCGGGACATTCCAATGACTTGTCGAAATATGGAGGATTGCATACTATGGCATCGAATTTGTGCTGCGGTGTATAGTCCTGCAATGCTATGTGGTGGAGGGTAATGCGGTCGTTCCAGGGCGAGTTGCTGAAATTGACGGTAGCGTCGATTATCGCATTCTCGTCTATCTCGATGGCGGTGAGTCGGGCATCGGGAAAGCGTTGTGCCATCATGAGTGTCAGTATGCCCGTGCCTGTACCTATGTCCAGGATGCGGCTGCCACCGTGTGCCATTGTTCCCAGCAGGTCGCTGTCGGTACCGACCTTCATGCCGGCATGTGTCTGGTCGATGCTGAATTGCCGGAAGTGGAATAGAAGGCTTTTATTTGCCATTTTTCATGTATGGCTTCAGCTGTTGGTATGTGAGTGTGACGCTTTGTTTGCCCATGGCGTAGCATGCGATTTCGTATGGGTTGTAAACGAATGTAATGCCGCGGCTGCCAATGTGGAAATTGTCGGTGACATTAGTGTCGCGGATTCCAATGAATCCCTGGTCCTCGAGCTGTTGTACGCTGTTGCATCCGAACTGTTGCATAAGGTCACGGATAATCAGTTGTACAATTTCCTTCTGGCGGCTGAGATCCAGAACCTCGTCAAGGGTAATGAGGTGTCCGGTCTTGCGTGAGAAGTTCATGTATCTCATGCTGCTGTAGCCGTGTGCTCCGCCTGTATATATGTAGCTTGTTGCTGCGTATGTGATAATGCTGTCGGGGGTATCGTCCAGGAAACGGCCTTCGTGCTCGAAGGTGAAAAGCATGTCGGCAAAGTATTCGCCCTGGGACTTCATCTCGGTGACTTCGGGTTCGTTTTGCTCGTATGTCTTCTTTACATACCGGTGCATTGCCTCGCGTACGTTGCTGTTGCGTTCCTGTTCCAGTACATGCTGGCTGATGCTGGCGTTGATGCTGTCGGCTGCTGTGTTGTTTCCGGCGATGAACTGCAAATGACATGTGATTTCCATCAGTTTGTCCTTGCGTACAAGTTCCATGCTGTCGATTGCGAGTTCGGCATTCTGGATGCTGTCTGACGGTTCTGCGGTGTCGCGGCTGTTGTCTTTTCTGGTTCCTGTGCACGATGCCATTGCTATGACGGCGAATAATACAAGGTACTTTTTCATTGTCTTTTCCTGATGGTTATACTGATGGCCATAAATATTCCCAGGATGAACGGGTAGTACATGTATGGGAGTATGTTTATGGGATTGATGCTTGCAAGTCCTGCTGCAATCAGCATCTGTGCTCCCCATGGGATAATGCCTTGTGCAAAGCATGACATGGTGTCCAGGATGGACGCTGTGCGGCGGGGTGCGATATGGAAACGCTGTGCTATGTGGCGTGCTACGGGTCCTACTGCCAGAATAGCTATTGTGTTGTTGGCGGTGAGCATGTCAACGGCTATTACGGCTGAGGAGATACTCGCCTCGGCTGCACGCGGGCCTCGTATGTGGCGGCATAGGGCGTTGACGGTCTTCTCGATAATTCCACGGCTTGTGAGCCAGTATATTATGACTGCGGCACAGATGGTGAAGATTATCAGGTCGTGCATGCTCTGTGTGCCGTCCCACATTGCATTCCAGATGCCTGCCAGTGTAAGCGTACCCTGTGCCAGCGCGATAACGGAGGCGCACAGGATTCCGGCCAGCAGTACGAGTATGACGTGGATTCCGCACAGGGCCAGGACGAATATTGTGGCGTATGGCAGTATGTGCAGGGCATTGATGTTGCTTACGTTGGACGTCTGGTGGATGTTGCTGCCCAGGACGCAGTATAGTATAACTGTAATTATGGCAGCAGGAAGTGCAATGCGGATGTTGGCAAGGAACTTGTCCTTCATCCGGCATCCCTGTGTTCGTGTCGCCATGATGGTAGTGTCGGATATGAAACTGAGGTTGTCACCAAAGAAACTGCCTCCGACTACGGCTGCCGTAAGCAGCGGCAGGGAGAGTCCTTCGCGTTGTGCAATGCCTGCTGCGATTGGGGTAAGGGCTGCTATTGTGCCGCAGCTGGTTCCGATGCTGATGCTTACGATGCAGGATGCAATGAAAAGTCCGGCAAGAATCAGCTTGTCGGGCAGTATGAGAAGGCTGAGATTGACGACGCTGTCTATGCATCCCATGCGGTTGGCTGTCATCGAGAAGGCTCCCGCAAGGATGAAGATAAGCAGCATGAGCAGAATGTCGCTTTCGTTCTTGGTTGTGTTGCTTTGTGGCATATTGTGTGCAAAAATACAAATTAATTGCCGAATGGGGTGGTGGTGTGCTCAAAAAAATGTAACTTTGCGCCTGCTAAATATATATTATAAGGTGGGAAAAAAGAAAATCAAGAATAATTGGACGCTGATTCCGGGCTTGCCTCCAACGGAGATGGACCGCCGTATTCTGGAGTTCCAGGAACGTGGAAAACTGTGTCCAAGCCGCGATTTGATAAAGACAAAGGAGCAGATCGAGGGAATACGGCGTGCAGGTAAGCTGAATACTGCGGTATTGGATGCTGTGGCCGGGAAGATACGGGAAGGAATGACGACGCTGGAGATTGACAAGATAGTGTATGACTACACTGTCGCTCATGGCGGTATTCCGGCACCGCTGAATTACGAGGGTTATCCCAAAAGCTGCTGCACGAGCATAAACGAGGTGGTTTGTCATGGTATTCCCAAGGAGGAGGATGTGCTTCAGGAGGGTGATATCGTAAATGTGGATTGTACGACAATTCTGGACGGTTACTATGCGGATGCGAGCCGTATGTTCGTTATAGGCAAGACGGATCCGCGATGGCAGCGTCTGGTAGATGTTGCGTGGGAGTGTCTGAAGGTCGGTGAGAAGGTATGCGGGAAGCCGTATGTATTCGTCGGTGACCTGGGCAATGCCATTGCCAAGCATGCCCACGCAAACGGGTACAGTGTGGTACGTGATTTGTGCGGACATGGCGTCGGTTGTAAGTTTCACGAGGATCCCGAGGTGGAACACTATGGGCACAAAGGTACGGGTATGCTGCTTGTTCCGGGTATGACGTTCACTATCGAGCCTATGATAAACATGGGAACCTGGCGCGTGTTCGTTGACGAGGATGACCCGTATGGGTGGGAGGTTATCAGTGAGGATGAACTGCCCAGTGCCCAGTGGGAGCATACATATGTGATGACTGAGAACGGAGTAGAGGTGATCAGTAGTTGAAAGTGAGAAAGTGAAAAAGTGAAAAAGTGAAAAGTGATAAATGTTATATACTGGGCATTGAAAGCAGTTGCGACGATACCAGTGCTGCCGTGATAAGGGACGGAGTGCTGTTGTCGAATGTCACGGCATCGCAGGCGGTGCACGAGGCTTATGGCGGAGTCGTGCCTGAGCTGGCAAGCCGTGCCCATCAGCAGAATATAGTTCCTGTTGTCGATCAGGCTCTCAGGCAGGCTGGGGTGGACAGGGAGGAACTGTCGGCTGTTGCGTTTACCAGAGGCCCTGGTTTGATGGGCAGTCTTCTGGTAGGTGTAAGCTTTGCCAAAGGCCTGGCTGCAAGCCTGAATATCCCTATGATAGAGGTGAACCATCTGCAGGGGCATATTCTGGCCCATTTCGTGCGTGAGGAAGGTGACGACCATGTTGCTCCGCAGTTTCCATTCCTGTGCCTGCTTGTTAGCGGCGGTAACAGTCAGATAGTTTTGGTTCGTGCCTACAACGACATGGAGATAATAGGCCGTACAATAGATGATGCTGCAGGTGAGGCTATTGACAAATGCAGCAAGGTGATGGGGCTGGGTTATCCTGGCGGTCCGATTATTGACCGTCTTGCACGCAAGGGCAATGCGCATGCATACGAGTTTGCCCGTCCGCAGATTGCAGGTTACGACTACAGTTTCAGCGGTTTGAAAACCAGTTTTCTGTACAGCTTGCGCGACTGGGTTGCAGGGGATGCTGATTTCATAGAGCATCACAAGGAGGATCTGGCAGCTAGCCTAGAGTTTACTGTTGTGGACATCCTGATGAAGAAGCTGCGCAAGGCGGCTAAAGACCTGAAGATAAATCAGGTGGCTGTGGCTGGCGGTGTAAGTGCGAATACGGGGTTGCGCGAGGCGTTCCTGGATCATGCCAGACGTTATGGATGGAAGGTGTTTATACCCAAATTCGGCTACACCACGGACAATGCTGCAATGATTGCCATGGCAGGATGGTTCAAATATCAGGACAAGGACTTCTGCAGTATGGAATTGCCTGCTTATTCCAGGGTATAGTGTCGTTTTTGACGTATCTTGAACCTTTTTTTGGAAGGCGGCCAAATCTTTTAGTTGAAAAAGTTTGCGTAAGTAAATAATTTGTCGTACCTTTGCGGCCGTTTGGAAGATGTTATTGGAAAGTAACAAAAGAAAGGAAGATTAGAAATGTCAAGGATTTGTCAAATTACCGGAAAGAGAGCCATGATTGGTAACAACGTGTCTCACTCAAAGCGTCGCACAAAGCGTACCTTTGACGTGAACCTGTTCACCAAGAAGTTCTACTATGTTGAGGAGGATTGCTGGATTAGCCTGAGTATCTGTGCTAACGGCCTTCGCGTCATCAACAAGATAGGACTGGATGCAGCATTGAAGAATGCTGTGGCCAAAGGCTATTGTGATTGGAAGAACATTCGTGTAATCGGTTAAAATTTCAGGAGGAAAAATCATGGCAAAGAAAGCTAAAGGCAATCGCGTCCAGGTTATCCTGGAGTGCACCGAGATGAAGGAGAGTGGTCTGCCCGGAACTTCACGTTATATTACGACAAAGAACCGTAAGAACACTCCAGAGCGTTTGGAACTCAAGAAGTACAACCCCATTCTGAAGAGAATGACTGTACACAAGGAGATTAAGTAATTTCCGTTTGAGTAAGGTTTAATCACAAGTAATAGACTAAATTATGGCTAAGAAAACTGTCGCAACATTGCAGACTGGTAAGACGGATGGCCGTTCTTACACCAAAGTCATCAAGATGGTGAAGAACCCAAGCGGTTCTTACTCTTTCGACGAGCAGATGGTCCCCAACGAGGCTGTCAAGGATTTCTTCAAGAACTAATCCTCTGCTCGGAAGATACTTTACCAATACAAAAATTAAATCCCCAACCTCTCCGCAAGGCTGGGGATTTTTCTTTGTCCGTTTATGGAGGCTACCAGGCAAATAGCGGGTAGCCTGCCATTATTTCGTTTACCTCGCTGCGAACCTGTGCAATGTTCTCCTCGTTTTCGGGGTCGTCAAGCACGCGTTCGATAAATGCTGCAATCTGTTTCATGAGTTCCTCCTTGGCGCCGCGTGTCGTGATGGCGGGAGTGCCAAGACGGATGCCTGATGTCTGGAATGCACTGCGTGAGTCGAACGGTACCATGTTCTTGTTTACGGTTATGTCTGCTGCAACCAGTGCCTTCTCGGCAACCTTGCCTGTAAGGTCGGGATATTTGGTACGGAGGTCTACCAGCATCGAGTGGTTGTCGGTACCGCCGCTTACAATATAGAAGCCGCGTGCAATGAGCTCCTGTGCCAGTACCTGTGCGTTCTTGCGCACCTGCTGTGCATATTCTTTCCACTCGGGTTTGAGACATTCGCCGAATGCAACGGCCTTGGCTGCGATGACGTGTTCCAGAGGACCGCCCTGGATGCCCGGGAATACTGCGCTGTTGAGCAGTGCGGACATCTTCTTGATTTCGCCCTTGGGTGTTGTCTTGCCCCATGGGTTGTCAAAGTCCTTGCCCATCAGGATGATACCGCCGCGAGGACCGCGCAAGGTCTTGTGCGTGGTGGATGTTACGATATGGGCGTATTTTACCGGGTTGTCCAGTACGCCGGCTGCGATAAGTCCTGCAGGGTGAGCCATGTCTATCATGAGCAGTGCTCCTACCTTGTCGGCAATCTCGCGCATGCGCTTGTAGTCCCATTCGCGGCTATATGCCGAGCCACCGCCGACAATCAGCTTGGGCTTGTGTGTGAGTGCAAGCTGCTCCATCTCGTCATAGTCGACACGTCCTGTTTCCTTGTTCAGGTTATAGCCTACGGGCTTGTACAGTATGCCTGAAGTGTTTACAAGCGAACCGTGGCTCAGGTGGCCTCCGTGATCCAGGTTTAGACCCATGAATGTGTCACCGGGATTAAGTACTGCCAGGAATACTGCTGCATTGGCCTGTGCACCTGAGTGTGGCTGTACGTTGGCGTATTCTGCACCGAAGATCTGGCAGATGCGGTCTATTGCCAGTTGCTCGACCTTGTCGACTACCTGGCAGCCGCCATAGTAGCGCTTGCCTGGATATCCTTCAGCGTATTTATTGGTTAATACCGAACCCATAGCCTGCATAACTTCGTCTGAAACAAAGTTCTCGCTTGCAATGAGCTCTATGCCGCGCATCTGGCGTGCACGTTCTTCCTTGATCAGGTCAAATACAATGTTGTCCATATCAGTTTGTGTACGTAGTTAGTTTTAACATTGAGTGACAAAGGTAGTTATTTATGATGATATTATTGTGGGTTTGGGTGATTTTTTGTACAAATCATATTAATAATTTTATTATTAAGCATAGCTTTTAGGCATTTGCATCAAAAAAGGTTTATCTTTGTATGTGCGAATTGTCGCATATTATTGTAACAGAACCGTGTTATGCAGAATAGCAGTCTTGTGACTCTGGCCAATCATTCCAGGGAGAAAATAGAGTATTTGATACGTATGGCTCATGAGTTTGAGAAGAATCCCAACCGTCGCCTTCTGGACGGTAAGGTTGTGGCTACTCTCTTCTTCGAGCCCAGTACGCGTACACGTCTCAGCTTTGAAACTGCAGCGAATCGTCTGGGAGCCCGTGTAATCGGTTTTGCCGATCCCAAGGTGACCAGCGGTACCAAGGGCGAGACGCTTAAGGACACCATCATGATGGTAAGCAATTATGCCGACGTCATTGTCATGCGCCATTATCTGGAGGGGGCTGCACAATATGCAAGCGAGGTCGCTCCCGTACCTATCGTCAATGCCGGCGACGGCGCCAATCAGCATCCGTCGCAGACGATGCTGGATTTGTACACCATTAACCAGACTCAGGGGAAGCTGGACGGGCTGAACATATATATGGTTGGTGACCTGAAGTACGGACGCACGGTTCATTCCCTTTTGATGGCAATGCGTCATTTCAGTCCTACCTTCCATTTTATTGCACCCGACGAGCTGGCGATGCCGGATATATACAAGCGTTATTGCGAGGAGCATGGAATCAGGTATGTGGAGCATCAGGACTTCAATGCCGATACAATCAGCGATGCTGATATCCTGTACATGACCCGTGTGCAGAAGGAGAGGTTCGTGGACCTGGATGAGTATGAAAGGGTCAAGGACCGTTATCTCCTGAAGTGCAACATGCTGAAGAAGGCTCGTCCCAATATGAAGATTCTGCATCCCCTGCCTCGCGTCAACGAAATCGAGTATTTGATAGACGAGACTCCGTATGCATATTATTTCCAGCAGGCACGCAACGGTCTGTATGCACGCCAGGCCCTGATTTGCGATGTTCTGGGAATCACTCTTGATGATATACAGAAAAAACTATGACACACGATAAGCTATTGGTTGCCGCAATTGAGAACGGCACTGTGATTGACCATATTCCGAGCGACAGATTGTTCGATGTTGTCAACCTGCTGCATTTGGAGAAGATGAAGACCGCCGTTACCGTCGGTTTCAATCTGAAGAGTGCTGATATGGGGCACAAGAGTATCATAAAGGTTGCAGACAAGTTTTTTTCCGACGAGGAACTGAACCAGCTGAGTATCGTGGCTCCCAACGTTACGCTGTGCATAATACGTGATTACGAGATTGTGGAAAAGCGTACTGTTGTCATGCCCGAGCTGCTTGTTGATACGGTAAAGTGCTCGAATCCTAAGTGTATAACCAACAACGAGCCGATGCAGACGCGTTTCCGTGCGATTGGTTCTAATGGCGATATCCTGCGCTGCTGTTACTGCAACCGGGATATTCCGCGTAGCGAGGTGAGGATTAAGTAAGGATTTATACTTCATATCTGCAATGAGAAAGAAGATAATCATAGCTATGTGGGTCGTGCTGCTCTCCGTAATCGGAGGCGTGGTAGGCTTGCTGTTCATGGTGAACGAGGGTATGATAGGCTATATGCCGGACATGCAGGCTTTGTCTAATCCTGTGGATAAGTTCGCAAGTCAGATTGTTACCGGTGACGGCAAGCTGATGGGTACATACAGCTATGGTGCCACCAACCGCCTGTTTACCGAATACGATTCGATTGCGCCTGCTATGGTCGAGGCTTTGGTCGCTACCGAGGATGAGCGTTTCTATGACCATTCGGGCATTGACTTCCGTGCATTGTTGCGTGCTGTCGTCAAGCGTGGGGTGATGGGGCAGAAGAGTGCCGGCGGCGGTTCGACTATCACGCAGCAGCTGGCCAAGCAGTTATACAGCGAGCATGCTACAAGTACGATGCAGCGTCTTCTGCAAAAGCCTATAGAGTGGCTTATTGCGGTGAAGCTGGAACGCTATTACACCAAGCAGGAAATCATTACAATGTATCTTAACTATTTTGACTTCCTGCACAATGCCGTCGGAATCAAGACGGCATCGCGTACATATTTTAATAAGGAACCTCACGAACTGACAGTGGACGAATGTGCCATGCTTGTCGGTATGTGCAAGAACCCGTCTTATTTCAATCCTGTCCGTGTACCGGAGCGTGCACAGGAGCGTCGTGACGTCGTGCTGGATCAGATGGCAAAGGTCGGCTATCTTTCGGAGTCGGATGCCGAGATGTACAAGGCAAAGCCTTTGGCGCTTAATTTTCATCGTGTTGAGCATAATACGGGTATCGGCTGTTATGTCAAGGAGTATCTCCGTCAGATATTGATGGCGAACAAGCCTGATCCTGACGACTATGCCAGTTGGCAGAAGCAGAAATATACCGAGGATTCGATTGCATGGGAGCAGGATCCCATATACGGCTGGTGTAACAAGAATGTCGACAAGAACGGCAACCACTACAACCTTTATACCGATGGACTGAAGATTACGTGTTCGTTGGACAGCCGTATGCAGCAGTATGCCGAGGAGGCTATGTACGAGCATGTTGTCAAGTATCTGCAGCCGATCTTCAACAGCGAGCAGGCATCCAATCCCAATAAGCCGTATTTCCGCGGCCTTTCTGCCAATAGGGTTGCCGCAGATATTGCCCGTGCCAAGAAGCAGAGCGGACGCTATGTGACCATGAAGGCTGCAGGGTACAGCGAGAATGAGATAGAGAACAGCTTCAATGTCCCTGTCGAGATGACTGTCTATACTCCCAGGGGTGAAGTGGATACGGTTATGACTCCGCTGGACAGCCTGAAGTACTACAAGGGCTTCCTGCACTCGGGCTTCGTATGTATGGACAGCGAGACGGGTGACGTCAAAGCCTATGTCGGAGGACTTGACTATACACATTTCCGCTATGACATGGCAGGTCAGGGACGCCGTCAGGTAGGCTCGACCATGAAACCCTATCTGTATGCAATGGCAATGGACAACGGCTATGGTCCTGACGACAAGGCACCTAACGTACAGAAAACATATCATTTGCCCGGAGGCGGACATTGGACGCCAAGAAACGGCAGTCGTGCATGCTATGGCCAGATGGTTACATTGAAATGGGCCCTGGCACGTTCCAACAACTGGGTTTCAGCATGGCTTATCAGTCAGTTGGATCCTGGTATGCTGGTCGATCTTGTGCACGAGTTCGGTATACGCAACTACAATATCAAGCCGAATATGACTTTGGCCTTGGGCTCTTGTGAAATCAGCGTTCTCGAGATGGTCAGCGCCTATACGGCATTTGCCCATCAGGGTATGCGGCGTGCTCCGCGTTTCGTGACCAAGATACAGGACAGTGACGGACATGTGATAGCTAATTTCCAGCCACAGATTCATCATGTAATCAGTAGTGATGCGGCATGGAAGATGGTTATTCTGATGCAAGGCGTAGTAAATGGCGGTACCGGTTCGCGTATGCGCCGCATGGGTATCACTGCGCCAATGGCAGGCAAGACGGGAACGACCAATGACAATACCGACGGATGGTTTGTCGGTTACACTCCAAGGCTCAGTTTCGGAGCATGGGTAGGCGGCGACGAGCGTGACATCCATTTTGCCTCGGGAGCTATCGGCCAGGGTGCTGCAGCAGCATTGCCTATTTGTGCGTATTTCCTGAAGAAGGTCTATGCTGACAAGAAGTTGGGCTATAGTCCGAACGAACGTTTCGAGATACCCGAGGGCCTGAAGACGTCCAGAACCGGTGACCGTTACCATCGCAACACGTCCGAAGGCGAGGATGCGGAAGGTGACGTTGAAGAAACAACCGAGGTTGCTCCAGGCGAGGTTTCGCAGGGAGAGGATGCCGGTCATGAATCTGCCGGAGGTGCGTCAACTGCTACCGAGTAGCCGTATTTACCTGTAATATGTTCTGTTTGTGACATCTTAATGGTTAAAAAATATTTAAAAGGATTTCTGTGTGAAATATAATTTGTAAATTTGTACGCTAAATGAAATAATATATAAGGTTTTGTCTACTGCGTACAATCATATTAAACGTCTGGGGCTGCTGATTTTATCAGTGGCTCTGGTTGTATTATCAGCTCAGTCACAAGAGATAATTATCGGAAGTTACCAGTTCTCGGAAGGTGGAATGTACCAGGGAGAGCTTCTCAAGGGAAAACCCCACGGAAAGGGTACGACTACATTCAAGAACGGCGACCGCCATACCGGCGAATATGTCCGCGGCAAACGTGAGGGCAAGGGAGTATACGAGTTTGCCGATGGCGAGAAATACGACGGTGACTGGTATCAGGATCAGCAGCATGGTGTCGGGACGTACTTCTTCTCGAACAACAATCGCTATGTGGGAGCCTGGTACCGTGACTATCAGCACGGCAAGGGAACCATGTTCTATTATAACGGCGACAAGTATGTCGGTCTATGGTATCAGGACAAACGTCAGGGCAAAGGCAAATACACTTTTGCCAACGGGGCATACTATGACGGTGACTGGATGCAGGACATGAAAGAGGGTGAGGGTGTCTTTGACTGGGGCAACGGCAATGTCTATCGCGGACAGTGGCATGCCAACATGAAAAACGGCAAGGGCATTTTCGTCTACTCCAGCGGTGACAAGTACAATGGCACATGGCTTGAAGACCAGCAGCACGGCACTGGCATCTATACATACCATAACGGAGACAGGTACGAGGGTCCGTATGTCAAGGGACAGCGTACCGGTGACGGAGTGTTCATATACCGTAACGGTGACAAGTATGTCGGTCATTTCCTGAATGGTGACCAGGACGGTTACGGCAAGTTTACATGGAAAAGCGGAGCCAAGTATGACGGTTTCTGGAAACAGAACAAGCAGCATGGCAAGGGACGCTATACCTGGGCCAACGGCGACGTGTATGACGGTGACTGGGTAAACGGAACCATGGAAGGACAGGGAATCCTGCGTCAGAGCGACGGAACCAAATACAAGGGCGGATTCAAGGACGGACTGAAGGACGGCCATGGAATCCTCGAGGACAAGGATGGACACTTCGAAGGCGAGTTCCGCCGTGGTGTCAAGGTGGTAAAGTAAACAAAACAATATATATTATGGCTACAAAGAAGACAGAAGCCTCTAAAACAACCAAGACTACAAAGAAGGCCACAAAGAAAAAGCCTGTAACCAAGAAGGCAAGTGCCAAAAAGGTTGCAGTGCAGGAAACAGCCCCCAAGGCACCTCAAGTACTCAGACTTATCCGTAACGACAAGTATCTGGCAGAGTATGCCAATGCAATCAACGGTCGTCACCAGTCAGCCATTGACAAGATTGCCGAGCTTACGCAGGGTGGGGCACAGACACTTAGCGAATTTGCATCAGGTTATCTTTACTTTGGTCTTCACAAAGTGGATGGTTCGTGGATATTGCGCGAATGGGCGCCAAACGCTACAGCCATCTATCTGATCGGTGATTTCACCGGTTGGAAGGAAGACGGTCATTACGCATTCAAGCGTATCAAGGATACAGGTAACTGGGAGCTGGTTCTTCCCGAGAAAGCCCTCAAGCACGGCGACTTGTACAAGCTCAGTGTGCACTGGGAAGGCGGTCAGGGCGAGCGCATTCCTGCATGGGTGCGTCGTGTTGTCCAGGACGAAACGACCAAGATATTCTCTGCACAGGTATGGGAGCCTGAGGAGAAATACGTATGGAAGAATCCCAAGTTCAAGCCCAATACCAATCCGTTGCTTATATACGAGTGCCATATAGGTATGGGACAGGACGCCGAGAAGGTAGGTACGTATGACGAGTTCCGTACCAATGTCCTGCCGCGTATTCATCGTGCAGGTTACAACTGCATCCAGATTATGGCCATCCAGGAGCACCCGTATTATGGCAGCTTCGGTTACCACGTCAGTTCCTTTTTCGCAGCCAGCAGCCGCTTCGGTACTCCCGAGCAGCTGAAGGCTCTTATAGACGAGGCTCATTCTATGGGCATAGCTGTCATCATGGATATCGTTCACTCTCATGCAGTCAAGAATGAGCAGGAGGGTCTGGGTAATTTCTGTGGTGACCCATGCCAGTATTTCTATCAGGGCGACCGCCGTGAGCATCCGGCTTGGGACAGCCTGTGCTTTGACTATGGCAAGAACGAGGTTCTGCATTTCCTGTTGAGTAACTGCAAGTATTGGCTTGACGAATACCACTTTGACGGTTTCCGCTTCGACGGTGTTACCTCGATGCTATACTACAGTCACGGTCTGGGACAGTCCTTCGGCGGCTATGGTGATTACTACAACGGTACACAGGACGACAATGCCATTGTCTACCTGACATTGGCCAATTGCCTGATTCATCAGGTCAACCGCTATGCAATAACAATTGCCGAGGAGGTTAGCGGTATGCCGGGCCTTGCAGCAACATTCGAGGCAGGCGGCTACGGCTTCAACTACCGTATGGCGATGAATATTCCCGACTACTGGATCAAGATTATCAAGGAACTCAAGGACGAGGACTGGAAGCCAAGTTCCATTTTGTGGGAGACAACCAACCGCCGTGCCGACGAGAAGACCATTTCGTACTGCGAAAGTCACGACCAGGCCCTGGTAGGCGACAAGACAATCATCTTCCGTCTGATTGATGCCGACATGTACTGGCATTTCAAGAAGGGTGACGAGAACTATACGGTAGAGCGCGGTATTGCCCTGCACAAGATGATTCGCCTTGCAACAATCGGTACAATCAATGGCGGCTACCTCAACTTCATGGGTAACGAGTTCGGTCATCCCGAATGGATTGACTTCCCGCGTGAGGGTAACGGCTGGAGCTACAAGTATGCACGCCGTCAGTGGAACCTGGTGGACAACAAGGAGCTCTGCTACCACTATCTGGGTGATTTTGACCGCTATATGCTCAAGGTTATCAAGAGCGAGAAGGATATCCAGAAGACACATGTTACCGAGATCTGGCACAACGACGGGGATCAGGTTTATGCATTCCAGCGCGGAGAGTTGCTGTTCTTCTTTAACTTCAGCCCGTTCCGCAGTTATGCCGACTACGGTTTCATGGTCAAGGCAGGAACATACCAGTACCTGCTCAATACAGATGATGTCAAGTTCGGAGGCAAGGGCTTCAACGATGACAGCCTTCGTCATCTGACTATTTACGATCGTGAATTGGCACGCGACGGCAAGGGATGGTTGAAACTCTACCTTCCTGCACGCAGCGCATGCGTTCTGAGGATGGTCAAGGATTGAAATATTACTACCATAGCACACAGCAGACCGCAAGCTTCCTCACGGTAGCTTGCGTGCTGTGTTTTGTAGTATATTCGCTGTACATGTATCTGGCAGGACAGCGCGATATAGTAGCCTTGGCACATTATATAAGCAGTGGGGGAGACATGCTCGACTCCATTGTCTTTTCAGCCATACTGGCTACTATGCTCGCCGCTTTGCCGTCTGTACTGCTCCTGCATTTTTTCTCGTTCCCCATTCGTCTCAAGGCAGTGGCTACTCTGCCGTCGTTTGTGACTCTCGGCATCCTGACGGGTGCCAGGATGCACAGCATACAGGATTCGGATATCCATTTCCCGGTTCTTCTCGGATGCGTCATGATGACGGTCGCCGTTGTCCTGTGCGCGGCTTCGTTGCCGATACGCGATAATCATGCCGAACACGACACAGTACCGCATTATCTGTGCAGTAATGTCTTGATACTTGCGCTTGGCATGCTTATGTCCCTTATAGTGGCAAACCACAATCGCGAACTGCATGACCAGTTGCTTGTCGAGAGGCTGATGCAACAGGGCGATACACGTCAGGCACTGGATGTCGCTAACGACTATACTGTACAGAACCGCAACATCACGGCGATGCATGCATTGGCCCTCAGCCGCGAAGGACGCCTGGCAGACGAACTTTTCTCCCAGCCAGGTCTAAAGGGGAGCGAAAGCCTTATCCCCGATACGACTTTGGCTTGCCGGATGTATCAGGCACCATGCATGGTCGCAAGGCACATACGTGCGGCCATTGTTCCGGGAGCCAGGATTACCACAGCCAGGTTTTTGGAAAAAGCGATGGAGATGCGTCAGCATGCAATGGCAGACACCCTGCGCATGAAACAGGATTCCCTAAGCATCCAGCCACTGGCAGATTACTACCTCTGTTCCTTGTTGCTTGACAGGAAACTAGGAGAATTCGTCAGGAAACTTACGCAGTATTACGCAGTCAGTGACTCTATGCCACGCCATTACAGGGAAGCATATATTCTGGCACAACGCCGTCATGTAAGTGACGGGCCTGTGCTTGAGGACGAAGAGATTACCACGGCTATCACCGACTTTATTCAGATTATGGCCAGGAATGCCAATGATACCGGGCAACAGCGCAAGGCATGTCTGGATATGTACGGTGGTACGTACTGGTCGTACTATTTTTTCAGAAGATAAATCAATATTAGAATATGCCACAGATATCAGTTCGAGGCCACGAGATGCCCGAGTCACCAATCCGCAAACTTGCTCCATTGGCCTATGCAGCCAAGGAACGCGGGGTTCATGTCTATCATCTCAACATCGGTCAGCCCGACCTGCCCACACCCCAGGCGGCCTTGGATGCAATACGTAATATCGACCGCAAGATCCTGGAGTACAGTCCGTCTCAGGGCTATTTGTCGTACCGCAGGAAACTGGTCAAGTATTACGCGAAATACAATATTAACCTTACTGCAGACGACATTATCATAACCAGCGGCGGCAGCGAGGCCGTCCTGTTCTCGTTCCTTGCATGCCTCAATCCCGGAGACGAGATTATCGTTCCCGAGCCGGCGTATGCCAACTACATGGCATTTGCAATCTCGGCAGGTGCCGTCATCCGTACTATTGCAACCACTATCGAAGAAGGGTTCTCTCTGCCCAAGGTCGAGAAATTCGAGGAGCTTATAAACGAGCGCACACGGGCAATACTCATCTGCAATCCCAACAACCCTACCGGTTACCTGTATACACGCAGGGAAATGAACCAGATTCGTGACTTGGTCAAGAAATACGACTTGTATCTGTTCAGTGACGAAGTTTACCGCGAATTCATATATACAGGCTCTCCATACATCAGCGCATGCCACTTGGAGGGAATTGAGAACAATGTGGTTCTTATCGATTCAGTATCAAAGCGTTATAGCGAGTGCGGAATCCGTATCGGAGCCCTTATAACCAAGAATGCCGAGGTACGTAGGGCAGTCATGAAATTCTGCCAGGCACGTCTTTCCCCGCCGCTCATCGGTCAGATTGCCGCCGAGGCGTCGTTGGACGAACCCGAGGAATACAGCCGCGAGGTATACGACGAATATGTAGAGCGGCGCAAATGCCTGATAGACGGTCTTAACCGTATCCCCGGAGTCTACAGTCCGATACCTATGGGCGCTTTCTATACTGTTGCCAAGCTTCCGGTGGACGATGCCGAGAAATTCTGTGCATGGTGCCTGTCGGACTTCCAGTACGAGGGCGAAACCATTATGATGGCTCCGGCTGCAGGATTCTATACCACACCCGGAGCAGGATACAATCAGGTACGTCTTGCCTATGTGCTCAAGAAGGAGGACCTTGTACGGGCACTCTTCATCCTGCGCAAGGCCATCGAGGCATACCCCGGCCGCACCGAATGAATAAGTCATGCTCTCCATAGCCCGAAGACTATACAATAACAATGCAGGCGGAAGCCGTATTTCGCAATCCGCTGTCCGCATAGCCACCGCAGGTGTCGCCATCGGTGTCCTGGTTATGGTCATGAGCCTTTCCATTGCACTTGGATTCCAGAACGAAGTCCGTCGCAAGGTAGCAGACATAGCAGGCTATATCGAGGTCGTCAATGCCAAGAGCATGTATCAGTCAACCTCGATGCCCATACAGATTACAGACAGTCTTGTCGGCGAACTGCGTGCCATACCCGGTGTGGAACGTGTACAGCGATATGCAGTACAGACAGGTATGTTCAAGACCGCCGATGCCTTTCGCGGCACAGTCGTACGCGGCATCGGTAGCGAATACGACCTCACGTTCATCCGCAGCTGCATGGCCGACGGACATATCCCGCAGTTCGGTGCAGGCGACAGTCCTTCGGACAGTATCATCATTTCGGGCCGTACTGCCAATGCGCTGAAGCTGAAGACCGGTGACCGCGTATATGCCTATTTCTTTACCAGTCAGTTACGTGCACGCAGATACATCGTCGCAGGCATCTTCAATACATACCTGAGTGACTTTGACGACAACCTCGTGTTTGCCGACGTGCGCAACGTGCAGGGCATAGCACACTGGGACCAAGATATCTACAGCGGAGCCGAGGTCATCCTGCCCGGTTTCCGCGACCTTAACGAAACCGCAATGAAGGTCGGACGTGTCGTGCTGAACCTGACGGACTGCAACGGTCAGTATTATGCCAATCCTACAGTCAGGGAAATATATCCGCAGATATTCTCGTGGCTGACACTGCTCGACACCAATGTCATTGCCATCCTGATACTTATGATATGCGTGGCATGTGTCACAATGGTCAGCGGTCTGCTCATAATCATACTCGAGCGTACCCAGTTCATCGGTATAATGAAGGCAATGGGCGCCACCGACTCGCAGCTCCGCCACCTGTTTCTGTACCTCAGTGCCATGATTGTCGTCCGCGGCATGGTAATCGGCAATGCCATTGCCTTTGCGCTCCTGTATCTGCAGAAATACACAGGCGTTGCCAAGCTTGATCCTGCCAATTACTACCTAAATACCGTACCCGTCAGTTTCCCGTGGACACAGATTGCCGTCGTAAATATCTCAACCCTTGTGATATGTGTCATGGTGCTTGTGATACCCAGCTATCTGATAAGCAGAATCCATCCGGCAAAGAGTATCAGGTTCGAATAACCCTTGGTAAGATGAAATACTACGAAGTTGACTTTACTCTTACACCATGTACCGAGGCCTCTGCAGATGTCCTCATTGCCATGATAGCCGATTGCGGTTTTGAAGCATTCGAGAATACCCCTCATGGTGTCAAAGGGTGGGTGCAGCAGCCTTTATTCCGTCAGGACGAACTCGATACAGTCATTGCAGCATTTCCGATTGAGGGCGTCTGGATAAGCTATGCCGTTACCCCGGCAGCCTACGAAAACTGGAATGCACAGTGGGAGGACGAGGGCTTCCGTCCTATCATACTGGATTCAGCGTCCGAACCTGCCGAATGCCTCGTCTGCATACACGATACACGCCATACCGACATACCACAGGCCAGGTTCGATATCAGGATCAATCCCTGTCAGGCATTCGGAACCGGTTCGCACCAGACCACGCGCCTGATACTGCGCCAGCTGCTGGAGACGGACCTCAGTGGCAGGCATGTCATAGACGCAGGCACAGGAACAGGCATACTGGCCATAATGTGCAGTATGCTGGGTGCACAGGACGTTTTCGCCTACGACATTGACGAATGGAGCGTACGCAATGCCACCGACAACCTTCAGCTTAACAATATAGACAATGTTCGCGTATGCGAGGGGGATTCGGCCGTTCTCGTGCAGGAATACGATTCCGCTGCTCCTCAGGCAGACCTGTTGATAGCCAATATCAACCGCAATATCCTCCTTGCCGATATGCCGCGCTTTGCATCCTGCGTAAAGGCCGGGGGGCAAATGCTTCTTAGCGGATTCTACTCCTCAGATGCAGAAGTCCTGCAGCAGAAAGCCGCGGAGCTCGGCTTCCGGTTCGAGACGTCACGCAGCGAATCTGAATGGACAATGCTGCTCTTCAGCAAAAAAGCATAGCAGAAACCATGAAAAGGGATTTTCCTATCCAATTTAGGAAATCACCCGAAATATACATGTCTTAAACAAGTATTTTTGCATCAGACAAACTATAAAAACATTATACTATGAATCGCAAGTCATTTATCTTTGCACTGGTAGCACTCATACTGCCCACCATCGCAATCATGGCGCAGGATGATGATGACGAGATGTATTTCGGCCGAAAGTCCAAGAACGATAAGACCGTCCGGAACGACAGGAAACAGCAGCCGCGCAGGATTGTCGTCGAGTATGACGACGACGTGGCAACAACCTCGTCCGGCGGCGAGGCAGACTACCACACAGGCACTCTGCGTGACGTGGACGAGTACAACCGTCGCGGACGCCGCACAAGCGTTGCAGATACATCTGCAACAGTTGCCGACTCTGTTGTTGTAGCTAGGAAGGGCAAGAAGCAGGCCAGCCTGTACGACCTTGGCTACGACGACGGATATACACGTGGCTACAGGGATGCCGAGGAAGACGAGTTCTACTACAGCACCCGTCTGGCACGCTTCCGCGGATCACGCTACTACGATCCCTGGTACTGGGACCGTATCGCCTACATCTATAACCCGTGGTACTACGACCCATGGTTCTGGGATCCATGGTACCGTCCTGTCTACGTAGGCGGATGGTGTTCAGTAGGGTGGGGCTGCACATGGGGCTTCTCATGGGGCTTCGGATGGAGCTATACATGGCATCCGGGCATACATCCCCATCATCCCCATCACTATGGTACAGGATACCGTAGCATGAGCGTACGCAATGCCAATGCCATTCACAACAACCGCTATGGCGGCGGGCGCACAATGGGTATGCGCAGTGCTACGACAGGCAACCCGCGTAGCTATGGTGACAATTACCGTAACAGAGGCGGAGAAAACTCACGTACCTTCGGCCGCGGCAATACATACAGCGGTCGCCCAAGCCGCAGTACGGACAGCAACAACAGAACCTGGGGAGGCTCACGCGGCTCTTCAGGCAGTTCATCACACAGCTACAGCAGCCCGTCACGCAGTTCAAGCTCAAGCTCAAGCTCCAGCGGCGGCGGATTCCGTTCTTCAGGCAGCGGCGGCGGTTTCCGTTCCTCAGGCGGCAGTTTCGGTGGAGGCGGTGGCGGTGGCTTCCGCGGTGGTCGTGGACGTTAAGAATTCAACATTAACTTACGTATGAAAAAGATAATCACTTTAGCAGCATTGTCTGCCGTAATGTCGGTGTATGCACAGGATACATACGTCAACAACCAGATTACAAATCAGGCAGATGTCATAGGAACGTCACGTTACGTTTCAATGGGCGGCGCCATGGGTGCCCTGGGAGCTGACATCAGCACCATCAGTTCCAATCCTGCAGGCATCGGCATGATGAAGAAGAACGATATTTCGCTCTCCGTAGGCGGCAACTGGGGCGCTGACAACAGTGCCAAGGGTTACAGCAACGGAGGCATTACCCTGGATCAGGCAGGTATTGTTGCCTCGTTCCCCATGGAAGGCAAGTTGAGGAATTTCAATATCGCCTTCAACTACCAGCGCAAGATTAACTACAGGCAGGCCTTCTATGGCCAGGTCGAAACCGGAGCATCATTTGCGCATCAGTTGGAAGATATGGCATCCGTTGCAATAAGTAATCCTCCTGAGCCAAGAATTTACGAAGCTGCTTCGATGGGTAACCTGTGGGCAGATAACAACGCTATTACTTTGGATAACAGCACAATTTCCTCTGCGTCAGGTTCACTCAACAGTTTTGATTTCAACCTCAGTGCCAATGTCCAGGATCAGGTCTTCCTTGGTCTGACATTCGGTATGGACAGGCTTGACTGGCGTCAGATGACTGATTTCTTAGAACGGCGTAATGGCACCATAGAAAATGAGAATATACAGGACTTTGCATATATAAACGAACAGCATATTAAGGGTAACGGATTCAATTTCAAGATAGGAACCATAATACGTCCCATAAAGGACAATCCCTTCCGCATTGGTCTTACCATCGAGAGTCCCACATGGTACCGCCTGGAGTATGCCGATGACCAGAGCCTCAGTACAAAGTACTATTATCAGAGCAAGGAGGATTTCGAAGCAGGCATTGCCACTTATGATCCTACAGCACGCAAATACTACGACTACTATGCCGAGACAGACAACTATCTGCGGTACCGCCTGACCACACCATGGAAGTTCCGCGGTCAGTTGGGAACCACTTTCGGCAAGAGCGTAGCCCTTGGTGCAGAGTACGAGTATGCGCTGTACCAGAATACCAGTATGTCATACCCAGATGGCTATGGTCATTGGATAAAGGATCTGGATATCAATGCATGGACCCGGGATATGATACGCGGTCAGCATACACTGCGTCTCGGTATTGAATACAAGCCTATCGAGGGTCTCAGCCTGCGTGCAGGATACAACTACATTGCCAGTATCTACAAGCCGGGAGCATTCTGGGATGCAGCATTGTCTCCCGATTGTTATGTGGCAAATGCCGTTGACTATCCTACCAGCTTCCAGTACATGAACCTTGGTGATACACATATTGCTACGGCTGGATTAGGTTATCGCAACAAGAAATTCTACTTGGACCTGGCATACAAATACCGCATACAGAACGGCGATTACTACGCCTTCTCCAGCAGACATACCGGTGTCGAGATGAACGCAATACCAGTCGACCTGTCCCGTCACAGCATCAGTGCGACGATAGGATTCAAGTTCTGAAAAAGGTTCAAGGGGTTCAAGAAGTTCAAGGGGGAGCGGTAGACGGGGCACGATCCCGCGACCTGAAGCTTGGGAAGCTTCCGCTCTACCAACTGAGCTACTACCGCATATCTTACGACACTACAAAGGTACGGTATTTTCTTCTAAATGGCAAGAAAATACCGTATTTTAATTACAAATCATTTTAAACTCTTGTATAAATCACCTAAAACGATTATCTTTGTCTTGTAGTAATTACAAAAGAGAGCTAAACCACTAAACAAAAAAACTATGGCAAAATTCGTATGTTCAGTATGTGGCTATGTCCACGAGGGAGATTCGGCACCTGAGAGATGCCCACAGTGCAAGGTATCAGGCGACAAGTTCACCAAGGTAGAAGGTGACCGCGAGTATGTAACAGAGCACGTAATAGGTGTTGCAAAGGGTTGCCCCCAGGAGATTATGGAAGGCCTCAAGGCCCACTTCAGCGGCGAGTGCACCGAGGTAGGCATGTATCTGGCAATGTCACGTCAGGCAGACCGCGAAGGCTATCCCGAAATCGCAGAGGCATTCAAGCGCTACGCTTTCGAGGAAGCAGATCACGCATCCAGGTTTGCCGAGCTGATCGGTGACTGCGTTTGGGACACCAAGACCAACCTGGAGAAACGCGCCGAGGCAGAGTGCGGAGCATGCGCCGGCAAGATGGATATAGCCAAGGCAGCCAAGGCAGCCAATCTGGATGCCATACACGACACAGTACACGAGATGGCAAAGGACGAGGCACGCCACGGCCGCGGCTTCGAAGGCCTCCTGAAGCGCTACTTCGGCAAGTAAACAGCAAATAGTAATCTAATCATATAACAACAGCAACAATGCACTTCGGGTGAAGTCTTTGTTGCTGTTTTTTGCCTTAGATGCCATGTCACAGGTGATGGACAAAGGAAAGGTTGCATGGAAACCGGTTGACACCATGCGGCACCATCGCGAAAGCAGATGGGACTACCGAGGTCGTGCCATCTATCATTTCACACTGCCTGTGGCGGAGCGTTATCCGTTGTTTGGAGAACTGGAAGGCGAGAGTGCCGAAACAGCTTTTGTGAGGCTCAACGTTTTTGGGCGTCGTGTGTATCAGATGCTCAGTGGCCTTGCGCAGTTCTACAATGCTAAAGGCTATGCCCTGAAAGTGCTTGCAACGATGGTTATGCCTGATCACGTACATCTGGTAATCCAAGTGCTGGAACCGCTTCCGCAAAGTATCGGGGCTGTGGTGCGCGGGTTCAAGAGTGGTTGTACCAAGCTATATAAAGAGAAATACTATTGCAGCGGCGAGAACGCCACTGAGGTGCAGGGACGCATTATGACAGGCGCTGAAGTGCAGGGGGATGTTCCCGTGCAGTTTGCCCGTATTTTTGCGGGCAGTGGTAGTATTTGGCAACCAGACGCCGCCTATTATCACGAGCGTATTCTTCATGCACCAGGACAGCTGCGCAGGATGATTGACTATGTGAAGGATAATCCGCGCCGTCTATGGCTGAAGCGTCACAACCCCGACCTCTTCAGGCTGCACAGACAAACGGAGGTAGCAGGTTTAATGTTCACCTCTATGGGCAATCATTTCCTTCTCAACTGGCCAGATTCCCAAATGGTGGAAATGTCACGCAGTGCCACTAACGAGCAGATAGAAGAGCGGCTTCGCTCGGTGCTGGCAGCAGCACATAACGGAGCGGTCACCTATACGGCAGCTATCAGCAAGGGCGAACAGATTATCGCACGCTCCTTGCGCGAGCAAGGCTATCCGCTGGTTGTCCTGCTTAATGACGGTTTCCCCAAGGAGGGTTCATCACATGAGCGTTACTACAAACCAGGTGGTGTCTATTTCGAGGCGTGTTCGAAAGGCCAGCTGTTGCTACTGGAACCCACCGAACAGGCATTTCTTGATGTCTCTATACAAAAGGCTGTCGAGGAGACTCTGCGTCGTAAGGCAGAAGAACGGCACTACATTTATACGCCCATTCCTGTAACCTCTCAGCGTTATTGCTTCATGGCCCTTAACGTGATGGCAAAGCGGTTATGGAACGCACAGAGGTCCAAATAATTATGAATCAATTGCCACCTGCCATAATCGTCAGTATGGTAGTAATGTCGCCAATCTCTATATTGCCATTGCCGTTTGCATCCGCAGCCTTGTTGTTGTAACCGGCAGCATCCGGATTAGCCATCAGCGTCAATACGGATGTGATGTCACCGATTTCAACAGCACCGCTGTCATTGGCATCGCCAAGGATGTCCGTCTCAAGAGCCAGAATCGTACCGAAACCGCTCCAAGGTGCTGTGGACTTGTAGTCATCCAGAGCAGATTCATGTACATATAGGGTAGCAGATGCCACGTCGGTATTATTGAATGCATATGAATTCGTGGTCGGTACTTGTTCTGCCATACAATATACTTCCTTGAGGCCGGAGCAGTTATAGAAGGCGTACCCACCTATGCTTGTCACACTCTCTGGGATTGTGACGGATGTTAAACCTGAGCAACCACTGAAGGCACTGGCTCCAATGCTGGTCACACTATTTGAAATACTAATTGATGTCAAACCTTCGCAGTTATAGAAGGCCTCGTTTCCAATGCTGGTCACGCTGTTGGGGATAACCACATCTTTGACTTCCTGTCCTTCTATGTAAAGATGTTTTGCATGATATAAAGGATTAGCTCCGCCATAGCCGAAGTTTATTTTACATAAACTCTCTACACTTGCAAATTCAGCATGAGTCAGACCAGAGCAAGCAAAAAAAGCATAATTGCCAATGCTTGTCACACTATTGGGAATTGTTATTGAGGTGAAGTTCCTGCAACCTTCGAAGGCATAGTTGCCAATGCTGGTCACACTATTTGAAATACTAATTGATGTCAAACCTTCGCAGTTATAGAAGGCCTCGTTTCCAATGCTGGTCACGCTGTTGGGGATAGTGACGGATATCAGCCTTCTACAGTAATAGAAGGTCTTGTCTTGAATACTTCTTATGCTGTTGGGTATAGTGACAGATGTTAGATTGCTGCAGTTATAAAAGGCTTCGCTTCCGATATATGTCACGCTGTTTGGAATAGTCACTGAGGCCAGGCCAGAGCAATTATAAAATGCCCCAGAACCTATGCTTGTCATACTATTAGGAATAGTCACTAACGTCAGGGCGCTACAACCAGAGAAGGCATAATTTCCAATGCTGCTCACGCTGTTGGGGATAGTGACGGATGTTAGACCTTTGCAATTATGGAAAGCTTGGTAACTTATTCCTGAAGTCCCCTCTTTTATTTCAATATGGGTCCCTTCTGGCATATTGCCCTTATATTTATATGCGATTTGTCCTGCATAAACCAAGCCTTCTGGCTGGTTATCATACCATGCTGTATTATGTAAAGCCTCCTCTCCAATACTTATCACACTATTGGGAATTATTACTGAGGTGAGGCTATTGCAACCTGTGAAGGCATAACTTTCAATGCTTGTCACACCGTCACCCATAATTACAGTTTCCAGATTTTCACAACCCCAGAAGGCACAACTGCAGATATTTTTGACACTATTGGGGATTATTACAGATTTAAGGCCAGAACAATTTAAAAAGGCATTTTCTGCTATTCCTAATGTCCCATCATTTATAGCAATTTCTGTTTGACCTTGCATAGTACCTTTATATT
The DNA here is from genome assembly GCA_017617635.1 of Bacteroidaceae bacterium. Classification (GTDB taxonomy): domain Bacteria; phylum Bacteroidota; class Bacteroidia; order Bacteroidales; family Bacteroidaceae; genus Physcousia. The sequence goes on along the minus strand of JAFZVW010000059.1, from coordinate 31,503 downwards.
TATATGCCACATTGCCTGCGTATACCAATCCACTGGGCTGATTATTATACCATGCGGTTTCACGGAATGCATTCTCACAAATACTATCCACGCAGTTTCCAAAAGATATATTTGTGAGGTTATAACAATAATCAAAGGCTCGTTCGCCAATACTCGTTACACTGTTAGGAATAGTGATGGATTTCAAATTGCAGTGATTGAAGGCATTATAACCTATGCTTGTCACACTGTACTGTGTACTGTTGTACGTTACAGTTGCGGGGATTACAACATCGCCCGAATAACTGTTGTAAGACGTTGTCTTATATGTAACGGAAACACTTGTTTCATCAGAATTAATATAATAGTAAATACCGTCTACTTCAAAGTCATAGGCCCATGAAAGGTTGCTAATGCACAGAAAGAAAAAAGAAACGAAGAGACGTTGGAGAGAACATAATTGCTTCATTGGATCGGCATCACCTTTGGCTCTCCAGCTCCGTAAGAGCATTTCTAATTTAATTAAGAAGCGTGGAACTGAATTACCACTTCTTCAATCGGAGGTTGTGAGAATAACCCTAGTACGAGAAATGTAACCAGCCCACGCTATAAACGTGAACCGCCACACTGTCCTTGCGTACTACAGAAGTTTCTCACATTTCCGATTGCAAGTCGAGCATAACGCTTCGTATTTTCAATAAGATTGCGCTTTCCTTTCGGATTGCTTTGCAAATATAATGATAATAAAGAAATCGTACAAGGTTTCTGCAAAATAGTTTGGGAAAATGGGGTAAAGCTCTTTTATTATAAGTATAACAAGCCGATATTTTAACTACTTCAGAAAAAATTTACTACTTCAGAGGCAGTTTGTCTTTTTTATTTAGGCCATTTTAGAGATATTTTGGGGGTATTTTTTTGTTTTTAGTGGTATTGTGTGAATGCCTAATTCGTCTATAGTACTGATTTATAGTTAAATACGCATTTTGTCATTTCCTGCGTTAGTTTGTCTTTTCATTTACGGATAGTGTTTCCTACTTTTGCGGCAAAAAAAATGATCAATAGTTGCAAATTGTCAAAATCATACATAAAATGCAGAGTACATTTGCAGCATGATTTTAATTTTAAAATTATAAATAATGGAAAAAACAAAGATTTTCAACAGCAACGAGCTGTTATTCTCCGTATTCCCGAAAGGGCATCGGAACAGTAAGGGCGAGGCGGTTCTGGCTGTCAGTCCTAAAGAGAGTCGTGACATCCGTTGGGCTTACGACTACATCATTTCTGACCGCGCGCGTTGGTCCACAGAGGCACTGCGCTCCATGATGCCCACCGCAACGAAGGACGAACTCAGTGACTTCAAGAAGCTGGAATTTGAAACTGCCACGTTCAATGGCATTTTCAGCTATCGTAATGCCAGAAGTCTTGTTGCCCCTTCGCCCTTCGCAGTACTCGACATCGATGATCTTTCTTCTACCGAAGAGGCACGTCGTGTTCAGCAGCTGTTATGCAATGATCCTTCGGTTGAAACTGCCTTGTGTTTCGTTTCACCAAAAGGTCTGGGTGTGAAATGGATAGTCCGTATACCCGATTGGGCAAAGAGCATCGATTTCAAAGCCACGTTCCTCAAACTTCGAAAGTATCTGAACTTCCGATATGGAATCACTGTTGACAAAAGTGGGTCTGATATATGTCGTGCCTGCTTTCTGCCTTTTGATGAAAAATGTTATATTAATTCTTTATATTTTTAAAAGATGAAAAACTATACAGATTTTGAGCACCTCCAACTGGTTGCTCAGCGACTTGTCGAAACTGGCAAGGACATTACCGCTAATTACGGCGATTGGATTGACGTTACCTTTGCATGCGCTTCTCTCGGTGAACAGGCTCGTGAAACCTATCACACCATTTGTTCTGTCTATCCAGACTATAAGCGTGAGGAGTGTGACGAGAAGTTTGACAACTGCTTGAAGACTGGTCATGGTCTGGTGACTCTCGGTACTCTGATGAAACTGGCCCAAGATGCCGGTATTGACACCACGCTACCGCGTGGACGCCGTCAGAAGACGGAAGACCAGAAGAAGGATGAGCAGACGAACCGCATTCAGACAATGCGCGAAGCCTTGCAACAGCAGGCCGAGTGGCGTTTTAACACTTGGCGTCAGCGTCCTGAAGTACGTGAACAGGGTCAGGCCTGGAAACCCGTGCAGGATCGTGACCTGGACACCTACTATTGCCGCTTGAAGGAACAGGGACTGAACGTCAAACTTCAGGACGTAAAGTCGCTCATCTTCAGCCGAGACTTCTGCAAGGACTTCGATGCAGTGAAATCCTGGCTTCTTGATCTGAAACCATGGAACCCAGACACTGACCCAGACTTCCTGAAGGACTTCTATATAGGACATCTGGAGTTTGGCGACCCAGAGAACGAGCCGTTCTATGAGCAGATGCTGAAGAAGTGGCATGTCGGAATGGTGGCATTGATGCTGGAACGTATCAACGAGAACCCGCAGATGCCAATATTCAAGGGTCACCAGCACATTGGTAAGACATTCTTCGTGCGTCATATCCTGCCGCCAGAACTCAGTGACTACCGTCTGGAGGTTGGACCATCAGAGCGTATCGACAAGGACTTTGTCATTTCGCTCTCAGAGACGCCGCTCATCTTGTTCGATGAGATTTCTTTTGGTTCCAACCAGAAAAACGAGGCCTTCAAGTACATTGTCACCTCTTCACGCTCTAATGTTCGCGATGCCTATGCTCACTTCCGCGAAAGCCGCCAGCGTCGAGCTTCACTCGTAGCTACTACCAATGAAGATAACTTCATCCGTGACAGCCAGGGTAATCGCCGCTACTTGGTAGTTGACCTGAAGGAAACAGTTGACTTGGAGAACTTCCCGCTTCCCTACGAAGGTGCATACGCCCAAGCCCTCTACTTGCTCGATCACGGGTTTGACCCCAAGCCCAGTCAGGAGGAGAGCCAGCTCATTACCGATCACAACCATAACTTCATGGAAAGCAACGATTGCGAGGAAGTCTTGCGTACTTTCCTGTCTATACCTGATGGACAGTCAACAGAGGAAGCCCTGTCTGCAGGTGACATCATGCACGAACTGACGCTTCGCGGATTCCGTGGGCGTGAGTTCAATACCAACTCAATCGGTAAAACCATGATGCAGCTTGGTTTTGGCAGTAAAGTCATACGTGGCACACGCAAATACCTTGTTATGAAGATTGACTACGACATGCATAAACGCGAAAACAAGCTTGATGCCCATCAGTTTGGTTCTGATATGTTCGATATCTGACGTTGAGGGTGGAGGAGGTGGAGGTAAATTCTATTAGACTCAGCAAATAAATCCTTATTATATCTGTAAAATTTACAAGGTTAATAAGGATTTATTTTTCATATTACATAAGAAAGTGCTCTACCACCTCCACCCATATACTACACCGTCACACACCACTTTTTTCTCGAGCACGCTCTAAAACTTTTTTCTCTGTGCTCCGGAAATTTTTCCTCCGTGGTGGGGAAAACGGGGCTCTGGAACAGGACTGTTTCGGGGTGGTGTTTTTCTGCCTTAAATTATTGAAAATAAACGTCTTAATGCTTGGTAATCTCGATTATTTTTTGTATCTTTACACTATAATAAAAGAGGTATTCACAAAGCGGGAAGCGGTCACCCGGTGTAGTTGGCCGCGTAGTACTTTTTGACTCAAAAAAAGAAAAACACACTAAATCCTTTAGGTATTATGAGTTTAAAAGTGAAAGCAAAAGAGAGACTGCAAAAGGTCGGTAAGTATGCTGGCACGTACAGGTACGTCATGCTGCCCGAGTTATACTCGTCTCTGAGCCAGGAAAAAGTGATCCGTGAGGCCGCACTCAGAAGCGGAGTTTCTGAGGGAGTAATGCATGCCTGTTGGGACGCAGCGGGCGAAGTCATCAAAGCGTGGGCCTGTGAAGGCCATACGATTCCCATGCCCGGTCTGGGTTCGATGCGCTTCGGCCTGAGTGCCAAGTCGGTGGCTGACGTGAACGATGTGAAGACGAGTCTTATCAAGACACGCCGTATCATCTTCACGCCTGCTGTCGAACTGAAGCAGGAGCTGAGGAACACCAGTGTCATCATCACGTGCTACGACCGTGACGGTAACGAGGTGAAGCGTGTCACCAGTGCTGACGACGGCACCATCGAGGAGCCGGAAAGCCCGGAGGGCGGAACTACGGGTGACGGAACCACGGGTAACGGAGGTGAAACTCCTGGAACCAACACCGGAGGTGACGATCCTTCGACCGGAGGCTCAGGAGACGACGGCGGTGACGGTGGCGGGGGCAATCCCGGCAGCGACATGGATTAGCAGCGCCTGTGTACAAAAAAAAGGAACGGATGTGATGTCCGTTCCTTCTTATTTTGCTTGTATTGTCTGTTTTACTTGATGATGTCCAGTTCCTTGAAGACTTTCTTCAGGCGGACTACACTCTGGTCAACCTGTTCCTTGGTGTGGTTGGCCATCAGGGCGTAGCGTACCAGTGTGTCGCTGGGTGCACATGCCGGTGGGATGACGGGGTTGATGAATACGCCTTCCTCGAATGCGCGTGCAACGACGATGAATGTCTTTTCCATGTCACGGACGTAGAGTGGAATGATGGGACTCTGGGTTTCGCCGATTTCGAATCCTTCTTCCTTGAAGCGCTTGAGGGCGTAGTTGGTCACATCCCAAAGTGCCTCGATGCGTTCGGGTTCGTTCTGGATGATGTGCAGGGCCTCGAGTGCAGCGGCTGTTGCTGCGGGGGTCATGCTGGCACTGAAGATATAGGTGCGGCATGTGTGGCGCAGATAGTCGATGATGGTCTGGTTGGCTGCAATGAAGCCGCCGATTGATGCAAGTGACTTGGAGAATGTACCCATTATCAGGTCAACGTCCTTGGTAAGACCGAAATGGTCACATACACCGCGTCCCTGACGTCCGAATACGCCCAAGCCGTGTGCCTCGTCGACCATGACGGTTGCGTTGTACTTCTTCTTGAGCTCTACGATTGCGGGCAGGTTGCACAGGTCACCTTCCATCGAGAATACTCCGTCGACGATGATGAGCTTCACCTTGTCGGGCTCGCAGCGCTTGAGAACGCGCTCGAGATCGGCCATGTCGTTGTGCTTGTATCGCAGCTGTGTTGCGAACGACAGGCGGCGGCCGTCCACGATGGATGCGTGGTCGCGGTCATCGCATATAATATAGTCGTCCTTGCCTACAAGCTGTGGGATTACGCCGCTGTTTACCGTGAAGCCGGTGGAAATGCACAGTGTGTCGTCCATGCCTACCCATTCGGCAAGTTCGCGCTCCAGCTGTACGTGGATATCCAGTGTTCCGTTCAGGAAACGGCTTCCGGCACATCCGCTGCCGTACTGGCGCATTGCCTTGCATCCTGCTTCGATGATGCGGTCGTCACCGGTCAGTCCGGTGTATGCGTTTGACCCAAACATCAGTACGTGATGGCCTCCCATTTCGACCTCGGTACCTTGCTTGCCTTCAATTTCTCGGAAATAGGGGTAAATGCTTCTTTCCTTCAGATCCTTTGCCAGTGAAAAGAAAGGATGTTTGGAGAGTTTCTCTTCTAGCAGTCCCATATATGTCTGTCTTTTTTATAGTTTATTTGATACAAAGGTAGCACTTTTATTTCAAATATGAATTATATGAGAACAAAATATTGAAAAAAGTGCAATTTATAATCTGCCTGATACAATCTTTACCTTATTTATATATCTTTGTGTCCAAAGTTAACGAATAGTGCATTCGCATATTATGAGCGACAGGAAAAAGATATGGTTTATCGTCAACCCCATTTCCGGCACCAGGAACAAGGCCGGCATAGTGGCTGCGATACATAAATACATGACGCCTGACAGATTTGAAGTGGAGATACGCTATACCCAGCGTAAGGGACATGCTGCCCAGATAGCTGCCGAGGCAATAGAACGGGGTGTTGACGTGGTGGTTGCAGTGGGTGGTGACGGTACTGTGAACGAGACAGCGCGTGCGCTGATACATACCGATGTCGCTCTTGGCATTGTGCCTTGCGGCAGCGGCAACGGGCTGGCACGGCATCTGTGTCTGCCTATGAATCCCGAGAAGGCGTTGACGGTGATAAGCGAGTGCAATATCCATTCGCTGGATTACGGACTGATTAACGGACAGCCTTTCTTCTGCACTGCCGGTGTGGGCTTTGATGCCTTTTTGTCGGACAAGTTCAACAAGAGCGGCCATCGCGGCCTGCTGTCGTATGTCGAGAATGCCATTATGGCCGGTGTCACCTACAAGTCGGAGACATACGAGCTGGAGATTGAGGGCGGGCCTGAGGCTGAAGAATCCAGGCAGGTGCATAAGGCTTTCCTGATTACGTGTGCCAATGCAAGCCAGTATGGCAATGACTTCTACATTGCTCCCCATGCCTCGATGTCCGACGGTCTGATGGACGTCACGGTCATGGAGCCTTTCACGCTGCTCGAGGCTCCTGCCATCGCATACCAGATGTCGCATAGGACAATAACCCGGAATTCGCACATACACAGCTTCAAATGCAAGGCCCTGACTATACACCGCCTGCAGCCAGGGGTGATTCATTACGACGGCGACCCCAAGGATGAAGCGGCTGACGTACGTGTCGAGCTTGTGCCGGGCGACATACGCATGGTGGTGAATGTGCATAAGAAGCCGCGGAGGTAATTTCCCCCGAAGTATAGGAAAATCATTTTAAGGCGTAGGGAATGTTTCGGCGTACTGACAATACGATTGCATATCTTTGCAGTGTTCAAAAACCATTAACACCAAAGACTATGAAACGTATCATGTTTTTATTTGCAGCCGTAATGAGTACGGTTTTCGCCAATGCAATGAGCTACAGCGAGGCACGTGAGGGAGCATTGTACCTGACCGACAAGATGGCTTACGAGCTGAATCTGACCGAACAGCAGTATAATGACGCGTATGAAATCAATCTGGACTATCTGATGGGTGTGCGCTCGTCGGATGAAGTCTATGGAATGTACTGGCGCTACCGCAATGACGACTTGCGCAGCATCCTGTACGACTGGCAGTGGGATCTGTTCCGTGCAGCGGATTACTTCTTCCGCCCCCTGGCATGGCATTCAGGTGCATGGTACTTGCCCGTCCGCCGTCATTATGCAGCAAATCACTATTATTACTCACGCCCCAGGGTATATGTGAGCTATCAGGGCGGACACGGCCGTCATCATTATTCCGGCGGCTATTACCATCGTCCGGCAATAGTGCATCACGTTAACCATAACGCTAACCATGGCCATGGCCATCGCGGGGACGTAACAGTTCACCACAACAACAATCATCGCATGGACGGTACTGTTCACCAGAACAACAACCATCGTCCCGACAGCAACCGCGGAGGCGGTTCGGGCTTCAGCCGGCCGGGTGGCAATGGAGGTTCGGGCTTCAGCCGCTCGGGTGGCAATGGCGGCGGTTCGCGCGGCGGTGACCGTTCCTTCGGACACAGAAGATAAATAGAACATATAATGATATTATATCCGAATTGTAAAATCAATCTTGGCCTGCATGTGGTAGGCCGCAGAGCAGATGGGTATCACAATATAGAAACCATCTTCCTGCCAATCCCTTTGGCCGACTGTCTGGAAATAGAGCCTTCAAGCGAAGACGAGTTTAGCATGGACGGTAGGCCATTGGATTGTGCGGATGTCGATAATCTGGTCGTCAGGGTCGTAAGTCTGCTGAGGAATGAGGGGTACGATGTGCCTGCTGTTTCCATACGGCTGACCAAGAACATACCGTCGGGGGCAGGACTGGGCGGCGGCAGTACGGATGCGGCCTTTATGATGAAGGCTCTGAATCAGCTGTTCGAACTGGGAATGACCAGTGTGCAGATGCAGCAGCTGGTACGCCGTCTGGGTGCCGATTGCCCTGTATTCATTGACAATGTTCCTGTCTTTGCCGAGGGCATAGGCGATGTCTTTCACGAATTGTCTGCCGAGATGGTACGCAAGACATATTGTATGCTGCCTCCTGTCGGTGCAATGCTGCCTCCGACACAGACGCTGACTATGCCGCGCAATCTGCTGGGATACTGGCTTGTGCTGGTTAAGCCGGACGATTTCATATCAACCGCCGAGGCATACAAGAATGTGCATCCCTGTCCTGCTGAACACCATTTGCCTGACGTATTTGCCAGAAGCGTGCGCCAGTGGAAGGGCAGGATGGTGAATGACTTTGAGGAGAGCGTATTCCCCATGCATCCCGTTGTTGAGGGGATCAGGGATCAGATGTACATGCTAGGTGCGCATTATTCGGCAATGAGCGGAAGCGGCAGCACGGTATTCGGCCTGTTCCCCAGGAAGCCTATCCTGGGCAATGTCTTTGCCGACCATTTCCTGTGGCAGGTTGAACTTTAGTCGTAGAGGTGGAACATGCGTTCCATCATCTGCCATTTCTCATCGCTTTTTGCCTCGGCACTGCAGCCTTGGAATTTGGAGACGAATGCCTCCCATTCGGCCTGGCGCGGCAGTGTGGCAAGGCGGGACATGGCACTGTCCCAGTCAAAGTCTTCGGCAGTTTCGACAATCATCACCAGGCGGTTGCCCAGGATGTAGATTTCCATTTCCTGAATACCTACGGCACGTATGCCCTCGCATACTTCTGGCCATTGCTTCTGGTACTCCTCGCTGTGCCATTTACGGTACTCGGCAATCATGCCGGGGTTGGCGCACAGGTCCAGTGTCTGGACGTAGCGCTTCGTCTTCCCCTTCATTTCCTTCTGACTGTAACCCTGCATCTGTGCGGAGTGCCGGTGTTAGTTTGCTGACACGAATTCGTCCAGGAACCTGGTGTCGTTCTCGCTGAACATGCGCAGGTCCTTGACCTGGTATTTCAGGTTGGTTATACGCTCGATACCCATACCGAATGCATAGCCGGTATAAACGCTGCTGTCAATGCCGTTGGCATCCAGTACGGCAGGGTCGACCATACCGCATCCCAGGATTTCGACCCATCCGGTGTGCTTGCAGAACGAACAGCCCTTGCCGCCGCACAGGTGGCAACTGATATCCATCTCGGCACTTGGCTCGGTAAACGGGAAATACGAAGGACGCAGACGTATCTTGGTGTCTGGACCGAACATCTCCTGTGCAAAGAGCAGGAGTACCTGCTTGAGGTCGGTGAAGCTTACGTTCTTGTCGACATACAAGCCCTCGACCTGGTGGAAGAAACAGTGTGCACGTGCGCTGATGGCCTCGTTGCGGTAGACGCGTCCGGGGCATATCACGCGGATTGGCGGCTGCTGCTTTTCCATCACTCGTGCCTGTACGCTGCTCGTGTGGCTGCGCAGTATGATGTCGGGATGGGATTCTATGAAGAATGTATCCTGCATATCGCGTGCAGGATGGTCGTCTGCAAAGTTCATGCTGCTGTACACGTGCCAGTCGTCCTCGACTTCGGGACCTTCGGCCAAAGTGAATCCCAGGCGCGAGAAGATATCGACTATCTCGTTCTTGACAATGGTCAGCGGATGACGTGTGCCAAGAGGGATGGGGTAGGGCGTACGTGTCAGGTCAACGGCCGGACCTGCCGTCTCGGTTACGGCAGCCTGGTCCTTCAGGCTGTTGATGCGCTCGGTTATGGCCTGCTTCAGTGTATTCAGTTTCTGACCCAGTTCGCGCTTCTTCTCAGGAGCGACGCTGCGGAACTCCTCCATCAGGTCATTCATGATACCCTTGCGACCAAGGTACTTGATACGCAGATTCTCGGCCTCCCCGGCATTTTTTGCATGCATTGCGGCCACCTCGGCCATCAGTTTATCTATCTTGTTCAGCATAATTCGGATAATTTTCGGCAAAGTTAATAAATATCGGTGATAATTATGATAAATGTCACCAGAAATGTTTAATTTTGCAGTGTTTTAGGTACAAAGCGTATAATGTCAGGAAAAATCTGGTGTGCATTTGCTTTGCTTATGGCTTTTTGCCTTGGCGGATGCAGATGGGGTGGTGAGACACAGGGCGACGGTTCTGCCCAGGATACAGCCACGGTTGACAGCGTAATAGCCGGGGAACAGATCTCCCAGGAAGAGGAGATGCTGGAGGAGGCTGCCCTGAGTCCCCGGGTTGACGAATTGTTTGACGATTTCATATACACTTTCACCCGTGCCAGGGGATTCCGCAACTCACGTATTCATTTCCCCGTAGTCGTTACCGCTATTGACGGGACGGTACGTCGCGAAAACAGCCATGAATGGAACGACAACATGTCATTCCTGAACGGCGAATACACCACCAGGTTCTATGCTTCGGCCAGTCAGATGTCACTGGACGAGGATACGACGCAGGTTCATGCATCTGTCGAGAAAATCAACCTGCAGGACGGTACGATGACATCCTATGATTTCCAGAAGATGCAGGGCAAGTGGATGCTTACGGCATGCCGCCACCAGCATATCGAGGTCTCGGACATGGCTGATTTCCTGCAATTCTATACAACGTTCAGCACGGACAGTGTCTACCGTCACGAGAGCATATCCAACAATCTGCATGTTTCGATGATGGACCCCGAACAGGATGACCAGAAGGTCGATGGCATGATACAGCGCGACCAGTTCAGTGCAATGTGTCCCGAGGTGCCCGAAGGCATCATTACGAATATCCGTTACGACGGCCAGAGCTATGCCGGTACTCCTACGGTACTGATGCAGAAGACGGGGCAGGGCAACGGAATGTGCGAGAGCTTTACATTCGAGAAGAGCGGCAGCGGATGGAAGCTGGTCAACTACGAGAATTAGATGAAGAGATACACCGACATATCACTCAAGCCATACAATACATTCGGCATAGATGTCCGTGCCAAGTGTATGCTCCAGTACGACAGCGTACAGGAACTGCAGCATATAATATCGCATCGTGAGGAGATGCTTGCGGAGCCTATCCTGCATATAGGCAGCGGCAGCAATCTGCTGTTTCTCGATGATTTCCCGGGCACAATCCTGTTCAGTAACATCCGTCATCTGGACATTGTAAGTGAAGATGACGAAAGCCTGACGGTCAACGTCGGTGCCGGTATGGTAATGGATGATTTCATTGCCCTGTGTGTCGGTCGCGGATGGTATGGGCTTGAGAACCTGAGCCTTATCCCGGGGCAGGTAGGTGCAAGTGCCGTGCAGAATATCGGAGCCTATGGCGTTGAGGCAGCAGACCATATCGTCGCTGTACATTGTGTCAGCCTTCATGACGGTTCGCTGCGTGTGTTTTCAAACGCCGAGTGCAACTACAGCTATCGCCACAGCATCTTCAAGGAACCCGGCACCAGGGGCAATTATGCCGTTGTAAGCGTTGACTACAGGCTGGACAAGAGCTTTGTTCCCCGTCTGGATTACGGCGGGATACGCAGTGCCTTGCAGGCGGAAACGCCGCTCACGGCACAGAACCTGCGTGATACTATTATAGACATCCGCCGGCAGAAGCTTCCCGATCCCCAGGTTCTCGGCAATGCGGGCAGTTTCTTCATGAATCCCATTATTCCCAAGGCTCAGTTCGAAGAGCTGCGGCAGCGCTATCCCGACATACCCTCTTATGCGGTTGACGAAGACCGTATCAAGGTTCCGGCAGGTTGGATGATTGAGAAATGCGGGTGGAAGGGCCGTTCGATGGGCAATGCTGCCGTACATGACCGTCAGGCTCTGGTTTTGGTTAACAAAGGCGGTGCAACGGGTGCGGATATCGTAAACCTATGCGAGGCCGTTCGTGAAGCAGTCAGGGAAACCTTCGGAATAACAATCAGTCCCGAGGTAAATTTCATATAGTCAGTACCAGTCCGTCGTATGCAAGATGTACATCCGTCGGGAGCATGGCATCCTCGTCGGCATGTCGTCCCATGTGATGCGACATGTGTATCAGGTAGGTCGGGATAGTCTCCCGTCCGTTTATCTCAGCAATGCGTTTTGAGAATTCACATGCCTTCTCAACCGTCTGGTGTGTAGGATGGTCGTAATGCCTCAGGGCGTTCACTATCAGTATCTTTATTCCTTTCAGCAGCCTTACGCTTTCATCCTCTATCTCGGTCATGTCGGTAATGTAGCCTATGTCACCCACGCGATAACCCATGATGGGCAGTTTCCCGTGCATTACCTTCAGCGCAGTGACCTCGATGTCTCCAATCCTGATTACATCGTGCGGATTGATGTCGTGCAGCTCTATTTTGGGTATGCCCGGATATGTGTGGTTTACCAGACAGTAGGGCAGGCGCTCCCTGAGATGACGGGCACAGTACGGATCGGCATACATGTGCGTCTCGGGCCTGTGGTAGGTAAACGGCCGCAGGTCGTCTATGCCGCCTACATGGTCGTAGTGTTCGTGTGTAATGAATACGGCGTCAAAGGGCTTGTCCCAGTTTATGCGCAGCATCTGCTCGCGGAAATCAGGACCGCAATCCATCAGGATGCGTACGTCGCCACTCTCGAACAAAGCCGAACAGCGCAACCGCTTGTCACGCGGATCCTGGCTGGTACACACGGGGCAATGGCAACCTGGCTGTGGAATGCCACAGCTTGTGCCGGTACCCATGAACGTCATCTTCATCATTGCTTCTCGGGGAAAGTCTTGCCTTCCCGTATAATCTCGAGTGAGCGGATAATTGCGGGGTCTTCCTGATTCAGGAATTTCATATACTCCTTCATATCCGTTACGTTGTATATTATGCCTCCGTATATGGCACGGCGGAACAGCGATTCGCTGCGTGCAAGCATCAGGTTGCGGCGCTGCAGACCATGCTCCTGTCCGTATCTTGCAAACTTCTCCAACAGTCCCTGTCCGTCCATCCATTTCACAATCTCAGCTCCGGTTTTCATCTTGCCCAGCTTCTGACGGTTATTGTCCACAATCTCGAAGCAGAACTGCTGTATCATGCCGGTATAGGCCGCCTGCTTGTAATACGACGTAAAGTCAGTGGTGTCCTCGGGCACGAAGATATCAGGAAGTATGCCTCCGCCGCCATATACCACGCGTCCCAGGCTTGTCTTGAACTGAGGGCCTTCCTGGTGTATGCTGTCCTCGTTGAAGTATTCGCCGCGCTCGTACCGCATTAGCAGGTCCTTCTCGTAATCCTCGTCATGCCCCTTTACGTAGGGCTTCTGTATGCAGCGTCCGCTTGGAGTGTAGTATCTGGCAACCGTCAGGCGTACGACACTGCCGTCACGGAATTCCATCGGCTGCTGCACCAGGCCTTTTCCGAAACTGCGTCTGCCGACAACGGTACCGCGGTCGTTATCCTGTATGGCGCCTGCAAAAATCTCGCTTGCCGATGCGCTCATCTCGTCGACAAGTACAACGACAGGCAGTTTCTGGAAACTTCCGCGCCCGTCGCTGCGGTAATCCTCGCGGGGACACTTGCGCCCCTCGGTATAGACAACCAGGCGGTTGGCCGGCAGGAACTCGTTGACCATCTGTATTGCAATATGCATATAGCCACCGCGGTTGCCGCGCAGGTCTACAATCAACGCCTTCATGCCGTGCATGTTCAGTTCCGCCAGGGCACTCAGCATCTCGGCGTATGTCTGTTCGCCAAAACTCTTGACGCGGATATAGCCGACACCCTTTTCTATCATGTACGTGGCGTCGATGCTCTCTATGGGAATTTCGCCTCGGATAACATCAAACAGCAGGGGCTTCGTGTGCCCGTGACGCTTTACGGTCAGTTTCACGTGCGAGCCGTTCTCTCCCTTCAGGTTCTTCATCACCTCGTCCGAACGCATCTTCACCAGCGATTTCTTGTCAGCCTTCAGAATACGGTCGCCTGCCAGCAGCCCCGATTTCTCGGCAGGTCCTCCGTGAATGACACTCATAACCATAACGGTGTCATGCTCCATGCGGAAACTGATGCCGATACCTGAGAACGATCCCTTCAGGTCTTCCTGTGCCTGCTGGGCCTCGCTTGCTGGAATATATGCCGAATGGGGATCCAACTCTGCCAATATCTCGGGCATAGCATCCTCGACCAGGGAATTCATGTTGACCGTGTCGACATAATTATTGTCAATAAGCTGCAACAAATAGTTTAGCTTATTGCTTCCGGTATTGATGATATTCAGCCTGTTACCGCTAAAGTGAGTAGCGAAAAACGAGCCGATGAAAATGCCTATGACCATACTTATGGCCAGCAGCAGGGGATATGTTCTATGCTTTTTCATTTTCTTCAAATGGAAGGAATTCAACCATAATGCCGGCGCGGCGCAGCAGGTCTATGCCGTCGCTCAGACGATATTCCCTGGCATACACGACACGCTTTATTCCCGACTGTATTATCAGTTTGCTGCACTCGATGCATGGAGAATCGGTAACGTACAGCGTAGCACCGTCCGAGTTGTTGCCGCTGCGGGCAATCTTGGTTATCGCATTTGCCTCGGCATGCAGGACATACGGGAACGTCACGTTGTCCTCCTCGCAGATGTTCGGGAAACCGCTTGGCGTGCCGTTGTAGCCGTCCGATATTATCATCTTGTCCTTTACTATCAGTGCACCCACCTGCCGGCGCGCACAATAGCTGTTCTCGCTCCATATTCGCGCCATACGCAGGTATCTGCGGTCCAGTATACTGTTGTCTTTCATATCATTTATGCTTTATACCGTTGCGTTCAAGCAATGCATCAATTGTGGGCTCGCTCCCCTTGAAGTTCCTGTACAGTACCATAGGATGCTCGCTGCGTCCGCGTGACAGGATCTCGCGGCGGAAGCGGTTCGCTGTATCACGGTTGAAGATTCCCTCCTTCTGGAATACACCGAATGCATCAGCATCCAGCACCTCGGCCCATTTATAGCTGTAATATCCTGCCGCATACCCTCCGCTCATGATGTGGCCGAAGCGTACGCTCATGCAGCTGTCTTTCAGCGATGGCAGCACCATTGCACGCTTCCATGCATCTTGTTCGTATTCACGGATATCCGTATCTTCGGGCAAAGCTTCCTGACGTGTGTAGTACGCCATGTCCAGCAGGCAGAAGCTCACCTGTCGGCAGCATGCGTATCCGCACTGGAAATTGCGTGCCTCGCGTATGCGCTCAATCAGTTCCACAGGCATCGGTTCGCCGGTCTCATAATGACGGGCGAAAGTCTGAAGGAACTCCGGTTCTATTGCATAGTTCTCCATGAACTGGCTCGGAAGCTCGACGAAATCCCAGTATACATTCGTACACGAGAGAGCCTCGAACCTTACATCCGAGAACGTCGCATGCAGCGCATGACCGAATTCGTGCAGGAAAGTCTCCACCTCTCCCAATGTCAGCAGCGATGGGCGTTCCTTGGTCGGTTTCGTCAGATTCATCACAATGCTTACAATCGGACGTATATTCTCGCCGTTCTCCTCAATCCACTGCTCACGATATGTAGTCATCCATGCACCCGACTGCTTGTTTTCACGGGGATGGAAGTCAGCCAGAAGAACAGCCAGGAAACGCCCGTCAGCGTCCACGATACGATATGCATCAACATCAGGATGGTATACGGGAATGTCGTCAGCCTTCTGGAATGAAATGCCGTATAGGCGCTGCGCAAGCCCGAAGACACCCTCCTTCACGCGCTCCAGAGGCAGATACGGGCGCAGCATCTCGCTGTCAATGTTGAAACGGCGCATCTTCAGCAGGTAACCGTAATGGCTGAAGTCCCACGGCTCCAGCTTGAAGTCTCCGCCCTCGATTTCCCGTGCCAGCTTTTCAACGTCTGCAACCTCCTCCCTGGCTACAGGCATGTATGCCTCCAGCAGCCTGTCCATCAGTTCCATGACATGTGCCGTATCACCAGCCATGCGACGCTCCAGGACGAAATCGGCATAGGTCCTGTGCCCCATGATTTCTGCCAGTTCCAGACGCAGGTTCACTATGCGCCTCACAATGGACATGTTGTTGTTTCCGTTGTCATGGGTGCATATCGTGTTCATCGCATTGTAAAGCTTCTCGCGCAGGTCGCGACGCTCGCTGTACTGCATGAACGGTCCATAGCTCGGAGCCTGCAGAGTTACCACCCAGCCCTCCAGATTACGCGTTTCGGCCTCCTGGCGGGCGGCAGCAACTGCACTCTCGGGCAATCCCTTCAGGTCAGCCTCGTCCGTCAGATGCATAGTGAATGCATTTATGTCGTGCAGTTCGTTCTGCGAGAATTGCAATGTCAGCATCGACAGTTCGGTACGTATTTCAGCCAGACGCTCCTTCTTGTCCTTAGGCAAGTCGGCACCCGAACGCAGGAAGCCGTCGTATATCTTCTCCATAAGCAGACGCTCCTCGCTGTCCAGCATATCCCGCTTCTCCCACACACGCTTTATACGCTGGAACAAAGCCTCGTTCATAGTTATTGCGTTGCTGTGTTCGCTCAGCAGCGGAGACATCTTCTGCGAAAGTTCCTCCATTTCGGGACTGTTGCAGGCACTCAGCAGGTTGAAGAATACGCTGGTTACGTTTTCCAGCATTTCTCCCGTCTTTGGCAATATGGTGTTCCCGAACGTAGGCTCCTCGGGATTGTTCACCAAAGCATCAATGGCCTCGCGCTCACGGCGCATGCCTTCCATCATCGCCTCTTCGTAGTGTTCGAATCTTATCTTGTCAAAAGGCGGAACCTCGTGAGGCGTTCCGTATGTCTTGTCGTAGAATGGATTGTTTGTCATCTGCCTTTTTCAGTTTATCAGTTCAGGAACAGTATCCTTTCCCTCATCATCTTTATCTTTCCCTCATCCTGCATCCTGTGCAGGGTGCGTGATACATTCAGTCTTGTTTCCCTGACTATCTCAGCCAGTGTGTCCAGTTTTATGTGCAATGCCTTTTCGCCGCCCGCATTCAACTGTATGCTGCGGACAAATCCCGTTATGTGCTCCTCGACCGTGGACGTTTTGCAATCCAGCGCAGCCTTGTTATGCTTCTCCAGGCGTGCCGCCATGCGTCCCAGCAGGTTGATGCGGAAGATCTCGTTATGCATCAGTGTCCTCATCACATGCTCGCGGCTTACTACCAGTATCCTGGCATCCGTCTTGGCCTTGTAACTGCGGGCATATCGCTGGCTCAGGCTCCACACTGCCTCCTCCTCAATCACCTGTCCTGCATGTATTGTCTCACACAGTTCCCAGTCATCCGTTTTCAGGCAGCACTCCATTTCGCCCTCCATCAGCATTGACAGCGTCCTGCAGAATTCCCCCTGGCCGATTAACACGCCCTCGTCCCTGTCTACCGACACGATTCGTATCACATGTCTCTCCTGCCAGTCAAGCAGTACGTCGGCGCCGATACCCTGCAAAAGGGGTAGGGAAGAAAGCGAGGAGTAATACATGTCTTAAGTGTTTACAGGTCGGTTAGCTTATTCTATATTCGTCCATGTCCTGTAGTTGCCCTTCTCGTCGGCATATATGAAGTATGCTTTCAGCTCAGGATGAGCCTTCAGCACCTTCTGTGCCTTCTCCAGTCCCATCACCATGAAACCGGTTGCATATCCGTCAGCCATTGCGCACGACGGTGCCAGAACCGTGCTGGACAGGATGCTGTGCTGTACGGGATAGCCCGTCTTGGGATCAATGGTGTGCGCCACCTTGCGTCCGTCCTTGGTTATGTAGAAGTTCCGGTAATTTCCGCTCGTGGCCATTGCAGACTCGTGCACTTCCATTGTCTTCTGTATCTCGTTGTTCTGACTCGTGCTGTCCTCCACGGGGCGGTTGATTCCGATTACCCACGCCTTGCCGTTAGGATTGTTGCCGGCAGTTACAATCTCGCCGCCTATCTCCACCATGAAGTTCTTGACCCCATGCTTTTTCAGGACCTCTGCAACCATATCCGACCCGAAGCCCTTGGCAATAGCACTCATGTCCATTACCATGCGCTCGTCCTCCTTGACGAATACGCCGTCTTTCAGGCTTATGCGCTTCCAGTTCACCAGTTCCCTGAGGCTGTCAACCTGTGCCTCGTCGGGCAGGGAGCCGCTTTTGAAACCGAAGCCCCACGCATTCACGAGCGGAGCCACCGTAATGTCGAAGGCACCGTCCGTAGCGCCCGAAATCTGCTGCGCCAGTGTGAATACCCTTGTCAGCAGGCTGTCGGTATGCATGTCCTTGCCGCTGTTGATCCTTGCAAGCGTACTCTTGGGGTTGAACATCGACAGCGAGGCGTCAACCCCGTATACGGCATCCATTATCTCCTTGTGCAAGTCACGCTTCGACTGGTACGTAGTATGCATAACCGTCCCGAAAACGACATCCTCCGTCTTGCGGAACCTGCCGCAGCCCTCCTCTGTGCCGTTGCCCTTGTCCACGGTGTCGTCACGCGTTATGGCAGCATAGTATGTTCCCGCAATCAAGAATAGCAGGAATAACGTCTGCAGCAGAATCTTTATCTTCTTCTTATCCATCGTCTAACGTCCTTTCTTCATACTGCGGCCAAACTCGAATATAATGTTTGCCGTACCTCCCCAGCAGTTGTTGCCGGTAATGCCATAACCGGGGATATACCAGGGTTGTCCGTATTCATAATGACTCTTGGAAAACAGGAACTTGTACCTGCCGTTCCATCCGATGCGGACAAAGCTCCATACTTTCGCCTCAAATCCCAGTACAGCCTCACCCCATACGGCAGAGCCGGACAGGTCCTTCATGTCCAGAGGATCCGGAACCTTCCATACAGGATCCTCCTGGTCAGGGTTCGAGTAATCGTAGGAGAAGCTCGAATATCCCACTCGGAAACCTACCATGAAACGGTTGCTACGACGCTTCTTGTTGCAGTTTATGTCAAATCCGCCGCGGAAATAAGGTGCCGAGGTATGAAAACTGTTATTCGTCGTATAGCCGTTACGGGTACTTGTGCCCACACCGAATTCGAATATCGGGAAAACTTTCTCCTTCAGGCTTATGCGCCCCATTATCTCGAACTGTGACCAGGTCGAGCCGGCGGCCTTCATCACCAGGCCTACGACGTCGCCGCCAAAGGCAAAACCCGACAGGAAGTAATTCTTTTCCTTGGCAGGCTCCACCCACTTCGTAGGGATAATCTTGCCGTGGATGTCACGCTTTATGCCAAGCGAATCCACAGTATAGAACACCGTGTCGGCCACGGCTGTCGAATCGGCATCCTGCGGCTTCTGCGCCCATCCGGCCACAGTAACAAGCATGGCTATAATCAATAATCCCCTTCTCACTACTCCTTCACATAGATATTCAAGTGGACGACATCCTCGAAGCCCACTTTCCTTTCCACAATCTGCACGCTTTCTATCCACTCGCTGCTGCAATGCACGTCGTTAATAGTATGCATGATGCGCGTCGGACAGTCAGGCGATTCAAAATACTGGTAATTGTCCTTTTCGACTGTCAGATAGTCGATTTCAACATAATCCTCGCCCGAATGACGCAGGACGAATGTATCGGCATCCCGCATGTAGCTTAGGGGCACTTCCACTTCGGATGCCATCATCTTCCTGTTCAGCAGGATGCTGTCCGTACCTTCGGCAGTAATTGTCAGCGAGTCCGTCAGATAGCACTTGTTGCCCGTACTGTCGTAAAACTGTATACGCAGTTTCACCGAACTTGTTCCGGTACAATCCAGCAATTCGCAGCCGCAAAGCAGTACGATGCCCGCAAGCAAGGCCAGCAGAGATAATAATCTTGGACGCATCAGCATTTTGTGCGGATATGATACTTGTTCCGCTCCTGACTGTTACGGCTGACCAGTTCTCCCAGGAACCCTGCCACAAACAGCTGGGTACCCAGAATCATCATTGTCAACGCAATATAGAAATAAGGCATGTCCGTGACAAGAGGGCAGGGGATACCCGCACTCAGGCACCAGAGCTTTCTGCCGCCAACTGCAATCACAGCCAGGAAACCTACCATGAACATCAGTGTACCGATAAAACCGAAGATATGCATCGGCTTCAAGCCAAAGCTGTCAATGAACCACAGGCTTATCAGGTCCAGGTAGCCGTTCACGAAACGGTTCCATCCCATGAACTTGCTCTTGCCGAACTGCCGTGCCTGGTGATGGACAGGCTTCTCGCCAATCTTGCTGAAGCCCGCATTCTTGGCCAGATAAGGAATATAGCGATGCATCTCGCCATACACCTCGATATTCTTCACCACCTCCAGACGGTAAGCCTTCAGCCCGCAGTTGAAGTCATGCAGGTTCTTGATGCCGCTTACCCTGCGGGCAGTAGCATTAAACAGTTTCGTAGGTATCGTCTTGCTCAGCGGGTCACCCTGCTTGCGGTTCTGCTTGTAACCGCTCACCAGGTCATATCCGTCCTCAACAATCATACGGTACAGTTCCGGAATCTCGTCAGGACTGTCCTGCAGGTCCGCATCCATGGTGATGACCACATTGCCCTGCGCAGCCTCAAAACCGCAATACAACGCAGGACTCTTGCCATAATTGCGGCGGAAGCATATGCCATGTACCGTTTCAGGATACTCCTCGTGCAGTTTCTCAATCACCTGCCACGAGGAATCCGTCGAGCCGTCGTTCACGAAAATAACCTCGTACTTGAACTTGTTCTCATCCATTACACGCTGAATCCACTCCAGCAACGGACGCAGGCTCTCTTCCTCGTTCCACAGCGGAATAACAACCGATATATCTTTAGAATCATTCATAGTCAGGAACTGTATAAATACTTTATTTGCGCGACAAAGATACAAAAACTTCCTTAAAATTAATTATGTACAATCCCGTATTCAGGCAATTTTTACATAAAAAAGCAAAAAAACTCAACTAATATTTGCAACATTCGCCAAAATGTCATACTTTTGCAAACGCAAACAAGCAATACGGGTAAGTCCTGTACGGCATGCTCCCTCGGAATTCCCCCAGGGCTTGACCGCAGCAAGGGTACTTGGTTGTAGCGGCGCGATATAGATCGCTTACCCACCCGCCTCTTTAGCTCAGTTGGCCAGAGCACGTGATTTGTAATCTCGGGGTCGTTGGTTCGAATCCGACAAGAGGCTCAGAAAAAGGCATTTGGAGAACTCTGAAAAGAGCTCTCCTTTTGTTTTATAAGAGTCTGACTTACAGCGGTAAGTTGCGCATTTTCAGTCATTTGTGAGAGTTAATACCTTCAAAAGTTTAACTCGCATCAAGAGCGACACACGAGGACAGGAAAGGTCGGAAAAAGACATTTGTGTATAGAAAAATGTGTATAGAAATCCTCGATATACACAATTTATGTACACAAAATGTACACAAATTAGACTTAACCTGCTGAAAATGTGCAGTTTGAGATGCTCAAAAATGAAAGTACAATGTACAAAAAGAATGTAACAGTCATTTTTGACAGACTGGGTGCTGTAAAGAAAACAGGACGTGGTAAAGTAGAAATCAGGGTGTACCTCGACAGGAATGTCCGCAAGTACATCGTAGTAGGTGAAACAACTAAAACTGGATGGCTCTCTTATCAGAACAGCAAAGAGCTTCAGCTTCAGGTAGAGAAGTATGATGAGATTGTCCGTGCCATGAAGACTCTTGGTGAGGACATGACCATTGAGAATTTCAATGCCTATTTAGAGGATGAACAGGCAAAGAAGGAAAGCAAGAAGCCATTGCAGCGCAACTTCATTGAATTTATGCGTGAGGAAGTCCGTCGTGAGAAGCTTCGTGATGGCACACTCCGACACAAAAAACTCGTTATTGAGACATTGGAGTGTTATGGTAAGATACGCACCTTAGCTGACCTCACTCCTGCCAACATCCGTGCTTTCGACCGATGGCTTCATGATACAGGTGAGCGTACAGAAGTCACTATCTGGAACTACCATAAGCGTATCAAGAAGTACACTCGCATTCTTAAATTGAATGAGATTATCGATAATGATCCTTATGAATACTGCAAGATTTCTCGTGGTCATAGCAAGCCCAGGACTCCCCTTACCGAACAGGAATTATTGAAAATGCGCAAGGTAAAGTTGATTGACAAGTTAGACCGTGTTCGTGACCTTTTCATTTTTGCTGCCTATACAGGCATGGCATACGCTGATGTTCAACGCTTCAATTTCAAGGAGATGACTCATAAGATTGGCCGCTTGTATTACATCGACAGCGAGCGTCTGAAAACAGGCACAGAGTTTTACACTCCCATCTTAAAACCTGCTATGGACGTTTTGAAGAAATACGATTACAAGCTTCCACGAATTACAAATCAGAAAGCAAACGACTACTTGCATGTTATAGAGGTTCAATGTGGATTCAAGAAGAGCCTGACGTTCCACTTGGCTCGTCATAGCTTTGCAACTTTGGCCTTGGCACATGACGTACCTATTGAGGATATTTCCCGTATGTTAGGACATAGCGACATTAAGACCACACAAATCTACTGCAAAATTCTAAAGACCACGGTACAAAGACATTCAGAAGCACTTGCTTCGCGTATTCTTTAGCCCCTTATGCGGTAGCACACCATCTTCAGCAACTGCGACATTCCTGTTTCGGCAGAGAACGTCGCAGTTATCTTTTCTGCCATGTACTTCTTGCCGTGAATGAGGAAGATGCTACGGACATTTGGAATAGGCCCGTTCTTCACCAAGAATTTGAAGGTGAACTTTTTGGATTGGTCTATCTTGTAGTTATCCGTCCTTGTCTCAGGCTTCTCACTCCCCGTAAGTCGCATGGAAAAGTGGGTATGTTTCAGCTCGTTGTTCTGGTTCACTGTCACGGTGTCAATGATGGGATGCGGCATCAACGGCCACAAACGGCTTAGGCTGCCATCCCAGAAACCGACGTAAATCTTATCGAAGAACTCCTCTTTCTTCTCCTTCTCCCCGGCAGAAATCGTGTTCACCGCCTGTGTCTGGTTCTCGTCGGCATCTTCCGCATCCTCCACGTCGCTGCCCAGCGTACCACATTCCATGAAGATGACATCACCCCGTGTCATATCAGTATGGTCGATACATACCGGCACGATATTGATTTCATCCTCCTGTGCCTCTTCGCTGCGGTTGACGATTTTCTTGCCGAAAGGATTTATCGGCTGTAAGCGCATATAGTGATGAATCACTCCACTTATCTTCTGTGTTCTGTAACACTTCAACACGAAATAAGTGCTCTCCTGTCGGCAGATATGCATTGCCTTGTAGTAGTTATGATTATAAGGCCCAGCACAGTCAAGGTACGATTCCAATGCCGTTTTCATTGTGGCATAGTTGGCCCAAGAGTATTTCGGCAATTGAGGAATAGCCCAGTCGCAAGAGTAGTATTTCCACAGCTGATGGTTACATTCCGCGTATGCCAGGTTTTTCTGTTCGATGTAATTGTCATTCGATTTCTGCTCCTCGTCAGCAATCTCCACCTGATGCTCCTCCACCACGTTCTCCAGCACTACCGTACCCATGTTGCTGACCGTCTGTGAATTAAACAAGAATGACACCGTTTTTCCTTTCTCGTCCACATCGAACTCCCCGTTCAGGAACAGTTCCACCTGTTCCAGGAACTCCGTCACCGTCCAATGAGGTAGCACCGACTGCATATCACGGATTTGCCATACCATCGGCAGCACATTACATATAATGATATGCCTCCATTGCGTCCTCTCTATGGCCGAGAAGTCGTAGGTGTAGCCGAAATGCTTAAAAATCTTCTTGATGACTACCAGCAGATACGGCATACCTACGACAGACGCATCATAATCCATGCTGCCGTCTGTATAATAGTAATGTCCAGACGAGGATGTTGCCGTAAGTCTGTTCTGCATGTTGCCCGAAGTGTTGTTCACCCAAGGCAGGCAGACGTACCCTTCCCACTCGCCCAAGCCATCCTCCGAAGAGTCCTGCCGTTGTTTGTCATACGAGCGCATGTAGTATTCAGCGTTCCAGTGGGCAAAGTCATGAACGGAACCCATCGGAATCTCATTGATATACCAGTCATCAAACGACGAGTAGTAATTTCTTTCCGAGCGTCCTTCCAGAAACTGCGTCTTCACCTCTAACTCTGAGATTTCCACGATAGACACACTCCCGTACTTGTGGAAGTGTCCGTCGTGAATCTCACATTCCATAGTCAGGCGTGACAGGTCGTTATCCTTTCGGTACAGATGCCCGAAGATGTTAATATTCCTCGGACATCCCCTAAGTGGAAACGTGATGGATAGCGTATAACTGTCCGCTCCCGTGAAGAAGCGGTTTTCCATGATAAAGTCAAACGACGAGCCTTTCTTCAGCACCGCCTCTTTCTTGTCAATCAGAATTGTCATTACCTGCGTGATTTAGGTGTTTTGTTACGAATCAGTTTGTCATATTCATCCTGCGCCTGTTTGATGCCTGTCTCTCCCGTGACGCTGTTCACGGTCAGGAACGGCTCATCCAGTCGCTCGCGAAGCAGCCGCATTGTCTCAGCATACGAGGAAATCGCTTCACTGTTATCACTCTGTGGCACATTCTGCACAACCACCTGCTGCGGCACAGACTGCGCCCTTACAGCAGACTGCGCCAGGATGGAAGGAGCCGTTATAGACTGCGACACATCCGAGGCAGAGAGGGAGCCAATTGAGTTCGTGCGCTGCGCATAGTCCAGAGCCTCCAGCAAGGGACGAGTAGCCGGGTTCTTCACCAGTTTCTGTGAAGCCACCCATTCCCCAGCATGAACAACACCCACCGGCTCATTCACTGCCCCTTCAGGCGTAAAACCACCAGTGGCATATCCCTGAGCCTCCGAAGCCTGTTGCTGTTTCTTGATGGCAGCCACCTGAAGCATACCGGCAGCCACTGCCATTGCAGCAGCTATTGGAGCCATGACGAAACCCACCACAGGGATAGCCGCTGCCGAGCCATACGCATTGATGGCATTCGTAGCCGTCTGTGCCACAGCCTGTATCACCTGCATGGCAAACATCTTCTTGTTCGCCTCGTTTTTCGCCTGTGCAATCTCTTTCTCCTTTTGCTTTTCCAGTTTCTTGATCTTGTAGTTATTCCCTTCTGCAAGAGAAATCTCACGGTCGTACTTCCTGTTGATGGCAGCCGTCTGAATATCCAACTCCGCCTGAACAATCGTTGTCAGCTGTTGGAAGATGCTGCTCATGGACGAAGAGAACACCTCCAGCGTACCGCTCACCGCCTGTCCAAAGTCCGACTCCAGGAAGTCCATCATGTCATCGTTCCATTGCTGCAGCCAGCTCTTGTTATTGTCAGCCCCCTCGATGTTGTACTTCTCCATCAGCGCGATACGCGCTTTTTGGAAAGCCTTCTCGATGCGCAGTTTCTCCTTGGCGTTATTCTCCGCTGCCAGTATCTCCTTGTTATACACCTCCGTCAGCAGGGCGAGGTCGGCATTATACTTCTCACGACGCTCCGCAGGATTGTCCCCGAAGTATTTCTCCTTGATCTTCGCCAGCTCGTCCTGATGCTTCTTTTCGGCAGCCTCCGTTTCACGTTGATGCCGTTGTTGATTCTGCACCAGTTTGTCCTGCAACTGCTTCTGTGCCTGCAGCTGCTCTTTGGAGCCTTCAGCATAGAGCGAAGCCATCTTGCGCAGATGGTCCAATTCCAACTGCTCTATAGCCTCCTGATATACTGCATACGATATCTTGCCGTCGATGTACCTTTGTTTCTCGATGGCCACCTTGTCATTGTATGCCGCTTCCTCCTCCTCAATGGTCAGCTTTGTGTTGTTCTCCGTCTGTTTAAGTACAGCCTCGTAGTAGGCAGCCTGAATGGAAAGCCTTTCATCCTCTGTAAGGTCAGTATGCTCCAGTTTCTTTTTGTTGAACTCCACTTCAATCTCCATCATCCGCTTGGTGTATTCGATGTAGTCCTTCTCACCTGTAGCGTATGCGATGCGGTTCAATGCTTCCTCACGGGCTTTCCAGTCTTTTTCTCCTTTGAATTTGTCTTCCGTGCCCGTACTTCCAGACGTAGTTGTGGTAGTTGTGGTGGGCACTGTACCAGTACCGCCACCGCCATCATCCACATTCAGACCAGCCGCTATTGCACCGTCAATATCTCTTTGATACGGCTCCCATTTGCGGTTTACACGCTGCTCGTGTGCCCTTGTGCTGATATACTGTCGGATATATGCAGCAGAAAGGTCACCCAGAGAGGTATCCATCTGATTCTCCACACTGTCATAATAGCCCTCTCTTGCCCGTTGCGGAGCGATATGATTTTTGAATACCGCACTTTGCAGGGACTTATAGCTCATGTTGCCATTGGCGAATTCCTCATCCACAGCAGCTTTCAACCATGCCCCGGTCATGACAGTTCCTTTTTCCCTTGCCACCTTGTCATAGTCCGCCAGCTTCTGCGCTTCCCAGCCATAGCGGACACCGACAGTCGTTTTCATGTCCTTCTCCTTGGCTTCGAGCAGCAGCTTTGCTCGAAGATTCTTCACCACTTCAGCGTATGCTGCAGCAATCTCCTGGGCTGTTGATTTCTCTGTCAGCAAGTGCGAGAGATAAGGACGGAAGCGGCTATTAAACTCATTGATTAGCGCATTGCGCTTATTACTGCCGATGTTTTCTGCATCGATGGCATCCTTCAGACGCTTCACGGCAGCCGTTTCTTCACCTATTTTCCCTTCAACTTCGCGTATTTCGTTGGCAGCCTGCATCGCCTCGCGCTTCAGCCTCTCCTGTTCCTCACGGGCAGAGCGCATCTTTGCTTGCCATGCCGCGATACCTGCCACTGCCGCTATCAGCGCCGTTGCCAGCAATCCAAACGGATTTGCTTTTACGGCAGCATTCAGCAAGCGAGTAGCAGCAGCTGCACGAGTCGCATTGCCAGCCACCTTGTTATAGGCCACACTCGATGCCAGAACAAGGACGTTATAGATAGGCAATAGCGCATTTCCGGCTTTGATGGCTATGTTCCATATTGCATGAGCCGCTGCCGCTGCCTTTGTGCGGATGGTTGCCAGATGCACCGCCACGTTATAGACACCCACCGCTACAGCCGCCGATATGATTTCCACCTTGTATTTCAGTAGGAAATCCACCGTCATAGAGATGAAACGTAGCAATAGTGTAGTAGAGGAAATCACATGACGCATCACCGGCTGCAGCTTTTCACCCAGTTCCACGGCCAGTTCCGTGACACGCTTCCGAGCCTTATCCAATCCAGCCTGCACCGTATTGTTCTGCACATCATACTCCGCAGTCACCGAAGTTGCCTCTTCAAAAGCCCTGTTCGCTTCCTGCTGTTGGAATTTAATCATTTCCAGATTGCCCGCCAATGCCGAAATGACCTGAGCAGCACGGGCACCATTCTCACCCATCTCCTTGAATACAGGAGCCAGCACATCGATGTTACCTAATGAGTGCAGTTGCTCCAGCAGCATCAGCAATCCCTCGTTGGTGTTGCGTGTCACCGTCTCTTTGAACTTCTGCGCATTCAGTCCAGTAGCCTTGATGATTTGGTCCTGTTGCTTGAACATGTCCATAATCACCTTTGACACCGCAGTAGAAGACATCTCCACCTTCTGTCCCTGTGAGTCCAGCACGGCAGCCAGTCCCATGATTTCAGGGATGGTCATACGAGCCTGTGCGCCGACACCTGCCATGCGCTGAGCAAAGTTCGCAAGATAAGGAGCCGATGCCGTACAGTTCTGCGAAAGCTCATTGATGACAGAACCCACGGCAAGCAAGGCCTTCTCCGTTCCCAAGCGATCCTCGTCCCCGAAGATGTTTGTCAGCTTCGAGAGTGTCAGCGTCGCCCCGTCGCCCAGCTCATCCAGAGCCACGTTGATTTGATTGGCAGCACGGACAAAGCCAAGCACATCCTCCTGTGATGTCTTTCCCAGCTTACCTGCTTCTTCTGCCAGTTTGTTCAAATCCTCACGGGCTGTTCGTGTGTCAATCTTCTTGAACTCCTCATTCAGCAGCTCAACCTGTTCCGCTGTCATTCCCGTGAACTTGCGCACATTCGCCATTTCAGCGTCCATGTCCGCATACGCTTTCACGGCAGAGCGTCCAGCCATGACAAGACCGGTGACAGCAGCGGCACCACCTACGATGGTAGCCTGCCAGTTGTTCATGGTCTGGTTAAAGCGTGACCACATCCCTTCACTGTCCCTCAGTTGGTCATTGACAGCCTTCAACTCCGCTTTCACCCGTTTGATTTTCTCCGTATGCGCTTTCCAAGCCTCACTGCCACGCTCGATATATTCGAGTTGGCGGTTCAGGTTTTGGAGCGTCTTGTTTAGTTCCCTGGGCGTAGCCTTGTCGAGGTTGCGCAGTACGTGTTCCACCTGCTGCGTAGCCGACTCCATCTCACGGATTTGCCTTTTGGTGTCCGTGAGTTCCTTACGCAGGCGCTTCAGGTCGGTTTTGTTGCCCGTAGCTGCAGCCTTGGCGATAGCCGTTTCCAGCTGCAGTGCATTTTGCCGCAGTTGGTTAAGCGTCTGTTGCGCCTGTTGTCCATTGATAAGCAACTCCACAGTTGCTTTCGATGTCATATCACTCATTTTTGCAACGATTTACGATGAATAAATAGAAATCACCGCAAAAATACCGCTTCAGAAGCAGCCAGGAAAAGACGGTAAAACAGCGGTAGAACGATGGAAAAAGCGGCTTTTGGAAGCCCGAAACACAGAAATAAATGATGGGCTTTAAGAGATTTGTGGCATTTTCAAGGACTCAAAAATCTAACTGGCTGATAATCATCACAATGGGGTCAAGGGGAAAAGGATTTTCCCCTTGTTTCCGCGAGAGCAGCCCCCGACCGCCCTGCATCGCCCCGACCTTCTGCCCCTCGTCTCCGAGCGGAATATGTAGTCTATGCGTGAGAAAAAGGCTTCCCGAAAAGCGCAAAAAGTCGCACCACGAGAAAAGGGCAAAAGTCTCCGCTTTTGTTGTCTGCCTTTGCGTGTGCCACTATCGCCCGAAAGGGCAAAAGGTTACAACATCGCCCGAAAAGGCTAAAAGGTTGCACTAAAAAACAAGGCTTCAAGGTCTATGCCTTTGCTGACCGCCTTTGTGCGCCATTATCACCCCGAAAGGGCAAAGGGTTGCAACATCGCCCGAAACGGCAAAAGGTTGCACTAAAAAACAAGGCTTCAAGGTCTATGCTTTTGCTGACCGCCTTTGTGCGCCATTATCACCCCGAAAAGGGCAAAGGGGTAACGGCACTTTGCGCCTACCCATTGCCCCATTGTGCGGTAAGATGCTGTCGGGCGTGTATGAAAGTGCTGACAGAAACCCCTTTCTATCACCACTTTCATACTTGCCCGTACCAATTATATATCGCGTGTGCGCGTGTTATCCCCGATGTGCGGTAATGCCTTCCCCAGCGTATAGATGAAATCCATAGCACGGGAAGGTGTTACGGCATATCGAGGGAATCCGTAAAGAATAGGATGATGTCCATAGCAACAGCAGTGCAGGGAAACGGAGGCAGAATAAACAAGAAGCAGAGAGCATCGGTGCCCATAGTGTGTGTGCCAGTGAGCCACAGCGGACAGGATATGAAAAGGGCTGCATCTTATTCAGTGACGTGTCACCGAATGTGATACAGCCCCATATCCTCTTCGCCGTGAAGCGAGCCAACACTTACTATTGGCACTGCTCCTTGTTTGTTGCCGTAGGAGAACAAGCGGAGGACGCTATGAAGACACCATCCATTTACGGATAAGCCAAGCTATTGCCGCTATCACGATGGCGGCTATGGCTATTAAAGAGAGTGGCCACCGTATCGATGGCACTTTCTTTTCTTTCGCTTTTGCTTTCGAGTGATAACTGGAATGCAGCGTGTTATCGTTTGTGACCTCTGTCTTTACGCTACTGCTGTCGGCAGTGTTAGACTCCAGGCGCAAGCCGTGAACAACAACCTTTGTGTTTCTTCCAAGCGGTATCGTAGCCCTATTGCGCGGTAGCGAGGAACTTGTGAGGGCAATACCCGAACAAGGAAACCTGTCGCTGATGTCAGAAGTGTGATCGATGACACTTGCTTCATTGTCACCTTCTGGCACCTGCGACACAGACAGCGACGTAAGCACGATGCTGTCGATATTCAGGACAAGATTCTGAATGAACTTGTCCGTAGCGAGAGAAGTGGTAGATGTAGAAGCTGTTTCCAGTCTTGTACTATCTACCTTTTCTTCGAGCGTCCACTGCGTGGTACGACACGCAGAGAAGAAGAGACACGCACAAGCGAGTATCATAGAGAGGAACAAATGCTTGTACTCCTTCACATTGAATGAAGGGCAAGCTTTCGCTGCAAACTCCCGATGCCCATGCAATGAGGCATGAGGAAAGCGCCTGTGAAGTTCTGCAAGGAGTTTCGCAAGTGCTTCCCTCTGTTCGGGAGTGCGCGTATCCTTTGGTGTCTTGCCATCAGTGGCACAGCCACCGATGTAGCAGATGCCGATGGAGTGCCTGTTGTGTCCCACACAATGCGCTCCAGTTTCTTCCAGCGGACGGCCCGCGTGGATGCTTCCGTCACGATAGATCACGTAGTGATAACCTATCGTCCGGAACTTCCTTGCCTTGTGCCAGCGAGTGATGTCCGCTACCGTGAAGTCCTTGCCTTCCGGTGTAGCCGAGCAATGGACGATGATTTCATTGATTGCTCGCATTGTCATCCTCCTCCTTTCCTTGAGTCTGTAGCAGTTTCTTCTGCAAAGACATTTTCTGTGATGCGAACATAGCACCTACACCCAGTATAGATGCAGTGAGCAATAAGAACTGAGCTATGAGGTACAAGACAGAGTCATGTACCTCCCCAGGAGGAGGGGTGATGAACCCTGCGATGCCAAATCCGACGGCTGCGACGAAAGCAGCCACGGCAATGAAATACTGAATTTTGACTGTTGTTTTCATGTTGCAAAAAACTAAAGTTATTTGAACTGAACGAAGATTTAGATGACTCCCAACTCTTTGAGTTCGGCAGTCAGTTTATCCGATGGTGCGGTGAGCTGTTCGTACAGCGAAGCCAGTTTGTCCTTCAGTTCCGCTGAAGGATTCTTCTTATACCGTCCTTTGGTCAGGTTGACCTGCCGAAGGATATTCTTCTGCTCTTGCCGTGTTTCCTCGGCAAGGATGACTTCAGCTTTGGAACTATTCGTTGCTTCAGGAGAAGCAGCGGAATAGTTATCGTACTCCTGCCAATTATGATGATACCGCTTATCCAGTTCAATCAACTCTTTGAGGAACGGATAGCGGTCGGAATCCGGGCAGGTAGAAGCTTGTGTCGAGAGATTGCGCAGCTGCATGTGCACTTCGCGTATCTTTCGCATGATGTTGGCGTTCTCGACGAAGAGAGCCTGTACTTCAGGCGGCAGCGTGTCGTGGTCGGCACGCTTTCCGGCGCGGAACTGTTCGCCCTCAGACAAAGCTTCTTTATCCCCTTCAGGAGATGATGTAGCCTTGTCAAGCGCGTGTTCCGCTGCTATGCTATCGACCTTCCGCTGCATGTCCTGTACCTCCTCGTGAGTAAGGTCTTGCAGACGGTATTGGAGATAGCGCTTGATTTTGAACTCGATGAACTCGCCGTGACGCTTTGGGTCGCGGCTGATGTTCCGATACAAAATCTTGTTGTTCGTCAGCTGCAGCAAGAACAATGCACCCTGTTCAT
>JAFZVW010000058.1 GCA_017617635.1 Bacteroidaceae bacterium | reverse complement strand
TTGATTGGTATTAACAAAAAAATAAGAGATACCAATTTGGTATCTCTTGTTCTTTTGTTTGCGGAGAGAGAGGGATTCGAACCCCCGGTACCGTTAAGTACGCCGGTTTTCAAGACCGGTGCATTCGACCACTCTGCCATCTCTCCGAACGCTAGGTTGTAGCGGCTTTATGTGTCAAAAGCGGTGCAAAGGTAAGGCTTTTCACAGAAAGTTCCAAATTTAGGCTCCACTTTTTTTCGAATTGGCATAAAAAAGCCGTACCGATGATGTGATGAAACTCCTTGCTAAATAGGATTTGAGCTGTCAGCTGCCTTTGTAATCCACCGTCTGCAGTACAGATTCCCGAGGGAATGTGGCCCGCCATTGGCAGTTGTAACTTGGCTCGTTTCAGATAATTAATTGATGAGAATCCCAATCTAACCGGTACGGCCTATGTCTATAAAATCAAAGATCTATTCTATCTTGGTCCAGTACATGCTTTCGCTGAATGGGCCTATGTAGCCGCGGACGCGGAGTGTGGTGGGTGACTTGAAGTCGAGTACGACCTTGTATGTCTTGCCCTTGGTTGGGTCGTAGATACGGCCTTTTTCCCACTTTTCGTCGGTGTATGTTACTGATTCGATAATGACAATCTTGTCGGCAGGTGTGTTGCGCTTGCTGACATCGGGGTTCTTGTCGTCGCGCTTGATTGTGCCGTCGGGGTTGTGGAGGTTGTCCACCCAGATGACTTGTGCCTGATAGGTATTGCCTTTCTTGGTAACGCGCACCTTGGAGTTAACGCCGTTGCGGACGGTCTTGTAGACGCCGATGATCTTGTCTGCCTGTGCATAGCTGCCGAGGCTGACCATTAGCATTGCCGTTAGGAGGAACAGTATCTTTTTCATATATACGTGTGTGTTGTATTATCAGTTCATATTTATTATCTCGACTCCGGGATACTGGCTTGCGGGGAATTCGAAATCGCCGGCGCTGAGTTTGCTGTTGGTACGCAGGTTGTGTATTGCTATGCGTGACCAGTCGTTGCGGTATTTTACGCGGATGCACATGGGGTGGTTTGTCTGTGCGTCGATTGTTACGACTACCTGACTGGGCTGACGGTCTTTCTTGCGTGCCTTCATGGTAACTTCCCATGCCTTGCGGTTGCGCAGGGTAGTGCCCTGGATACTGAGCTTGTATCCCTGCTTGTATAGTGCAAGGTATGCGGCGGGGCTTGACTGTGAGAGCTCGGCAGCAGTGGGGACGGTTACGTTGACTTCGTCGGTACCTGCTATCATTGTCCATTGCTTCCTGCCGTTGTACCATGTGGACATGTCGGGCGTCTTGAGGACGTATTTCTGTCCCATGATGCTCATCGAACCGCTGGTGGTGTTCTGGGGTGAGGTACCCTGGAAAGTGGTTGCGGTGAACTGTCCGGTAACGCCTCCGCTCTGGCTGAGTATGGCGCATGTCTTGTCGAGGAGCTCCATGGGGGCGGGCTTGCCTTGTGCAAGGCATGCAATATATGCTATGGCGGTGAACAGTATGGTAAACAGTGTCCTTTTCATACGGTTGTCGTTATTTCATATTCATCAGCAGGGTGTCGAGTTCCATGTCTCCGCGTACGATTACCTCGCGTGGCTTGCTGCCGTGTGCAGGACCTACGATGCCTGCTGCCTCGAGCTGATCCATCAGACGTCCTGCACGGTTGTAACCGATTGAGAACTTGCGCTGTATCATGGATGTGGAGCCTTGCTGTGTCTGTACGACGAGTCGTGCAACTTCCTCGAACATAGGATCGAGCTTGTCCATATCGACATCGGTTGTATCGGAGTCGTCGCTGTCAACAGGTACAGGGGGCAGTACTGCGGGATGATTGTAGCTCTGCTGGCATGCTATGTAATGTGTAATAGCCTCGACCTCGGGGGTATCGACGAATGCGCACTGTATGCGGACGGGCTCGTTTCCTGCAAGGATGAGCATATCGCCCTTGCCGACAAGCTGCTGGGCACCCGGGCGGTCGAGTATAGTGCGCGAGTCAATCATGGCGGTACACTTGAAGGCAATGCGTGCGGGGAAGTTGGCCTTGATGGTACCTGTGATGATGTTGGTGGTCGGACGCTGTGTGGCGATAATCATGTGTATGCCTACAGCTCGTGCCAGCTGTGCAATGCGGCAGATAGGCAGCTCGACTTCCTTGCCGGCTGTCATGATAAGGTCACCGAACTCGTCGATGATGACGACGATGTATGGCATGAAGCGGTGTCCGTTCTTGGGATTGAGCTGGCGTGACTTGAATTTCTGATTGTACTCCTTGATGTTGCGCGAACCGGCTTTCTTGAGCAGGTCATAGCGTGTGTCCATCTCGATGCAGAGGCTCTTGAGCGTCTGTACGACCTTCTGTACATCTGTGATGATGGGCTCGTCGTCCTCGTTACCCTCGACCTGTGCAAGGAAGTGGTTGACGATGGGGCTGTAGACGCTGAACTCTACCTTCTTGGGGTCGACCATGACTATCTTGAGCTCGGCAGGGTGTTTCTTGTATAGAAGCGAGGTGATGATGGCATTGAGACCTACGGACTTACCCTGGCCGGTGGCACCTGCGACAAGAAGGTGTGGCATCTTGGCAAGGTCTGCCATGTATATCTCGTTGGTGATGGTCTTGCCGAGTGCCATGGGAAGCTCGAACTGTGTCTCCTGGAACTTGCGCGAGTTGATGATGCTTTCCATGGATACAATCTGCGGCTTGGCATTGGGGACCTCGATACCTATTGTTCCCTTGCCGGGAATAGGTGCTATGATACGTATGCCCAATGCACGCAGGCTCAGGGCTATGTCGTCCTCGAGGTTGCGTATCTTGGAGATGCGGACGCCTGGGGCAGGTGTAATCTCGTACAGGGTAATGGCGGGACCTACGGTTGCCTTGATGCTGCTGATCTTGACTCCGAAGTCGCTGAGAACCCTGATAATCTGGTTCTTGTTCTGCTGCTGTTCCTCCATATCAATAGAGGTGTCGATGTCGTAATGCTTGAGCAGGTCGATGGTGGGGTATTGGTAGTTTTCCAAATCCAGCTTGGGATCGTATGGCTCAAGGGTGCGCAGGTCATCGAGGTCGGCTTCGGCTTCCTCCTGACCCTTGTGTATTTCCATATCGGGATATTTGCCTTCCTGTTCAGGCTTGCTCTCCGGGTCGTTGAACTGAACTTCCATTTCCATTGAATCCGGACTTGAGGCAAGTTTTTCTGCTTCGAGCTTGTCGAGGTCATGGAATTCGATGGTGGTGGCCGTCTCGTCGGGAGTCAGGCCTGTATAAGGCTGATTGGCAGCGTTCTCGAACAGGTCATTGGGGTCGATGTCCTCGCCGTCGAGTATATCGCCCTGCCGGGTGTTCTGCTTGATGCGCAGGTGGAATAGACGTCGTACCCAGATGATTGTCTCGCTCGAGAGGTATATCATGTAGACGATTGCAGCGACTATAAGTGCAAAGAATGCACCTACAGAGCCTACCTTGTCCTTGAGGAGCTCGACTTCTGCCTCGCCTATGTTGCCGTGAAGGCTGATGCGTGTGGTGTCGGGAAGCAGGTCCTGTATGTAGTATCCGAATGCCGAAAGCCATATCATGATAATGGCGCAGTTGAGGAACCATTTCCACAGGCGTACCTTGTATATCTGCATTATGCGCAGGGAGGTGGCCAGGAGGAAAAGCGGTATCAGGAAAGACGGAACGCCCCAGCAGCGGTCGATGAAGAAACGTGCTGTGCCAAGGCCCCATTCGCCCATCCAATTGGCTGCACGAGCTCCGGGATACTTGGGAAAACCGTCATCTGCACCTGCCGTAACAAGGTGTGATGCTATGCTGAGAAGTATGAAGCAACTGACGAGAAAGAGTATTGCACCGAAGGCAAAACGGATGAGTTCGCCCTTGGACATTCCCTGACCGGTGTTGTCGCTGGGTTCTGCGTTCATCTCGTTCCACAGGGTGCGCATGCCTTGTATTGCTGAGCCGTTGGAGCTACCCTTGCCTTTTTTGCGTGAATTTTTATCCTGATTGGTCTTTGCCATGTATATCGTGATGTTTTTTCATGTGCAAAAATAATGGAAAAAATCGGTATTTGAACTGATTTTATCATTTTTTTTGTAAATTTGTACCCAATGAATAAGATTGTATCGCGCTTTGACAAAAAACTGATTCCGGGATTGGAACCGGTGCAGTTTGACGGGCGCATAATCACGATAGATTCGGAACTGGAGGCCAGGAAGGCGGCAGAGTTCCTGATGCACCAGAGGATTGTGGGTGTTGACACCGAGACAAGGCCTGTGTTCAAAAAGGGTCGCAAGATGAATCCTGTGGCATTGATGCAGGTGTCGACGCTGGACACGTGTTTTCTGTTCCGCCTGAACCATATTGGTTTGCCTGACTGCCTGGTAGACTTGCTGCAGAGCAGCGATGTGCTGAAGATAGGGCTGTCGCTTCAGGATGATTTCAGGCAGCTGGGCAGGCGTAGGAGCATAGCGCCGTGCTGTTATGTGGAGCTGCAGCAGATGGTCAGGGAATTCGGCATTACGGATATGTCGCTTGCCAAATTGTATGCGAACCTGTTCGGCTGCAGGATAAGCAAGTCGCAGCAGCTGAGCAACTGGGAGGCTGATGTGCTGAACGAGAAGCAGAAGAGATATGCTGCAACGGATGCGTGGGCTTGCATCAGGATATACAATGAACTGAACAGAATCAAGAATGAAGGATATGTGTGTGAAATTATACCGGAACCTGTACCTGAAGAAGGGCAAGGCTGAGAGTCTTGGACGCAGGCATCCGTGGGTTTTCTCGGGTGCCGTACATCATATAGAGGGTGATGCCAGGGAAGGTGACAAGTTGCGTGTCCTGGATGACGAGGGCCGTTTTGTGGCTGTGGGACACTGGCAGATAGGGAGTATTGCCCTGCGTGTGCTGAGTTTTGATGACGAGGTGATTGACAGGGGGGTCTATGCCCGACGTCTGGCTGTCGCCATGGACGTAAGGAAAAAGACAGGTGTTGTAAGAACCGGTGCCGGGTATAGCAGGGAATGCCGTAATGATATGTACCGCCTGGTACATGGCGAGGGTGACTTTCTGCCGGGGCTGATCATAGACATGTACGGCAGTACGGCTGTGATGCAGGCTCACAGTGTGGGCATGCACGAGGACCGTATGCTGGTTGCCGAGGCACTGAAGGAGGTCATGGGCGATGAACTGAAGGCAATATACTACAAAAGCGAGACGACATTGCCTTACAAGGCAGAGCTTGGCCAGGAGAACGGCTTCATATACGGCAGTACGGACAACAATGTAGCTGTGGAGAACGGACTTGAATTCCATATTGACTGGCTGAAGGGTCAGAAGACGGGATTCTTTGTAGATCAGCGTGATAACCGTGCTTTGTTGGAGTCTTACGCTAAGGGTCGCAGGGTGCTGAATATGTTTTGCTATACGGGCGGTTTCAGCGTATATGCGATGCGTGGCGGTGCAGAACTGGTGCATAGTGTTGACAGCAGCGCAAAGGCTGTAGACCTGGTGCGTGCCAATATCGAGCTGAATTTTCCGGGGGACACGAGACATAAGGCTTTTGCCGAGGATGCCTTCCGCTTTATTGAGGAAATGGATGGCAGGTATGACCTGGTAATCCTGGATCCGCCGGCATTTGCCAAGCATCGTGATGCACTGAAACAGGCGTTGCGGGGATATACGAGGCTGAACGCCCGTGCATTGGAGAAGATGCCTGCGGGAAGCATATTGTTTACTTTCTCGTGCTCACAGGCAGTAAACAAGGACCAGTTCCGTACGGCTATTTTCACGGCTGCAGCTCAGGCAAGGCGCAATGTACGTATCCTGCACCAGCTGCACCAGCCGGCAGATCATCCGATAAATATCTATCATCCCGAGGGCGAGTACCTGAAGGGTCTTGTGCTGTATGTTGAATAGAACTTAAATCTAAAATAATATGAATATCAAATTTCGTCTGACATTGATGAACTTCCTGGAGTTCGCCGTCTGGGGAGCTTACCTGACATCAATGGGTAATTTTTTGGGCTTTGCCGGTCACGGCAGCATTATCGGCTGGTTTTACAGCATTCAGGGTATCGTGAGCATATTCATGCCTGCTTTGATGGGTATTGTTGCTGACAGGTGGATGCAGGCACAGAAACTGTTGAGCCTGTGTCATCTGATAGCGGGTGCATTCATGATTGCTGCCGGATGGTATGGCATGCAGCGCGGTTTTGACGTGGCTCCGCTGTTTATGCTGTACACATTGAGCGTTGCATTCTATATGCCTACGCTGGCATTGAGTAACTCTGTTGCCTTTAATGCACTGACACAGGAAAAACTGGATACGGTGAAGGCTTTCCCTCCAATCCGTATATTCGGAACAATCGGTTTTATTATAAGCATGTGGATTGTGGATGCCGGCTTTGCAGGCCTGTTGTCTTTGTTCGTATCTATATTCAGTCTTAACTGGCTACATAACATGGGAGTTGACTTCCAGTTATTTGATCCTGCTTCGATTGAAATTGCCCTGCATAATTTCTTTGCCGGTTTGGCAGGCAAAAACCAGTTCCTGTATGGTTTGCTTGTAAGGGGATTGCAGGTTAACTCCGGTCAGTTTATGTGGAGCGGCATCCTGAGTCTTGTTCTTGCCGCATACAGTTTGACGCTGCCTGCATGTCCTGTTAAGGGTGATGCAGAGAAGAGCGTGGGAGGCAATTCGCTTGTGCAGGCTCTTGGACTTGATTCATTCAAACTGTTCAAAGACTATCGTATGGCGATATTCTTCATATTCAGCATGCTGCTGGGTGTGAGCCTGCAGATTACGAACGGATACGCCAATCCGTTTATTACGTCGTTCAAGGGCATAAGGGAATTTGCACACACATTCGGTGCAACACATGCGAACATCCTGATTTCCATCTCCCAGATAAGCGAGACTTGCTGTATTCTGCTGATTCCGTATTTCCTGAAGAAATTCGGTATCAAGAAGGTCATGATGATTGCCATGTTTGCATGGGTACTGCGTTTCGGATTCTTCGGTCTTGGCGATACAGGCCCAGGTGTGTGGATGTTTATCATCAGCTGTCTGGTTTACGGAGTGGCATTTGATTTCTTCAATGTGAGCGGTGCCTTGTATGTCGACCAGAATACGGATGTTGACATTCGCAGTTCGGCCCAGGGCCTGTTCATGATGATGACGAACGGCTTGGGTGCTACAATAGGAACCCTGTCGGCTCAAGCTATTGTAAATCATTTCGTAGACTTCGGGGCTGACGCTGCAACCAACCTGCCCATGTGGAGGACCTGCTGGTTTATATTCTCGGCATATGCTCTTGTGGTATTCGTCCTGTTTACGATCATCTTCCGTGAGAATAGGGCTAAATGAAGGAGGAACGCTATTTCTATCAGCCGGACATTTCCCTGGGAGAACTGCCTAAGGAGGAAACGTCGCATGCCGTTCGTGTGCTCCGGATGAAGGAGGGTGACGAACTGTGGCTGATGGACGGCATGGGGACATTCTGTCGTGCAGAGATTACGGCTGTGTCTAATCATCACTGTGCTTACCGTGTGTTGGAGGAAGAACGTCAGGAGCCGGCATGGAAGGGTCATATCCATCTAGCTTTGGCGCCTACCAAACTGAACGAGCGTATTGAGTGGCTGGCAGAGAAGGCTACGGAAGTGGGCTTTGATGAACTGACATTCCTTGACTGCAAGTTCTCGGAACGTCGTGTCGTAAAGACGGAACGTATCGAAAAGATTGTCGTAGCGGCAATGAAGCAGAGCCGTAAGGCATGGAAGCCTGTCGTGAACGGGATGCAGGGCTTCAAGTCGTTTGTGACGGCAGAGCGGCCAGGTCAGAAGTTCATTTGCCATTGCTACGATATGGAGGATGTCAAATGCGGGATGCCGGATGTGAAACCTTTCCTGTTTGATGTATTGAAGGCGGGCGAGGATGCGACGGTGCTGATCGGTCCTGAGGGTGACTTTTCTATCGACGAAGTGCGTCTGGCGGAGGAAAACGGATATGTTTCGGTATCTCTGGGGCGTAGCCGCTTGCGTACTGAGACGGCAGCCCTGGCGGCAGTTCACATGATGCAGATGAGAAACCAGGTGTAGGAGTAGAATGTTTATGAATTTGTTTTTATCTGGCAATGAATAGAAGAGTTGTTATCGTGCTGGCAGTGGTGGCTGTCCTGATGGCGAATGTGATCTTGTATTGTGTGTTTTTCCGTGACGGTGACGCAAGGTCGATGGTTCCTGACGATGCCACGGGTGTTGCAGTACTGGATGTGCGCAGGTTGATAGGTGAGGCTGACATTGACGAGAGTAAGCTGAAGAATATTGATAACCGTACGGGTATTGACTTTGCAAGCAAGGTATACGGTTTTATTACAAAGTCGGGCAACGTGGGTTTTGCTGCATTGGTGTCGGATGATGATGACCTGGATGATTGTCTCAGTGACAGACGTACGCGACGGGGCTTGACCTTTGGTATGATTGGTAGCTTTGTTGCCTGTCATGATTCGAAGCGTGTATTGATGATGGGTCCTATGGCTTCGTTGAAGGACGAGGTTCTGCAGGACGAGATGATATCATTGATGGACAAGGAATCTGAGGGCTGTGCCTTGCTTGACAGTATTGACGGAAGCAATGTACCTCTGGCCGTGCGTCTGACTATGGAGGCTTTGCCAGGGCGAATCCGTAATGTGATTGTTCCGGGTTTGCCAGAGGGATTCGATATGTCCAAGGTTGAGATTGCCCTGGAAGGAAAGGTGAAGGATAAGCAGGTTTGCCTTCATTCGCGTGTAGTGACAGGATCGTCATTGGTAAACAGGCATCTGGAGGAACTGCTTGACTGCATGAAACCGATGGATGCAAGTATGCTGAGCATAACGGGTTCGAAGCCTGTTATATGGTTCGGCATGGGGGTGAAGGGTGAAGACCTGCTTTGTTTCCTGCGCAAGAACGAGCTGTCAAGAGCGGCTTTGATGGGGCTTAATATGAACGTGGATGCTGACATGATGCTGAATGCCACCGACGGTGATGTGTGTGTGAGTATTCCGGAGTTGAGCCTGCACAGGTTCTCGTATCTGCTGCTTGCGCATGTAACGGACGGGAAATTCATGGAGAACGAACGTGAATGGAACAGGGATGTTATAGCTGCGCATATCGGTATGGCTGATGCAAATACCCTGTATGTGACAAATTCTGCAAAGCTGATTCCGAATACAACGGGGTTCAATCCCAACACGACCCTGCAAAGTGTTTATAGCGAAATCCGTGGCAGTAAATTGTATCTGAGGGTTGATACGGAATCGATGTGGAACGTAGCTGCTCCTCTGCTGGCTGCATTGGGTTATTCGAACAGGGTTTACAGTTCCCTGTGCGAAATAGGCAGTATGTGTTTCCGCATAGATGACGAAGGGGCTTGGCTGGAGTGGAACCTGAACTCGGATTTGAACGATATAATTGGCAAATGGATAGAATAACCCTTGAGAATGTCGTGCCTGCCGTATTTGCCGGCAACAAGTGTCTGACAAGCGATGTGTGGAGGCATGACATTGCCTTTGACAAAGGCAGGACTTATTTGGTGGAGGCTGCAAGCGGCACCGGCAAGAGTACGATGTGCAGCTATATTATTGGATACAGGAATGACTATAGCGGCCGTATACTGTTTGACGGCGAGGATATCAGGTCTTACGGTGACGCAAGGTGGGCGGAGATAAGAAAGCGGAGCATTTCGCTCCTGTTCCAGGAATTGCGTTTGTTTCCTGAACTGACGGCATGGGAGAATATAGCAATAAAGAACCAGCTGACGGGACATAAGCAGGATGCAGAGATAAGGGGGTGGTTTGAGCGTCTTGGCATAGAAGACAAAACGGATTGTCGCCTGGGGCTGATGAGCTACGGTCAGCAGCAGAGGGTTGCTATGATAAGGGCTTTGGTTCAGCCTTTTGACTTTATCGTCGCTGATGAGCCTATATCGCATCTGGATGAAGATAATTCGTGCATTATGGCTGATATTATGCATGAGGAGGCTGTGAAACAGGGTGCGGGTATGATTGTTACGAGCATAGGAAAGCACATGAGTAACCTGAAGTATGACTATATTATCAAGTTGTAGGGTATGGGGTTGATTTGGAAACTTTTGCGCCAGCATATAAGTGTATTGCAGCTTGCAGGATTCTTTGTCGCAAACTTGATGGGTATGCTGATAGTGCTGCTTGCAATGCAGTTCTATCAGGACCTGGGACCTGTATTTACATCCAAGGACAGTTTTATTCATGATGACTATCTGATAGCTTCCAAGCGTATCAGTACGATGGGAGGATTGACAGGCGGAGAGACAAGTTCGTTTACATCCGGAGAGATTGAGGATTTGGGAAAATGTTCCTTTGTAAACAGTGTTGCGGGATTTGTCGCAAGTCAGTACAAGGTTGCCTGCTACATAGGTATTGATAATGTGGAGCAGTTCGGTACCGAAATGTTTTTCGAGGCTGTTCCGGATGAGTTTGTCGACACGGACAGGAGCGAATGGAAATGGAGTGAGGGCCAGGAGGAGGTGCCTATTATCCTGCCTCGCACTTATCTGGCAATATATAACTTCGGGTTTGCTCAGAGCCATTCGC
Source organism: Bacteroidaceae bacterium (assembly GCA_017617635.1). Classification (GTDB taxonomy): domain Bacteria; phylum Bacteroidota; class Bacteroidia; order Bacteroidales; family Bacteroidaceae; genus Physcousia. The sequence goes on along the minus strand of JAFZVW010000058.1, from coordinate 23,955 downwards.
TGCCGAAGATGAACGAGGGTGTGGTTTCCCAAATCGGAATGACTGTGGTCTTGCGTGGTCATGGCTTGGAGCAGCGCATGAAGGGTAGGGTAATCGGTTTCAGCTCACGGCTGAATACAATCCTGGTTCCGATGGAGTTTATGCATTGGAGCAACGGGCGTTTTGCTCCTGATGCAGATACATGCCCGACAAGAGTGATTATGTCTGTAGCCAATCCTACGGACAGTGCCATAACTACGTATATGAAACAGCACGGGTATGAAATCGAGGAGGATAAGCTGGATGCATCGCGCATGACTTATTTCCTGAAGATTGTAAGTGCCGTGATTATGAGTGTAGGATTGTTGATTTCAATACTGAGTTTCTATATCCTGATGCTGAGCATATATCTGCTGGTTCAGAAGAATACAGTCAAATTGCAGAACCTGTTGCTGCTTGGATATACGACAGCGCGTGTATCGCTGCCATATCAGCTGCTGACGGTATTCATGAATATCGCAGTTTTGCTGATAGCCTTGGGTATTCTGTTTGCTTTGCGTGGATGGTATATGCGTATGCTATGGGCTATGTTCCCGGATATGCAGGAGGGAAAGGTTCTGCCTACACTGATATTGGGAGGTGTGTTGTTCGGCATTGTATCGTTGATGAACATATTTGCCGTACGTAACAAGATTAATAATATACAGCATTAACAAGATTGTGCTAAATGGAACTGCTTAGGAAATTATACAGGGAATACTCGAATGAGGATGCTGCTGATATTGTGCAGATACCTGGTGGCGGCAGTAATCGCCAGTATTTCAGAATAACGGCTCAGGACGGTAGTACGCTGATCGGTGCAGTAGGCAATAACCTGGATGAGAACAGGACATTCTGCTACCTGGCACATCATTTTGAAGAACGCGGTTTGCCTATGCCAAGGGTACTGGCAGTGAGTGAAGACGGACTCAGGTATCTGCAAACTGATTTGGGAAACAGGTCACTGTTCCAGGCTTTGGAATGCGGGCGTAAGGCAGGTGGAAAATACAGTGCTGCGGACATTGAACTGCTAAGGCGTACAATATGCCGCTTACCGGACATACAGATGAACGGTATGGTAGGGCTGGATTTTGACAAATGCTATCCTCAGCGTGAAATGGACAGGACTAACGTGATGTTTGACCTGAATTATTTCAAGTATTGTTTTCTGAAAGCCACGGGAGTTGAATTTCATGAGGTGAAACTGGAAGAGTGTTTCTGTCAAATGGCTGACGACCTGTCGGGGGAAACTCTTCGCGGTTTTATGTATAGGGATTTTCAGGCACGCAATGTAATGCTGGACGCTGAGGATATGCCTGCGTTCATAGATTTTCAGGGTGGCAGGCTTGGTCCTGTACACTATGACCTGGTTTCGTTCCTGTGGCAGGCAAGTGCATTGTATTCGGACGAACTGCGTGGGGAGTTGACGGGTGTATATATGGATTCCCTGAAAAAGTATGCAGATATAGACGAGGAGGCTTTCCGCAAAAGTCTTCCGCATTGGGTTCTGTTCCGTCTGTTGCAGGTTTTGGGTGCGTACGGTTTCCGCGGATTTTTTGAACGGAAGAAACATTTCCTGGACAGTATTGCACCGGCAATAGACAATCTGGATATTCTGCTTAGGAATCCTGACGCATGTCCATATCCCTACCTGAGGCAGGTGCTGGGTGAGATGGTTGCCAGAAGCAAGGATAGACCCAAAGCACTTACTGCAAGTGTTTCCAAATATGACGGACAGGGTCCATTGGTTGTGCGTGTGTTCAGTTTCTCGTACAAGAAGGGTATTCCCGAGGATGCCAGCGGCAATGGTGGCGGTTACGTATTTGACTGCCGCTCTACGCATAACCCGGGCCGTTATGAACCGTACAAGGGTATAAACGGATTGGATCCGGCTGTTATCAAATTTCTGGAGGATGACGGTGAAATAGTCACTTTCCTGGAGAGCGTCTACAAGTTGGCTGATGCACATGTCGAGCGTTACATGAAACGCGGCTTTACAGATCTGATGTTCTGCTTCGGGTGTACGGGTGGTCAGCATCGAAGTGTATACAGTGCCCAGCATCTTGCCGAACATTTGCATGACAAATACGGAATAAAGGTAATAGTCACGCACTGTGAACAGAATATTAACCAGATATTAGAATAAAATCCACGCTATATGAAGGCTATGATATTTGCCGCGGGGCTTGGTACAAGACTTAAGCCACTGACAGACAGTATGCCCAAGGCTTTGGTTCCTGTTGCAGGGAAACCCTTGATTCAGCATGTAATCGAAAAACTTGCAGCGGCAGGGTATGATGATTTTGTAGTAAACATATATCACTTTGCCGATATGCTTGAGAACTGGCTTTTGGATTACCGGAAGGAGCATACGGATATAAGTATAACCTGTTCGGACGAACGTGCACAGCTGTTGGAGACAGGGGGCGGAATTGCCCATGCTGCCAAATTGCTGAAAGATAATAATCCCGAGGGATATTTCCTGATCCACAATGTGGATATCCTAAGCAATATTGACTTGAAACTGCTGAGAGATTCAGGTGATGGAAAAATTGAACCCAATGGGGCTAAACTTGTCGTAAGTGAGCGTGAAACCGAGCGTTATCTGATTTTCGATGAGAATATGCGTCTGGTCGGCTGGACAAATGTCAAGACGGGTGAAGTTAGGACTCCTTTCCCTGCTGTCCGCGAGGCTTTTGATCCGACATATACGGCACCTGTAGACAGTGCCAACAGGATTATTTCACCTTTCTTCCGTCCGTTCGGCTCAGGTCCTTACTTCTTGTACGCCTTCTCGGGTATACACGAGATGAGTACAGGATTGCTTGGGCTTATGGATAAATGGCCGGAGAAATTCGGTATTATCGATTTCTATCTGTCAATATGCAACAGGTGCCCGATTTATGGTTACATACAACCTGACTTGCGTCTGATGGATGTTGGCAAAATTGATACTTTGGACAAGGCGGAGGAATTTATAAATAATCCCTAACTCCACATTTGTGAGGTTAGGGATTATACGGCTTTATGTCTCTTAGATACTAAAGACCGAGGCTTTTCTTGATTTCTTCAACCTTTGCCTGTGCCTTTGCAATCTCTTCTGGATAGCACTTGGCGCAAGCGATCTGACCCTTGCATTCGCAGTAGAACTTAATCTTGGGTTCTGTTCCTGACGGGCGGACGCTGATCTTTGTACCGTCCTCGCAGAACCACTGCAGTACGTTGCTCTTTGCGGGCATGTCAAGTGGTTTCACGTTGCCATTGCTGTCAGTTACTGTCAATGCCTGATAGTCCTTGGTGACAACTACCTTACTGCCTGCGATTTCCTTTGGAGCCTTGCTTCCACGGAAGTCAACCATCATCTGCTTGATTTCATCAGCACCAGACTTGCCTGGCTTGACAACATTGATTGTGTGCTCGTAACTGAAGCCGTACTCGATGTATATGTCCATCAACAGGTCATACAGGGTCTTGCCCTGATCCTTGGCCCATGCGGCTATCTCGCAAATAAGGCAGATTGCTGCCGGAGCATCCTTGTCGCGAACCTTGTCGTATGGCAGGAAGCCAAAGCTTTCCTCTCCGCCACCGATGTATTTCTGCTTGCCCTCGCTGATGGCAATTTCGCGTGCAATCCACTTGAAACCAGTGTAACAGTCACGCAGTTCGACGTTGTTCTTCCTGGCGATTTCTGCAATCACCTCGGTTGTAACAATGGTCTTGACGAGGAAATCACTTGGCTTGAGCTGACCTAACGCAATCTTGTTCTTGATGATGTAATAGCAGAACATCATGCATGTCTGATTGCCGTTGATGATAATCCATTCGCCCTTGGGGTCGCGGCATACAATTGCAAGACGGTCGGCATCGGGGTCGCTGGCAATAACGAGGTCGGCATTGAGCTTGGTGCCCCATTTCATGCCCAGTGTCATTGCCTCAGCATTCTCGGGGTTAGGGCTGACAACTGTGGAGAAGTTGCCGTCGATAACCATCTGCTCGGGTACCACGTTGATGTTCTTGAATCCCCAACTGCGCAGACAAAGCGGTGTAATAACACGTCCTGCACCGTGCATTGGGCTGTAAACGATGTTCAGGTTCTCCTGACGCTTGATAACTTCTGCATCTACGCGAGCCTCAAGAACGGCCTGCATATAGTCATAATCGATTTCGCCACCGATGATTTTAATCAGGTCGGGATTACCCTGGAACTTAACATCCTCGATAGCAACTTTGTTCACTTCGTCGATGATGCCGGTGTCGTGTGGAGCTATAACCTGTGCACCGTCGCTCCAATATGCCTTATAGCCGTTGTATTCCTTGGGATTGTGCGAGGCGGTTACGTTAACACCTGCTACAGCGCCAAGATGACGGATGGCGAAGCTGACCTCGGGTGTGGGACGTAGGCTCTCAAACAGATAAACCTTGATACCGTTGGCTGAGAAAATGTTTGCAACAGTTTCGGCAAACATACGACCGTTATTACGGCAGTCGTGACCTACGACAACACTCTTTCCGCCCTCGGGGAAAGCTTTGTTGATATAGTTGGCAAAACCCTGTGTGGCAGCGCCGACGATATACTTGTTCATACGGTTTGTACCGGCACCCATGATGCCACGCAAACCGCCTGTGCCAAATTCGAGGCTCTGGTAGAAAGCGTCAATGAGGGCCGTTTTGTCATCGGCATCAAGCATTGCCTGTATCTCAGCCTTTGTCTCGGCATCGTACAATGGTGAGTCAATCCACTGCTGTGCAGTAGCTGTGCATTTCCGGATTAGTTCGTTGTCCATGTTTGTATTAGTTTAGTGTTTTTACTATAGTTTTCACCACAAAGATAAATAAATGGGTGGAAATAAGATGCAAAATGCCGGAAAAAAATCAAAGCTTTCCGAGAATTCTGTCCATAACCCAGTTTGGCGATGTGGCAGAAACGCAATCTGCATTGCAGATGCTTCGTCCCTGAAGATGCCTTACAACCTCCTCTATCAGCGGCAACTGGACATGAGGCGGATTGGGTACACGTATTTCCTGACGTCCCTGACTAGTCGTAAGTGCAATGGGCTCGTATGTAAATACTGAGAAGCATATCTGGCCTTTCTCTCCAATTATTTCAATACGGTCCGTACGGGCACTGTCGTGACCGACAAAGCACCAGGAACCACTACCTGGCAGACCGTCCTGGAAACTGAATGCCGCTGAAACTGTATCTTCGCTGCTGTAGAGTCCTCCACGGTTGGCGTGATAGCCGGCAACGTGAACTATGGGCCCGAAAATCTCCTGAAGCAGATCTATCTGGTGGGGTGCAAGGTCGTAGAAATATCCGCCACCGGCTATGTCACGCTGAACACGCCATGGTAGGGAGGTGCTGTTGTAATCCAAATCACGTGGAGGACAGGAAAATCTTATCTGGACATTGATGACACGTCCTATGCTGCCGTTTACAACCAGTTCCTTGACCTTCTGGAAATATGGAAGGTATCTGCGGTAATATGCAACAAAACAGGGAACACCTGTCTCGCGTGAAATGCGTATGACACGCTGACAGTCCATATACGAGGCTGCCAGTGGTTTCTCGACATACACAGGCTTTCCTGCCTTCAGGGCCATAATGGCGTACGTTACGTGGCTTGAGGGCGGAGTTGCAATGTATACTGCATTGACATTGGGGTCTGAAATAAGTGTCTGTGCATCAGTATACCATTTGGGTACATTGTGACGTTCAGCATACGAACGTGCTTTTTCTGCACGGCGGGACATTACGGCAACCACTGTGCTGCCGTCAACAAGCGAGAAGGCAGGACCTGATTTCTTTTCAGTAACCTCGCCACATCCGATTATACCCCACGATATCTGCTTCATAATGTCATAGTTCTTAATTAAAGAAGTTCCAGGAGAGACCGAAGTTTATATTCAACCCGTTCATCGGGTAATGCGGTACCAGGAAACGATTGCCGCTGCCACAGGTAACATGTGCAACATTTACGTAAATGCGGCAATGTTTCAGGTGGAAATTGGCATAGGCATTCAGAATTGGATATGAGCCGAACTTAATCTGTGCATTGTCAGGGTCCTGTACAGCGAACAAACCTGAAGCAGGATGATAGTCAGGCGCAATATAATTTGTGAAGAATCGAAGGTCCGTTCCTATCTGGCAACGCAGGACTCTGGCTATACGGAAAAGCAAATAGAAATTAGAGTATATGTTTATTGCAGGTAAAGGAAGTGCCTGCTTATTCGTACTGTGCTGATAAGTAATCTCGTTGTCCCAGTGTATAATCTTCCATGAAAGGTCCTGCAATAATGATGCACTGAGTACCTGGACACTGGACGGTGTCTGTAAGACGCAGGCATCGTGTGTAAAATCGGATGGTGTTGTACTGCCTGGGCTTACGCCTGCCTTTGGTGTGTTTACCATCTGCAGGTAAGTATAGTTGGTGATATTGGCAAATCCGAACCTGAGACGTGTCTTGGTACGGGAGTATTTCAACTCAGCATTCAGACGCAGTGTTACCTGTCTGGACAAATCATCATCATCCCACTTGGTATATGTGTTGCGATAGTGACGCCAGAAGTAACTTGGATTCTGATTCTGGAACTTGAAGCCGAGATCCAGGTTAAGGCTGTCCTTTGGCGAGAAGCCTATATTCAAATCACCACGTGCATCGATATCAATATCACCGACGTTTTCTCCGACAATGCAGAACTCTCCATTAACGTCATAGTGCAATAATTTGCCATTACGTTTGCTTATTTCCCCGCCAATCAGAACATCGTGTTCGCTTATATTGCCCATAGACGACACTCCGTCAATCAACGTAGGCAGGCCATATCTGCGATACTGGTGTGTTGCAAAGAAGGTTATACCCATCTTTACCCATTTACGGAAACCTTCGCACATTGCGAATCCCAATGTATTACGTACTGTGAGTGCAGTAGCATGATCCTCGATACTTCCTGTTCCGTAGGGATAATAATGTGTCCAATAATCCTTGTTATATCCCTTGTCATAGAATGTATGATCAAGATGACGGACATCCAAAGTATGGATAATGCTTGCAACAGGAATGTAGTCCTTGGGCTTTACTAATTTGGATTCCCAATCCACAAGCAGCGAATCAATAGCATGTTTCCTGGCAACAGAGTCCTTCATCAGCATTTCACGCACACTGTCGGGGAGTTCCAAAAGCAAATCGCCGCCGCTTGGAGGTTTGGGCTTAAGGCTGTCTGGAACAAACTTCTCCTTGTAATACCCCAGATTGTATCGTTGTGAGAGATAATATGTCTGATCGTCGTTTCGGTTGTATGTGTCATTGAGACTGACCGGCACGTCGCGATCGTCAAAACTGCGCTGGAAAATATCAGGAGTAACAACATACCTGTCATCCGTAATACCTCCGTTCTCGGCACATTTCATGTGATTGGCATTCACATATGCATGCATATTGTATTTGTCACCGCGATAGTAACCGTAAACGGTACCTCCGAACTCACTGACCTGTTGCTGAGAGTATAATCCGCGGCCATACAGGTAGTCAAGCTTGAAACCTATGCCTGATACCTTGTTGATATTTGAGGCAAAATATGCACGTACACGCGCTTCGCCTGTAATCTTGTTGCCCATACTGTGATAGGCAAGATTCGTTATTGGCGACAGAGTGTTTGTGAAATAGAATTCTCTTACTCCACCCCTGAAATAGTCATAGGGAGAAAGGAACATCATATCCCTCTCTTCCCTACGGTTCATGAATATACGCGAAAGACGCGCTGAGCCGACATTACCAAGGTCCGAGTATTCTCCATTCATTCCGTCGTTCAGCTTCCAGTTTTGGAAATTGTGGACGGCCGTGTCGCGATTAACGACAGGAATGACAGTTCCCAGGCGTTCATCTATTTTCCATTGGAATTGTCCAATAGGAATCTTCACTTCAGTCTTTGTCGTATCACGTCCCCAGATCCTGCTGTTCTTTGCACGGTCCTGGGCATGAACAAAAGTACATGCCAACAGTAATACGAGAAAGAAAGATAGCCTTTTCACGCCTTATCCGAGAAAACGAATCATAAACTCAATTATCTTCAGACACAAAGCAACAGCTATGATTGCAAGTGCCTTACTATGGTCGCCTTCGTTTAGGAAATACTGGACAACACCGGCAGCTGCAAGTACCATAAACACCGTATTCAGAATACGTTGTACACGTGGTCTCCAGTCACAGCTTTTCTTTTTGCACTCCTGCTCACTCATCAGTCTTTAGGTTTAAGGCAATTTGTAATTCATCCAGCTGAACCTGGTCAATAACGCCGGGTGCATCCAACATTACATCCCTGCCACTGTTGTTCTTCGGAAATGCAATTACATCACGGATGCTGTCCAGCTCGGCAAAAAGGCTTACAAAACGGTCCAAACCATAAGCAAGGCCTCCATGAGGAGGTGCACCATACTTGAAGGCATTCATCAGGAAACCAAACTTCTGCTGAGCCTGCTCGGGTGTAAAGCCAAGAATCTCGAATATCTTCTGCTGTAATTTAGCATCATGAATACGAATAGAACCGCCACCAACTTCAACGCCGTTTACCACCATATCGTATGCATTGGCTCGAACGCTGGCTGGGTCAGAATCCAAAAGTGGAATATCCTCCGGCTTTGGTGAAGTGAACGGATGATGCATAGCCATCAGGCGCTGTTCCTCGTCGCTCCACTCATACATCGGGAAGTCAACAATCCACAGGCAGCTGAATTTGTCTTTCGGACGCAGGCCCATACGGGAACCCATCTCAAGACGCAATTCACACAACTGCTTACGAACCTTCATGGCATCATCACCACTCAGTATGAGAATCAGGTCACCGGCCTTGGCACCCATCTTTTCCTTCAGAACCTGCAGGATATCCTGCTGATAGAACTTGTCAACGCTTGACTTGACATTGCCATCTTCCTCCACTCGAGCATATACCAGTCCTTTTGCACCAATCTGCGGACGCTTGACAAAATCGGTCAGTTGGTCAATCTGCTTACGTGTATAGACAGCCTGGCCTTCACAACAGATTGCTCCTATATATGCAGCATTGTCAAACACCTGGAAGCACTCGGGAAATATACTTTCGACCAATTCCTGACTGGCATTGTCCTTTTGGGTGTTCTTCAGTTCTGTAATCTTCATTCCGAATCGGGTGTCAGGTTTGTCTGAACCATAGAACTTCATTGCATCCGCCCATGTCATGCGAGGCAGTTCGGGGATATCAATTCCCTTCAAAGTCTTAAACAGATGACGGCTCATACCCTCGAACATCTGCAGGATATCCTCCTGTTCAACAAATGACATCTCGCAGTCGATTTGGGTGAATTCGGGCTGACGGTCAGCACGAAGGTCTTCGTCACGGAAACACTTGCATATCTGGAAATAACGATCCAAACCTGCCACCATACACAGTTGCTTCAATGTTTGAGGTGACTGGGGCAAGGCATAGAACTGACCGGGATTCATACGGCTGGGAACAACAAAATCACGTGCTCCCTCGGGGGTAGAATTAACCAGAATGGGAGTCTCTATCTCCAGAAAACCCTGAGAATCAAGATAGCGACGTACCTCAAAGGCAAACTTGTGACGCAGTTCCAAGTTCTTGCGTACAACAGGACGGCGCAAATCCAGATAACGGTATTTCATACGAAGATCGTCACCACCGTCGCTGTTCTCCTCAATAGTAAACGGAGGAGTCAGAGATTCGTTCACGATATTGAGAGTTTCGACAATAATCTCGATTTCGCCAGTTGGCAGGTTTTTGTTCTTTGAATATCGTTCGGCAACCAAACCTGTAGCCTGAACAACATATTCGCGCCCCAGCTTCTGGGCCGTCTGCTTCAGTTCCTCGGCAGCATCCTCGTTGAATGCAAGCTGAGTGATACCATAACGGTCACGCAAATCCACAAAAGTAAGAGCTCCCAGGTTGTGTACACTCTGTACCCACCCGGCAAGTGTAACTTTTTCGCCTACGTTGGAAAGACGAAGCTCACCACAAGTTTTATTCCTATACATATCTATATTTTTTGTTTTTGTTTTAAAGTAAAAGAAAAGGGAACAACTTATTTCTAAGTCATTCCCTTTTGTACGCCCTCAGGGGCTCGAACCCTGGACCCATTGATTAAGAGTCAATTGCTCTACCAACTGAGCTAAGGACGCATGGTCTCTTATTTTGCGAGTGCAAAGGTAATGGCTTTTTCTGTATCTGCCAAATGTTTATGCTAAAAAGTTCATTTATGTCTTGTAATTTAACATTTGTTTGCTAAAGAATCTCTATAATATCACTTGGTACCTTGCGTTTAAGCACATCAACCGCAAAATCAAGGCCGACAATTATACCATATTCGCGCAATACACTTTCGTATGTCTTACGTGCCAATTCCGGATGATTGTTCTCCTCGGACAAGTGACACAGCCAAATCTGTTTCAATGCAGGTGATGCATATTCAGCCACAAGTCTTGCACTGTCCTTATTGGACAGATGACCCTTCTCACCTTTAATACGTCCTTTAAGATAGGCAGGGTAGGGACCCATCATAAGCATATCCTCGTCATAATTGGCCTCAAGTACAATATAATTAGCATCACCTACTTGCTGACGGATAATCTCTGTAACATGGCCGACATCAGTAATTATACAAAAAACCGTATCCCCACTCTCAATACGGTAACCTACGCAGTCACTGCTGTCGTGAGGCACGTCAAAGGGCGTAATGCAAATATCGCCGACATTGACCGTATTCATCTTCTGTATTATTCGTTGATGAGTTGCAGTCAATTTTGAAGTAACGCAATAGTTGCGGTTAATACCGATGTGAACAGCCTCGGTCGCATATATTGGAATATTACAAATATTTGCCAAATCACCTACAGCCTTGATATGGTCGGCGTGGTCATGGGTAATGAAAACTGCATCGATATCATCCGGACGGATATTCTTATCCTTCAGCATTCGCTTCAGATGCTTGAAGCTTATACCTGCATCAATCAGGATACAGGTATTCTCCGTAGCCAGACAGTAGCAGTTACCGCTGCTTCCGCTGCCCAAAGAAATAAACTTCATCATCGTCGTGAATAGAATACTTAATTAGACTTTATATATAAGGTATGCCAATTCAGTCAACTGCCGTACGCGAATAATATATCTGCATCTGGATAGGATTGTCCTTCTTGCCTGTTCCGCGAACCAGACGGGCGCTGGAAACACTCAAGTCATGATTCAGGCTTGTTATCCTTCCTGTACTGGTATCCGTATTTGTCTCCACAGGAACAAGGCAGAACCTGTTCCAGTTTGCATTGCGTTCCAACAGGTTCCATTTCTTCCACATGTAGTGAATACTCAAGTCACCGGACTTACAGTAATCAGTTTCAACTTCTGTCTCACTCAGGCTGCTTGTACCAGCCATCTCTGCTGTCATCGGTATAGACTCCAAAGGATATAAATCGCCCAGCCATGAAGCACGCCACCTGTTTATCTCGTTCAGGAATTCCTGACTGTTTTCATTGTTCTCCAGCCATTCGTCCACACGGGCCTCCAGCTCCTCGATTGTAACATTGTCGGGGATCTCGTTCCTCTTCTGCAGTACCTGTCCCATATGCCAACGGTTAATGGCCCGGTCACGTTCACTGCGACATGTGCTGAAAAGCTGACTTATATTAGAGAACGAATAACAGTTATATGTCTGATCATATGTGGCAACATAGCTCATAGAATTGTCAGGGACGCAGTTTTCCTTGAAGAATTTATAGAGGTTATCCTTGCGTACCAACAGGATCTTCTGCGTAACAGGCAGGGTTACGGTTGACTGTTGTTTCTGTCGGTTGTAGCGTTGTATAACGAAACGTGCGTTGTTTACGCTATCGTTCTCATGTTCACCGAAATACACTGTGTCGATAGGGAATTCAACCTCTGTACATATACCGGCAGGAGTCTTCAACCAAGTTGTATCTTCCATTGCAACAAGCTCCGCAATATTCGAATGGTTGTAGCGACAGGTCTGAATAACCTCGTTCGTACCGGCGAATACAGTATTTGTTGCAATTTCTTTCACACACTCCTCATCCTCGTCCCGCATTTTCATGTTAAAGCAGAGGAACAACTTGTCGACAAACAAAGATACCAGACAGCCGTTGCCATTTGATACCTTGACAATATATCCAGGGAAAACATTGTGAATAAAATGATACGAGTCGTCAAAATTTTTGTTCACGTGCTCATGAGGAGCCAAACCTTCATTTTCCTCGACATATTGCCAGTAGGCATTCATGATTTTATTACCCTGTTCGTTCGGAATAGGAATACGCAAACTGCTGTATGTGTCACTCTGACTGTCAGGATTGCTGCCATGTGCGCGGTCCCACGCCGTCAGGACATGTGTTGTCAGTGGATTGTCCCTATATGCAGGGTCAATATACTTAGTCAAGTCAGTGTCCGCATAATATATACTGTCCTCGCTCAATGGTTTCTCCTTGTCAACCGGATAAACTGCAACCTTCAGCGGATTGCTTGCATCACCGATATAGTCGTCGAAGTTAAGCTGAAGCAACACACTGTCACAGACGGGATTGTCATACTCGTCACGTGATGTTATTGAATCCTTCTCAGGAAAATACTCGAGCCCCTCGACGATTCCAAACTGCGTAGCGAAATCAGCAGTTATAAGACCATGAGTCTCTGGATCGAAAATACTTCCAAAATACGATTTGCTGCTTTTGGCAATAACACTGTCCATTGCAAGGCTGGAGGTTTTAATACCCCAGATTGTTGCAGTGCTTGTCTCTATATTTTCGTTAGGCGGATAAAATCCCATACTGCCGGTATCCTCGGTACATGCTGTCATCAGATACAGGAGCAGGGCAGTTACAATGTGGAAATATCTTTTCATCAAAAATTTTCTCATTCGTTTTCGTTCTTAGAACAGGAAACCGTCATCTTCCTCTTCTTTCTTGGGGCGCTTCTGCACTGCCTCATCCCAAAGCCTGTCATACAAGTCAACCGTATTCCGTGCCAAATCCTCCTTGTCAATGATGACGACAGGCTTGGCCATTTCCTTGGCCATACGCTGGAAATGCTCGTTTTCGGCAGTAAGGACAATACCGTCAGCCATAAACATTCCTATGCGGTTCACATCATCCAGCGTTTCCAGCTTTCCCAATGGTGCAAGAGCCTCAAGGCATGCTTCACGATATGCGATTATGCCCTTCAGGTTACGAGGCATGGGCTGTTCCAGGTTTTCGTTTATGCTTGGCGTAAAAATAATGCGGCTCTCACGGAAACAAGGTTCGTCATAATATGCCATTTTCAACAGGTAGGGAGCCAAAGCAGACATCCAACCTGTACAATGGACAATCTCCGGAACCCAGCGCAGTTTCTTCATCGTCTCAATCGTCCCACGGCAGAAAAACATACTGCGTTCAACGTTGTCACGATAGAATTTGCCATCCTTGTCACGCAGAATTAGCTTACCGCGCATGAAATCATCATTGTCAATGAAATATACCTGCATACGGGCAGCGGGAATACTTGCAACCTTGATAATCAGCTGATGATCCGATCCGTCTATAATCAGGTTTGCACCAGACAGGCGGATAACCTCGTGCAGCATGTTGCGACGTTCATTTATCAAACCCCATTTCGGAGTGAACGTACGCGCTTCGCGACCGGTTTCCTGTACTGCGGGAATCAGATTACGGAACGTAGTTGAGAGATCGCTCTCGGCTACATACGGCTCAAGTTCCTGAGCGATGTAGAGTATTTTTTTAGCCTTTTCCATTTAGTGTATATAGCACTTCTCCGTTACAAAATTACTAAAATTTTACGACATTATCGTTAGCGTCAGTGTTTGTTTAACAGATTTTTTGCTTAAAAGTGTGTTTTTGCACCAAAATGTTTCCTTGTTTGATTATAAATGTGTTACTTTGCATGAAATTAAAGTGTTCGGACATTCATATCCGATGACTAATTACAATGCAGATAATTAACACAATATTCCAAATTCAGGAAGAGCTTTCACAGGCAAGAAACACAGGCAAGACAATAGGGCTTGTACCAACAATGGGAGCCCTTCATGACGGTCACGCATCACTTGTCAGACGCAGTGTAAAAGAGAACGACGTTACCGTTGTCAGTATTTTCCTTAATCCCACGCAATTTAACGACGCCAAGGACCTGGAACGCTACCCGCGTACCTTGGACAATGACTGCCAGATACTTGAGCAATGTGGTGCACAGATAGCTTTTGCACCCAGCGTTGCAGAAATCTACCCAGAACCCGATACACGCACATTCAGTTATCCTCCGACAGACTCGGTTATGGAAGGAGCAAGGCGTCCGGGACACTTCAACGGTGTATGTCAGATAGTCAGCAAACTTTTCCAAATGACTAATCCAGACAAAGCATACTTTGGAGAAAAGGATTTCCAGCAGATAGCCGTAATCCGCCGTATGGTTCAGGACCTTGGATTCAAACTGGAAATCGTGCCATGCCCCGTTATCCGTGAGGAGAGTGGACTTGCTATGAGCAGTCGCAATACACTTCTCTCCACTGAGGAAAAGGTTACTGCTGCCAATATCTTTCGCATTCTCAGGGAAAGCAAGACACAAGGGCTGTCGCTCCAGGAAACAGAACAGTGGGTGGTCAGTCAGATAAATGCAATAGACGGGCTTGAGGTCGAATACTACAGCATTGTGGACGGCAAAACGTTGTCGGAACTAAACGACTGGGAGGACTCGGACGATATTGTAGGATGTATAACCGTATACTGCGGCAAGACACCAATACGTTTAATCGATCATATCAGATACAAATGACAGTCGAAGTACTGAAAAGCAAACTGCACAACGTGCAGGTTACAGAGGCAAATCTCAACTACATAGGCAGCATTACCATAGACGAAGACCTGATGGATGCTGCAAATCTCATTGCCGGAGAACGTGTTTACATTGTAAACAACAACAACGGAGAACGCTTTGACACATACATCATCAAAGGCGAACGCGGCAGTCGTTGTATCTGCCTGAACGGAGCTGCAGCACGCAAGGTACAGGTTGGCGATACCGTTATAATAATGGCATACGCCCAAATGGATATCGAGGAAGCCAGACATTTCCGTCCATCCGTAGTATTTCCCGAAAACAATCAAGTAAAAAAATAACATATTATGAAAATTTCACGTATTGAACATCTTGGCATTGCCGTTCAGAGCATTGCAGATGTGCTTCCTTACTACACAGACGTGTTAGGTCTGGAGTTCTATAAGGAAGAAGTAGTAGAGGATCAGAAAGTAAAAACAGCCTTTCTGAAGGTGGGTGAGGTAAAGATTGAACTTCTCGAGCCGACAAGTCCCGACAGCACTATACAGAAATTCCTGGATAATGGAGGACGTGGTGTACACCATGTTGCATTCAAGGTTGAAGACGGAGTGGCTAATGCATTGGTACAGTGCGAGGGAAATGGCATTCGCCTTATAGACAAGGCACCACGATGCGGTGCTGACAGCTTGAAGATTGCCTTCCTACATCCAAAGAGCACTTGTGGTATTCTTACAGAACTCTGCGAGGAATAGTCACAGTATCCTAACAGCATATAATCAACCCCTGGTTTCAACATTGGAGCCAGGGGTTGTATCTTTATTACTGGTTAAGGAATTCACGAACCTTCTGCGTATACTCTACAGGGTGGTCTTCATAGCTTCTTGCATGCCTGCTGCCAGAAGAAAGCCACAAGGACTTCCGTCCACCATGTGCCTTGTACAGTTTACAGGCCATTTCGGTTGGTACATAAGTGTCGTCGTCACCATGAATAAACAACATTGGAACCTTTGTGCGCGATACTGCATCAAATGCACTTGCCTCAGTGAAACTCCACCCCAGACAAAGTTTATTCACAAGGTTCGTAAAATGCAATACAGGAAACGGCGGCAAGGAAAACTGCTTCTTCAATTCTCCTTCATACTCATCCCACACGCTCGTATATCCACAGTCGTCTACAATTGCACGCACACTATGGGGAAGTTCCATGTCACCACCTGCCATCATCACTGTAGCCCCACCCATACTTATACCATGTAGCACGATTGAATCACCAAACAGTTCTTCTGCCTTGCGTGCACACATAATCAGGTTCTTTCGATCCTTCCATCCCATCTGTATCATCGATCCTGATGATTTACCATGCGCATACTGGTCATAAAGCATTACGTTATAACCAAGCGAATCCAGATACATTGTGCAAATATCCATCATTCCCAGGGCATTGTCCTTATAGCCATGCGCCAGGACGGCAGTCCTTGCCGTATGTTTTTGTGAAGCTATTATATAAATGCGGATGCTGTCACCGTCACCGTTTATCAGCCATCCACGCTGCAACTGAGGATACATGACAGCTATTGAATCCCACTCCGAGTCATGATTATGGCATCTGTCACTGTTGGACAGTGCATAATTTATAAAATAGGCACTTATTCCACACATCACAAGCAGCATAACAGCCATTGTCCAAAAGACATATTTTAATACTCTGTTCATCTCTTGATTTCGTATAATTCAATCAAATTCCGAAGTAAAGATATACTAAAAGTTCAATATATAAATACTTTAAAAACATGTTGTATAACACATATTTGCAATTGACATATATCAAGAAAATATATTGAAAAAGCATTTAACAGCTTGATTTTACCTTAGTTTCCAATTAATACACATACCTTTGCAACACAATAGGGCAGAGGCCCTGTTGTAAGGCAGAAAACCACACTGCCGGCAAACAAATAACAATTATGAGAAAAACGATTTTAGTACTGATGCTTCTCATTACAACTCTCGCATCAGCAGGCGACGTAACAATTACATGTTACAACCCAGTTGCAAGCCAATGTAGCGGCAATCCCCTGATAACGGCAAGCGGACGTAAAATCGACATCAAGAAGCTTAACAGCGGCGAAATGCGCTACATAGCAGTAAGCCGTGATTTGCTCAAGCATTACAAATACGGTGATGTTGTATACGTCTACATTGCTGAAGGACATCCCTACAACGGAGAATGGACGGTAGCAGATACCATGTCAAAAAGATGGAACAACAGGATTGACCTTCTGGTCAGCAGAAAGTCAAAGGTTGGACACTGGAAAGGTTCCATCAGCAAACAGATTAAAGAATCTTGACAATAAAACTCTTCCCCGCATAGAATTAAACTATGTGGGGAAGTTTCATTATTTGTTTTTCGTTAAAAACTTCCTTAGTTCCTCAAACGTAGCAAAGCGCTGGACGGTAGAATGATCTGTTGCAGCCTTGCCGGTAACCAGTATTATAGGCAGAATGCCCGCCTGCGGGTCAGCATTTGGATCTACGGCAATACAGTCATATCCGTAGTAGTATTTCACGAAACGCGTTCTAACTACATAATCAGGGCTCAGGATATCCTTGTTTATAGGATGGTCGATATCACATCCTATTTCCCTGACGGAGCGCAACTGGAATCCAGGTCCCAATTGGATGTTTGCATTCTCCATTTCCTGCCTGTCATCAGTTAGCATAACCATAATGTGGGCGTTTGTCTTGCTTTCCTTGACCTTCATTATGTCAAATCCCTCGCCCCATACACCAGATACATTTCCCATTGTGACAAAAGCAAACGGATCGATGCTCTTTATCATACGGAAGACAAGCAGGCGCTCCCTGCGGTTTACGACGCTGATAATCACACGTCGCTCGCTACGAGTGTAAAAACCCTCGCCGTTCAGTATAGTCACACCCATGCCGTTGCGTACCAAGGTCTCGGCAATCTGGTTGGGATTACGTGAGAAAATCTTGAATTCAACTGACTGGTTGTTACGTCCCAGCCAATAGTCAATAGTACCTGTAGCAAGGACAAGCAGCACATAACCGAACACAACTCGCTGGATGTCGTGGAATACAAAGTAACAGCTCGAGATAATGGCAATATCAACAATCATGATAACCCTGCCGATTGACATGTTGCGGTATTTGTTCACTATTGCAGCAATGATATCCGTTCCGCCAGTACTACCGCCTGCCAGGAAACACAGGGCCAATCCACTGCCGGTACCAATAGCCGAAATAATACATGCCATAAACAGTTCGTCACCAAACAGCATTGGCTTGTCTACCATCTCATATATACGTTGTGCTGCCCAAATAGCAAACGTCAGCGAGAATGTGGCATAAATTGTCTTTATGCAGAAACGCCATCCCAGTTCAATAATCGCTGCACCAAGCAGGGCGACATTAATAATAATATACGTATTCTGTACCTCAAAGCCTGTTGCATAGAACACCAGAGTACCGATACCTGCCACGCCGCCTGATGTCAATTTGTAAGGCAATACACAGAAAGCCAGTGTTATTGCATACAGGCATACACCCATCGTAATGGTCAGGTAATCAAAAAAGACGGCAGTATATTTATTCTTCATATTGACGAGCTGCTGGTTTTGTTTAGGATACTGTTTATAATTCGAAGAACTTGCTGAATGCCCTGATACAATATTCCTGATCCTTGACCGAACCAGTCTCGCGGATGCTGTGCATACCCAGGATAGGATTACCCATATCTACGCCGTTCACAGGTATCGAACTTGCCAGTATATTACCCAAAGTGCTTCCGCCTGCAACATCGCTGTGGTTCACGAAACGCTGACACGGAACTCCCGCCATTTCGCAAATTCCCTGGAATACGGCAGCACCCCTTGCATCGGTAGCATATTTCTGCGAAGCATTGAACTTGATTACAGGACCTCCGCCCAGTTTAGGATGAGTGGTAGGATCATACTTCTCGGTATAGTTCGGATGGTAAGCATGTGCATTGTCAGCACTTATCATGAAACTGTTTTCTATGGCACGGAATACCTCCTCGCCGGCAAACCCGTTTGCAACCATGATACGCTGCAGGACGTAAAGCAGGAAAGGACTACCGGCACCCTGCTTCGTCATTGACCCCGTTTCCTCGTTGTCGAAAATCGCCAGGACACGGGTATGTTGCGGAGTCGTACCGGCAGTATCAACAAGAGCCGATAGCCCTGCATGCACCATACTCAGGTCATCCAGACGTCCGGCCGAGACAAACTCCTGATTTAAGCCAAATGTACATGCAGGCGTTGTGTCATACAGATACAAGTCAAAGTCCAGAATATCACCGATATTCACCTTCAGTTCCTCTGCTACCAGATTCAGCAGGACATTGTCCTTCTCCATCTCGTCTGTAATGATTCCCAGAATAGGCAGCATATCCTTCTGCTTCGACAGCTTTACTCCGTCGTTAGCCTCACGGTTGAAGTGAATTGCCAGATTAGGTATCTGCAGCAAAGGACGCCTTATATACAATAGTCGTGTTTCCGGCTGCATAGGGTCGGCACTTGCAATAATCACACGTCCTGCCAGGCTCAGAGGGCGGTCAAACCACGTCTGCATCAGAGCTCCGCCGTACAGTTCGGTGTTCAGCTTAACAATACCGCCCTCGCAATGGATTTCAGCATTAGGCTTAATGCGGAAAGTAGGGGAGTCACAGTGTGCACATATCATGTGAACACCCTCCTGCAAGGGCAATTGCCCTATATGCATTGCATAGATACTGGAATCGTTCTTGGTAAAATACACCTTGTCACCAGTTTTCAGCGCAGGCATTTTCCCACGGGCATCCACACGGCGGAATCCCACTTTATCCAATATGCCGGCTATTGTCTTAACAGCCAGATAGCTTACCGGAGAAGCATTCAGAAAATCAATCAAGTCCATCATACCGACCTTCAGTTCCCGTTACTCCTCAACAAACTTACGCTTCTTGACAACTTCCTCCTTCTTGGTCTCCTTGTCCTTCTGCTCCTGAACCTTCTGCTCGAACATGTCCATGGCATTCTCGAAGATAGCCTTTACACGGTCGACTGTCTTGCGGCGGAAACGGGCCGAACCCCATGCCAACTGACCTTTCTTGTTCAGACAGTGGGCATCGTCAATCCATTCTTCGGCGCGTAAAATCTCACCGCCTTCACCTGTCGGCTGCAACTCGTCCCAGTTCTCACGATAGTAATACGAAATCTGGGTAATCCACATGTTCACATTGTGGTTATCAACCGTTACGTTCACCTGATAGCGGAAACGCGTCTTGTCCAGATACAGGAATTTCTTCTCAAATACCATCCACTCCTCAACACGTGCACATATTGCGTTTTCGTTATCGGCATCCGTCAGCATACGCGTCACAGGACCCTCCAGTCCATTTGCCACCAACACGTCCTGGACGTAATATCGCATGTTTTCACGAATCATGTTGTCATTCATGTCGGCAATGCGGAAGTTCTTACGAAACACAACAACACCGTTTTCCATAGGTACAGCACCTTTCAGATACGGAGTATCGTCACGCTTCTTTTTTGCACAGACACACAATGGAATTGCAAGCAGCAGAATCAGAATAAGATTTTTCATCGTCATATTTATTTATTTATATTTACTCATATCTTATAGCCTCGATTGGATCCATCAACGCAGCCTTGCGAGCAGGCACGTAGCCGAACAGCAGACCTATGCATGCACAGACACAGAAACTGAGGATAACGGCCCACAGCGGTACGCTGCAAGGCAGGCCAACCACCGAGGCAATCCAACTAACCAGATAGCCGAGTCCTACACCTATTATACCACCCGTCAGGCTTATCATTATACTCTCAATCAGGAACTGACGGCTGATGTCGCGCCCGCGGGCACCTACACTCATACGCAAACCTATCTCACGTGTACGCTCTGTTACGCTCACCAGCATTATATTCATAATACCTATACCGGCGACTAGCAGCGAGAATGCTGCGGCAACAACCAGTATCAGCGTAATCGTGTCCATTGTCGAAGACATCGTCTCCATTATCTCCTGCTGCGAACGCACACTGAAGTCATCCTCCTGACCATCCTTTATCTTATGGTTCTCACGCAGTATTGCCGTAACCTCCTCGATGGCATCGTCACTACGCTCCTCGCTTACGGCACTCATCTGAATGCTCGAGAAGAATGTCTGGGCAGCCAGACGCTTCATGACCGTCGTGTACGGTGCAATCATCACATTGTCCTGATCCATACCCCACGAGTTGTAGCCCTTAGCCTTCAATACACCCACGATACGGAACGGAATACTCTTGAAACGAATCGTCTTGCCCACGCAGTCATAGTTCTTGTCTCCGAACAGCTCCTCGACCACCGTCTTGCCCACGATGCAGACCTTCGCGCTTTTCTTTACATCCTCGTCATTGAAACACTCGCCGTCTTCGATCTGCCAAAGCTTGATATCCATGTATTCAGGACTCTCGCCATACATGCTCGAGGTAGTATTCTTAGAACCGTAGATAACCTGTCCCGAAGCAGTTACCTCAGGACTCACGTGAGTTATCAGGTGAGCCTTTTCCTGAATACTCAGGTAATCATCCATCTTCAGTGTCTGCATCGCACTCGGATCCTGTCGCACACCGCCGCGCATATCACTTCCCGGACGGATTGTAAGCAAGTTCGAACCCATCTTGCTCAACTCGCTGCGCACGCTTTCCTTCGACCCCTGACCGATAGCCATCATTATGATAACTGCAGCAACACCGATGATAATACCCAGCGTGCTCAGCAACGTACGGCTCTTATTGCTCATGATTGCCGTAATGGCAACTCTCAACAGATTAGTAAAACTCATTATTCGTCCTGTGGTTTAGGAAGGGCAGCCAATGCCTCGGCCGCACTCAGAATATTCTCATTCAATACATCCTCACGTATCTTACCGTCTCGCAGCATGATATTGCGGCTGCTATACTGCGCAATTTCAGGGTTGTGCGTAACAAAGATTATCGTACGCCCCTCGGCATGCAGTTTCTGGAACAGTACCAGCATTTCGAAACTGGTACGCGTATCCAGGTTACCCGTTGCCTCGTCCGCCAGCAGTACTGCAGGGTTGTTCACCAATGCACGCGCAATTGCCACACGCTGCATCTGACCGCCCGACATCTGGTTGCTCTTGTGCATCAGCCTGTCACCCAGGCCTACAGCCTCAAGTGCCTCTATCGCCGCACGGCGACGTTCCTTGGCATTGTAGTTGTTGTTGTACATCAACGGCAGCTCGACATTCTCCACAGCCGTTGTCTTTGCAAGCAGGTTATAGTTCTGGAACACAAAGCCTATCTTGCGGTTACGCAGTCTTGCACGCTGCGAACGCTTCATGTTCTTGACGGGTATGCCGTCCAGATAATACTCGCCGCTGGTCGGAGTGTCCAGACATCCCAGCTGGTTAAGCAATGTCGACTTGCCCGAACCCGAGGTACCCATTATCGTCACGAACTCCCCCTCGTATATTTTGAACGAGACACCCCTCAAGGCATGTACCGTCTCGCTTCCGACGATAAAGTCACGCTTCACGTTCTGCAGCTCAATGACACACTTGCGTCCCTGAGCGTCAACATTTGTATTCTGTTTGAATTCAGACATTACTTCTCTTCCTTTTTGTCCTTGTTCTTGTCCTTGCGCTTAGGCATGAAAGGATTGTTGTTCTGAGCCTCCACTGCCGGTTCTTCGTTTGACTGACACGAAACAACAATCTTCGTACCGGGCTTCAGGCCGCTCTTGATTTCCGTCAGCATACCATTGCTTGTGCCCGGTGTAACGGCAACGGCCTTATACACGTTTCCATCCTTGACCCAAACCTTGGTCTTTGAATCGGTATTGTCCTTTATCTCCTCACCCTCGTTCAGCATCTCGGGATTGGGGTTGAAGCGCAAAGCCTTTGCAGGAACGGTAACGACATCCTTCAGTTCCATTGTATAGATGGTCGCATTTGCCGTAAGGCCCGGTTTCAGCTTCAGGTCATCGTTAGGTGCTGTTATCACCACCTGATAGGTTACAACATTGCTCGTAGTCGTTGCCTGCTGGCGAACCTGCGAGACAGTACCGTTGAATATATCATCGGGGAAAGCATCAACGGTAAACGTAACACGCTGACCCTCGCGCACCTCGCCTATATCAGCCTCGTCCACGTCGGCAATCACACGCATCTGCGTCAGGTCCTGGGCAATCTTGAACAGGGTAGGGGTGTTGAAGCTTGCAGCAACCGTCTGACCCTCTTCAACCTCCTTGCTCAATACCACACCGTTTATAGGGCTTGTGATAGTGGCATAGCCGAGATTTGTCTGAGCCTTCTTCACATTCTCGCGACGCTGGTTTACCGTCTGTACTGCCTGGTCGTATGACAATTTAGCCTTATCATAGTCATTGGTACTGATCAAGCCCTGCTTGTACAATGTACTGAAACGCTGGAAGTTCAGCTTCTGGTATGCCAGGTCGCTCTCTGCGCTGCGCAGGGTAGCCTGTGCCGATTCCAGTTCACTCATCAGGTTTGTACGATCCAACTCGGCAATAACCTGTCCGGCCTTCACCTCGCTGTTGTAGTCGACATACAGTTTGCTTACTATACCACTCACCTGAGTACCGACGTCAACACTCGTAACAGGTTCGATAGTACCCGTTGCGGTGATGCTCGTCACTATATCCTGCTTCACCGCTTCATCCTCCTCGCAGACAAACTGCGATTCCTTCTTACAACCGCTTAGCGCCATTGCAGCAACAGCCACTAAAAACAAGGTCTTTTTCATCTCATTTATTTTATGATTTTATGATTTTATATTTAAAGATTTTTCTCTTTTGACTTTTAGCTTTTAACCTTTCAGAGATCCAGTTTCTCGCCCATGTAGAACTTCAGCAGCTGCATATTCATCAGCGTCGTATACTTGCTCTGCAGCTTGTCCTGGGCAGCCTGCAGCACCAGACTTCGGCTCTGCAACACGTCAACAACATTCTTCAGGCCATTCTGGAACTGCTGGTTTGTCAGCTCGTAGCTCTCCTTCTGGCTCTTGCCCTTTGTCTCTGCTGCAATAAACTTCTGCTGACCGT
>JAFZVW010000007.1 GCA_017617635.1 Bacteroidaceae bacterium | reverse complement strand
TTGACCATAGTGTATACAAGGGAACCCGTCTTCTACAAAATCTTTCTTGGAGAAGTTACCACCACGAATAAAAATACCAACTTCTCCTAGAGCTTTCTCCTCCCATCCTTCTTTTGGTTCAAGCATTTCTTTGAGGGATGCTTGGAAGAGGGCTTTGGCTTCATTGAGGGCTTTTTCTGCATTAGCCTTCATCGCATCAATCTTAGCAAAAGCAGAGTCAAGATAATCAACGATGGATTGTTGCTCGGAGAGAGAAGGGATAGGGATTAGTTCATCTTTTATATCATCTTTCGAAAAACCAGCTTGTGCTGCTCTCGATGTACATACTTTATAAAGAATACTCTGGAAAAGTGAAGATTCAAAGTATCTTCTAATAAAATCTTTGCTGATTAACCCCTCATTTGGAATGGATTTTATTATTGCCACATTGTATGCTCCAGCTAACCCCGTTAGAATTTTGCCAACAGAAGCACCATATCTTCCAATTAAAATATCATCAGCTTTACAGACTCTCAACTTCTTTGTGATTTTAACATATTCAATCTCTGCATTCCTACTCTTAGTAAAATCTCGAATCTGCAACATCCTAACATAACCATCTTGCGGATGATTAATCCATTCACTTTTGGGAGGTTGAGACCCACCTTCAAAATCGCAGACCTCCCCCAGTTTCTTATATGTCCAACCTTCTTTCATTTCACCATCTCCATTATTTCGTCAATAAGAGTCTGATTCTCGCTGTTGAGAGCAAGGATTGTTTCTGCAATCTCGCTTGGTGTGCGCTCATCAACTTCCTCCACCTTATTAGGATTCTTCACGCTGAGGTCGCAAGAATCATCGAGGGTGCTGACATCAAGCGTCCACGAATGTTCGCTTTCTGCCTGCGTCTTCTGCAAAGTGAGGAACTCCTCCATATCAGCCTCAGTCAATGGCTGAGTCTTGGTGAAGTGCTTATCAACCTGGTAGTACCAAATTTTCTCCGTTGGCTCGCCCTTGGTGAAGAACAAAACAACCGTCTTTACACCAGCACCTGTGAACACACCCGAAGGAAGGTCGAGGATGGTATGAAGGTTGCAATTCTCCAGAAGCATTTTACGGATGGCACTTGCATCGCCATTGCTCAGGAACGTATTCTTAATAACAATACCTGCACGACCACCAGCCTTCAGCATCTTGATGAAGTGCTGCATAAACATATAGGCTGTCTCGGAAGTACGAATTTCAAAGTTCTGCAATACCTCGCCACGTTCGTTGCCACCAAAGGGTGGATTAGCAAGGATAACGTTCTTGCGGTCGCTCTCCTGAATCTGACTGAGGTTCATTGCAAGGGTGTTACCATGTGTGATATTGGGCGCTGAAACGCCGTGAAATATCATGTTCATGGTTGCGATGATATAAGGCAGACCTTTCTTCTCCTTGCCATAGAAAGTTTCTTTCTGCAAGATATCGTGGTCTTTCACGCTCTTGATTTTGTCCTTCATATAAAGAAAAGCCTCGCAGAGGAAACCAGCTGAACCACAAGCTGGGTCATAGACCGTTTCGCCAATCTTGGGATCAACCACCTTGATGATGCTACGGATCAAAGGACGTGGTGTATAATACTCACCACCATTACGGCCTGCATTACCCATGCGCTGGATGTTGCTCTCATAGAGTACAGTCATTTCGTGCTTGTCCTCGGCACTCTGGAAATGGAGTTCATCAATCATGTTGATAATCTCTCGCATATTGAATCCAGAGCGAATCTTGTTATGCAGCTCGCCAAAGATTTCACCTATCTTGTATTCAAGCGTATCGGTAGATGCCGCAGTATTTTGGAAGTCCTTCAGGTATGGGAAGAGCTTCTGGTCAACAAACTCCACAAGGTCGTCACCACTCATGGCGTTAACGGTATCCAATACCATCTTGCCCGTCACGGGGTCTTTCTTCTTTGGCGTAGCCCACTGGCTCCAACGATAGAAGCCAGAAACCAGTCGCTTGTAGGTTTTACCTTCAAGTTCGGCTTCATCCTCGCGTTCCGTTTCCAAATCATCGAGGTATTTCAGGAACAGCATCCATGATTTCTGCTCCAGATAGTCTAACTCACTTCCACACCCCTGCTCCTTCCACAGGATTTGGTCTATTGCTTTAAATGTATTTTCGTATTTCATTTTTTGTTTCTTTCCCTTTATCTCCTTTTTACACGCCTACAAATATATTCTTTTTTCTTCTAAAATCCGGGTACTCGCAGGAAATAAATCAAAAAATTCCGCACGGGCTTATGAGCGGGTGCGGATAAACGTGAGCAAGAAAAAGAGGCAATGATTATCTTTCCTTCAGGAAACGTTTCAACAGGAAGGTGAGGAAATAGGGGAAGGTATAGAACTGGCCGTTCCAACCGATATTCTTATAGCCGAGCTTGATGCCGTATTTTACATCTGGATAGGAATCCCATTTAATCAAATTGTTCAATGATGCGGTGGCATTATCCTTAGCCTTGACTTCAACGGGTACTAATGAATTGGCATCGCGAACAAAGAAGTCCATTTCGAGGGCGGGATTCTCGCGTTTGTAGAAATAGAGCTGCTCATAGCCCGACTTACGCAGCATCTCGCCCACGATATTCTCGTATATAGCACCCTTGTAGGTACCGAAGTTCTTGTTGGCACGCAGGTCTTCCTGCGCCTCCTCGTCGAGCGAGGCGATAAGCAGGCCCGTGTCGTGATAGTAGAGTTTGTAGTAATCTGCCATATAATTGCCCTTCAAAGGCAGCTCCACGTTGTTCAGACAGTAACAGACGTTGATGACACCAGCTTCCTTCAGCCAGTCGACAGCACCGATATACTCCCTGTTACGGGCACCTTTGGCAATTTTCGTAATCTGGTATTTCTTGTTCTCCTTTGCCAGAAAGGTGGATATGTGGTTATAGACAGCCAGCAGCTTTGCCTTGTCTGTCTGCTTAGCGTATTTTGTGATGTCCTCCTCGTAGTCTTTCAGCAGCTGACGTTGAAGTTCAAGGGTGCCCCCAAAGTGGCCGTTGTCGATGTACATCTTCACCACTTCCGGCATTCCCCCCAGACTCATATAGTCGCGGAACACATTCATGATGGTGTCCAGCTCCAACTGCGAGAACGGCTTCAGTTCCACCATGTGACGATACAGGTCCTCTATCTGCTCCGGCTGATAGCCCTTAGCCCACAGGAACTCCTCGAAGTCCATCGAGAACATGTCGAAGTCGTCCTTGAAGCCTACGGCATTGCTCTCAATTTCCTCGTAATAGATGCCCATCATCGAACCTGAACAAATGACATCATAGCGACGGTCCTGGCAGAACGACTTGAGCGAGGTGGCGCAATCGGGACACTTCTGCAACTCGTCGAAAAAGATAAGCGTCTTGTTGGGGATGAAGCGCCATGAGGGTTCCAGCAGGGAGATATTCTTGATGACGGTCTCCACTTCGTAGCCATCGTCGAAGATGGCCCTGAATTTCTTCTGCAGCACAAAGTTGATTTCGATGACCGACTCATAGTTGGACTCACCGAATGCACGGATGGATTCCGTCTTGCCAATCTGGCGGGCGCCTTTCACTATCAGCGGCTTCCTTTGGGGGTTGTTTTTCCAATCCAAAAGGTACTTGTCTATCTTTCTTTTAAGCAGTCCCATATCTTAAAAATCACATTTTCAGCCACAAATATAAGTAAAAAATCACATTTTCGGTATAAAAATCCGAAGAAAAATCACATTTTTTTGAATGTAACAAGAGGGAATCTTAGAAAAGATGTTGCGTGTGGTCTTATTTTTTTGTATATTTGCATGCAAATAAGTGTGTTATGAGGGTTGATGCGAATGCGATTATAGACAGGTATTATGCTGATAATGAGGAGCTGAGGGGGTTGCTGTTGAAGCATAGTGTGAGTGTGCGTGAGAAGGCGCTGGAGGTACTGGAGAGGCATCCTGAGATTGTGGCTGACCGTGACCTGGTATATGATGGTGCGATGTTGCATGACATTGGTATTTTCCTGACGGATGCTGCGGGTATACATTGCTATGGGAGTGAGCCTTATATCTGTCACGGTATGCTGGGGGCGAGGCTGCTGAGGGCCGAGGGCCTTGAGTTGCTGGCGCGTATTGCGGAGCGTCATACGGGTACGGGGCTGACGGCGGAGACGATACGCCGTCAGAACCTGCCTTTGCCGCCGGATGCGCAGCTGTGTCCGGTGAGTGTCGAGGAGGAGATTGTGTGCTATGCTGACAAGTTCTTCTCGAAGTCGCATCCTGAGCGTGAGAAAACGTGTGACCAGGTACGTCAGATGCTGTCGCGTTTTCCTGATGCCGACCTGTCGCGCTGGGATGACTGGGTGCGTCGTTTTAGTTAAAAGTTGCTATATTGGGGCTTAAGCTTTGCTTATATTTGATATTTGTTGTAACTTTGTTCCCTTGAAATCATAGCGTACTGTTGACTTTGAGAACAAAGACTCTTATCCTTCTGGCTTTGACCTGTACCATTGCGATAATGGTTACGGCTGCGGTCCCGTTTGTACGCTTTGTGAGGGTGGCGGCTGAGAATGCGGTGTCTGAGCGGGACAGTGTGGAGGACGGGGACAGTACGTTCTATATTCCGGAGAACTTCGAGATTCCGCAGGATTCGTTGGAGAAGTATGGTGAGCTGAGAAATGCTGTGGACAGCAGCAGGGGTTATACGATATATGCTGACACGTCGCTGTGGAACAAGGATACGACGCAGGTGGACACGATGCGCAAGAGCAAGAGTGCATTGGATGATCCTGTGGAGTACACGGCTCAGGATTCGATTTGCTTTGATCTGGATAACAGCCGTGCTAACCTGTATGGCAACAGTAATGTGAATTACCAGAACCTGCAGCTGACGGCTGATGAGATTGACATATCGCTGGATTCGAGCCTGGTGCATGCCTTCAGCCGCGAGGACAGCCTGGGCGAGGCGTTGTGCAAGCCTACGTTCA
Source organism: Bacteroidaceae bacterium (assembly GCA_017617635.1). Lineage (GTDB taxonomy): Bacteria > Bacteroidota > Bacteroidia > Bacteroidales > Bacteroidaceae > Physcousia. Next base: position 57,153 of record JAFZVW010000007.1, on the reverse strand, counting down.
GGCAGGGTGGGGATGAGTATGAGCCTGACAGGATAAGCTATAATTTCAAGTCTAAGAAGGCGTTCATCACCAATGTGTATACGAAGCAGGGCGAGGGTTTCATGCAGACGACGGAGAGCAAGCGTGATTCGTCGGGCCTGCTGTATGCGCAGGGCGGCAAGTACACGACGTGTGATGCCAAGGAGCCTCATTTCTACCTGAAGATGACGCGTGCCAAGATACGGCCGGGCAAGAATGTGGTGTTCGGTCCTGCGTACCTGGTGGTCGAGGATGTGCCCTTGCCGCTGGCTTTGCCTTATGGTTTCTTCCCCTTCACGCATTCGTACCAGAGCGGTTTCATAATGCCTACGTATGGCGAGGATACGTATCGCGGCTTCTATATGCGCGATGGCGGCTATTACTTTGCGATAAGCGACTATATGGATCTGAAGCTGCTGGGTGAGGTGTACACCAAGGGTTCGTGGGGCGTTTCGGCTACGTGGAACTACAAGAAGCGCTATCGTTTCTCGGGTACGCTGTTTGCCAGTTTCCAGAAGACGGTGTATGACGACAAGACGCAGCCTTCGGTCAATGACTTCAAACTGACGTGGACGCACCGCAGCGACCCGAAGGCGAATCCCACGCAGAGCTTCTCGGCAAGCGTGAACTTTGCGACGACGAGCTACGACCGTAACAATATGACGTCGCGGTATAATCCTGAGAGTTATACGCAGAGTACGCGAACGACGTCGTTGAGCTACAGCAAGACGTTCCCTGACATAGGGCTTACGCTGAGTGCCTCGATGAATATGTCGCAGAGCATGCGTGACAGTATGATTTCGCTGACGTTGCCTACGCTGAACATCACTTTGGCGCGTATGTACCCCTTCAAGCGCAAGCATGCCGTGGGCAAGGAGCGCTGGTACGAGAAGATTGCGTTCAGCTATACGGGTACGCTGACGAACAGTATTTCGACCAAGGACTACAAGCTGTTCAAGAGCAACCTGTTGAAGGACTGGACAAACGGCATGCGTCACCAGATTCCGATAAGTGCCAGCTTCCAGTTGTTCAAGTATCTGAATATTACGACGAACTTCAACTTTACCGACCGTATGTACACCAAGAAGATTCGCCAGGATTGGGATCAGGAGCGTCAGACGGTGGTGAGGGATACGACGATGGGCTTCTACAATGTGTACAACTACAATATGAGTGTGTCGCTGAATACGAAGCTGTATGGTTTCTACAAGCCTGCCAAGTGGTTCGGCGGCAAGAAGATACAGGCCATACGTCATGTCTTCACGCCCAGTGTGTCGTTCTCGTATGCTCCTGACTTCGGAAGCGACAGCTATGGATACTATGGCAAATATCAGAGGACTGACCGTGACGGAAAGCCTGTGGGCAGTCCTGTGAAGTATTCGTACTATGCCGGCGGTGCCTATGGCACTCCGGGGCAGGGTATGACGGGTAACGTGACGATGGATGTGTCGAACAATATCGAGATGAAGGTCAACTCGAAGCGGGATTCGCTGGGTTATCGCAAGATAAGCCTTGTCGACGAGCTGGGTGCGTCGCTGTCGTACAACATGGCTGCCAAGACGCGTCCGTGGAGTGACCTGAGCACTCGTCTGCGCCTGAAGCTGAGCAAGAGCTATACGTTCAGCCTGAATGCCGTGTTTGCGACCTATGCGTATGAGTTTGACCAGAACGGCAATGTGCGTGTGAGCGACAAGACGGAGTGGAGTCAGGGGCGTTTCGGGCGTTTCCAGGGTATGAGCCAGAACCTGTCGTACACGTTCAACAACCAGACTTTCAGGAAATGGCGTGACAAGCTGCGGGGGCTGAAGGGCAAGTCAGGCAGCAGTAAAGACGACGGTGACGGGGATGATGATGATTTTGACGAGGATGACGTTGATCCCGAGATGCAGAACCTGGATCCTGACAGGCGAAAGGCTGCTAAGGGTTCTAAGGAAAAGTCGAAACAGACATTGGACGATGACGGTTATCTGAAGTTCTCGATGCCGTGGAGCTTTACGGTGAGCTATGGTGTAATGATGCGCGAGGATACGTCGGCACCTATCAACCCTAAGACGATGCGCTATCCGTATGCATTCACGCATACACTGAACTTCAACGGTAACCTGCGTATATCCGAGGGGTGGAATATCACATTCTCCAGCGGTTATGACTTCAATTACCACAAGTTGAGTATGACGACGGCTTCGCTGAGCCGTAACCTGCATTGCTTCAGTATGTCATGCAGTATGGTCATCACACCGTACCGCAGTTTCAACTTCATGTTCCAGGCGGACGCCTCGGCTTTGCGCGATGTGTTGCGCTGGCGTAAGCAGAGCAGCTACAGCAGTAATATTGACTGGTATTAAATACAGACGGGATGAAGAATGTGTATCATAGCGATATTATGAATCTGCTGATAAGGCAGGGTGCTGAGGGTATGCGGGTGAAGGCTATTGCAAAAAGGGTGTACAATATGCATGCCGACCTGTTTAACCTGAACCTCTCGTACACCGACCTGCGATGCCAGATATCGTCGTACCTGTGGAAGCAGAGCAGGCGCAGGGAGTCGGTGTTCCGCCGTATCAGGTACGGGACATACGCGCTAAGGAGCGATGTGGCGGTACAGCTGGACCTGTTCTGGGATGCTCCTGAATACCATATCAAGGAAGCCAGACACAATGTCCCGCGTCATACACAGTTAATGTTCGATTTCTAATCAAAAACACAAATAAAGATGAAAAAGTTTCTATTTGCCCTTCTTGCCATTATAGGCGTCAGCACATCGTGTACGAGCAGTTACGAGGAGTGGATTCTGAATGTTCGCGACGATAGCAACAGCTATGTTGTTTCTGCTGCAGGTCAGACGAATAAGATTATCCTGACTACGACCAAAAGCGTCGACCTGAGCTGTAGCGAGGACTGGGTGCATCTGGGCACGAGAAGTTTCGACGTAGTGGAAAACGGCAAGCGCTATGAGCTTTATCCCGAGGTTACGTTTGATGCCAACACCAGTGGCGAAGAACGCATTGCAGTTATATATTTTGACAATGGCGGTGAATATAAAGTGTCGTTGAAATACCGACAGGAAGCAAATCAGGGGGAGTAAAATATTGCCGGGGGATATAAAAAAGTTATGAAACATTTGCACAATTCATGCAAATGTCTTATCTTTGCACTCGCAAAAAAGCCATGGTGCCTTGGATGAGTGGCTTAGTCAACGGTCTGCAAAACCGTCTACGGCGGTTCGAATCCGCCAGGCACCTCCACAAAACAAGAGCAGTTCTCCATCCGGGGAACTGCTCTTGTTTTTGTAGCTTGTTAAATAGTGGTTCCATGCGCCGTTGGCGCGTTCCATGGTTGTTACAGATTGAATCTGCGACTATGGCTTTTGATTTGCAGGCTTTAAAGCCAGACTTGTCACGCATTGTTATTCACCGTTCTAAACACTACATCTAAAAGAAGAACGCGACAGCTGATGAAGCCGTCGCGTTCCTGTTGAATTCCTACCTCCTGGTCAGCCACGCTAAGCGTGACATTCACATTGGAGTTAGTTAGTTATTGTTTAATTCGGACATGAAAATTTCCGTTGCTTTTGGAATGTCCTGCTCTGGGTATAGGCCGCACACAGGAGGTAGGGTTTTAGTCTTTGTATTCACCAGGTTCTCATCAGGGTAGTTTTTACGGACACCAATTGATTTAAAGTTTTTTTCTTTAGTTAGAACAGAATACCTATACCTACTTGATGTACCCCGTCGCTACGGCCGACTAATGCTGCAGTGTAGTGGTAATCAAAAGATACCTTACCATATGCCAGACGTGCACCGATATTCCATCCAAACACACAATCCCTTTCGCTGTCATAGCTGAATTGAGGTCCTGTTATGGGAGCAACAGAGAATTGGTTGAACTTGAACTTGTACGAGAAGTTGAGTGGAATATTTAATGTACCGCAATTCATACTATTATCCCGCCACCAACGATAATCAGGAACGGAATTATATTGCACCTCTATACCTGGTTCAATATAAAGAGGAAGCCTGCCTTTGGTCAGGTTGATGCCACGTTTATAGCTCAAGGAAACTCCATTTCCACCAGAATCCGCAACATAGCTTACTTGGACAAGGTTATAGTTTTTTGTATCTGAGGTTTTCCAGAAAACATCTCCTCCATTGATACTTGTCTGCTCGTCAAGCAGCTCCTCATAGCCACCTCGCCAATCGTCTGTTTGAGCTTTAGTCGTGGAAGCAAACAGAAATATCAGGCTGATGAAAAATATAATCTTCTTCATAACTGATTATATTTAAAGGCCAATGACTAATTTACTTCTTGGGGCATCCGTCAACAGGCTTGCCGTTAATGAATTTGTAACTAACGTTCTTTGCACCACGGAATACAGGATCTGTCCAGACTCCATCAGGCAATGAACGGAAATTCTTATACTTTGCAGGACGACCGGATACTGTTACGCTGGTAACCTTCTTGCCAAACCAGCCCTTCTTCACGCTGACAACAAACATTGGCTCAACCAGAAGGTCTGCATTGCCATATTTGCTCAGGCACTCCTGTACAGCGGCACGCTTGCAGTTTGTCTCACCGGCACGATTCAGTTCCTTGGATGGTGTTATAGTGTAAACAACTCGGTCAGGAGAAACATCCAGATCAGCAACAGATGCGTTGTACATGCCATAAGGCATAACCTCGGTACGGGCAGTCTTGGTGGTTGTTGTACATGAAGCAAGACACAATGCAGCAACGGCTGCCATAAACAATTGTTTTTTCATAATGAATTTAATTAAAAGGTTAATAGATTGTTTGTAAATCGGTGCCCGCTAAAATTCAAACCCTGATGAAACCTTAGCGGATACGAAAATGACATTATTTAATTGGACATAGTTTTCTCTTTTGCACTACGTCTCCAAATAGTGCCCCTGAATAATTGATGATTTACATTAACCCCAAGATACAAAAAAAGCGTGGAGACCTGTCCGTTGCTCGCTCCACGATCTGAGGCCCTAGGATTGCCCATTACTATCGAAACGAGCAACTATGACCCCACGCAAATATGTAAACGTCAAATCTTGCTCATAAAACGCATGAGCAAGAGGTACGATATTTACATACCCATGGGCGCCTATCGTTGCTGAGTTCCTTGATAGTAATTTGAGAGTTTCCTAGGCTTTCAGATCGTCAAGAACAAAGCGCGTAATATACGCCTTTTTAAATATTTGGTGTCCCACACCGCCAAAAAGGAACTCTTTCCTGATGGCATGCCCAGTGGTTTTTACACCACTTCCGGCGTGAAGACGACACAAATATACATACTTATTATATATAACGCAAGTTTTTGGCGAAAAAGATTTTACTGAAGATAAGAAAATCAAGGGTTTTAGAGTTCCCTACTAAGTCTAAAAGGCTTAATATAACAACTGTATTTTACTGATTAGGTAACTGGGCCTGCACCCGATTGAACAACTGAGCGTGGTAAGTTTGATGAAAAGTTGAGCGTCAGCTGAGATAAAAGCGCCATATAGAAAAGCCCTCTGAATTGCATCAGGGGGCCTCTCGTATTCTATCAGTAATTTGGATTACTATTTTATATCCAACTGATTTTTGAAATATTCAATAGCTTGTTTTAGAGGCGTCAAGTCATTTTTGATGATGCCAAAGACCGCATCAGGATCAACTTCGAAATAGTGGTGAGCAATGATGTCTCTTACCCCCATAACACCTTTCCAGTCTATAGACGGATAAGTGGGAAGCAGTTTTTTCTCAGTCAGCTTGTCCAATGTCTTTACACTTTCTCCAATGGCAATTAGCACCATGCATGCAGCATCAAGTTTCTCCATACCTGATGGAGATGTGAGATAATCATCAACACTGTGGACGTTCATAGAGCGATTATCTAACCGAGTAATCGCAAGATGAATATTGTTGAGGGTCTCACAGACCATCTGCTTCTGTTCAGTAGATTCGAATTCCATACTTCTGAATTTGTTGTTTAAAGACAGGATTCATGAACTCCCTCATACGTACTACGTCAACGTCGCAGCCGAGTAGTTCTTCTAAATAGGCCTTTATGCCAGCTTGTTTGAACAGGTTTGGCACCATCTCAACGCATACATCGACATCGCTGCCCTCATGCTGCTGGCCTTTGGCAAGAGAGCCAAAGAGCATCATGGAATGTACGCCATAGTGCTCGTCAAGATATTGGCGTGTGGAACGTAACTTTTCTATGGTTTGGGTTCTGTCTAACATATTATCCGTCTAAATCTCTATGCTTAGGTTATAGACTTTGTGGAGTTTGCATTGCAAATTTAACAATTTATCAAATACAAGCAAAGAAAAAGACAAAAAGAAATATCAAGGAAGGAGACATTACGACACGGAAAAGCTGTGTTAACCACCACCTTTTACTGGGTTCAGGCTAAGTTTCAGGATGCGGGTGGTTGACGGGGTAATCTTGTTGCGATCGTCAATCTCGCGCGGTGCTACCCATACTATTGCGCCTGTGTGGTCGGTAACTACGACCTGGCGTTGTTTCTCCAGGATATTGACCTTGCGGTCGGTGAGGAAGTCGGACAGCAGTTTGCTGCCGCTGTGCATGCCGTAGGGACGGAATCTGTCGCCTGGCTGCATCTTGCGCAGGGTCAGGGGCAGTTGTACTGTATCTGCGTCAATGTAGGCAATGCCTTTTTGAAATCGGGTTTCGCTGACTTCCTGTATGCACAATTCGGGCATGGTGGTGTCGTCGGTATTGGCTGCGATGATAAGCTGGCCGTCCTTGACTGTTGCGGTATGTGTGTCGGATGACCATATCCTGCCGCTGTTGTCGCTGTCACTGTGTGCGGCGATGTCCAGAATCTGTGAGCGGCTGAAACCTAACGGCTGCAGGCGCTGGAAGTATTGGGATTCCAGGTCGCTGTCGAGGTCGTGCCTAAGGTTCTGGGCCATGCGGACGAGTGTTTGGGTAATGTTGGGATTGAGTTCCCGTAGCAGCGGGATTACCTGAAGACGGATTCTATTGCGCGTTGCCTCGTGTTCCAGGTTTGTGCTGTCGGTTACGTAGCTCTGGTTATTGGATCGGAGGTATTCGAGAATCTCCTGGCGTGTGATATTAAGCAGGGGCCTGACAATGCGCAGGTTGCCCTGTGTCCTGTCTGCCTGCATTCCTTGCAGGCCTTTGGCGCCTGTGCCGCGAATGATATTGAGCAGGATGGTCTCTGCCTGGTCGTCCATGTGGTGGGCAACACAGATACCTGCTGCATGCAGTTCCTGTGCGCGTTGTGCGAACCATGTGTAGCGCAGACGGCGGGCTGCCATCTCGATGCTTTCACGGTGTTCCTGTGCCTCAGCCCTGGTGTCGAAGTGCCTGACGTCAAGCGCAATGTGGTTTTGCCGGCAGAAATCGCGCACGAAACGTTCGTCCCTGTCGCTTTCCTCGCCGCGCAGGTGGAAGTTGCAGTGCAGGGCACGGACATCAATCCCTGATTGTCTAATCATCAGGGACAGTGCTACGGAATCTGCTCCGCCGCTGAGTGCGACGAGCCAGAGGGGAGAGCTGCCGTTGTCGTTCAGGAGTGAAGTAATGTCGGGTAGTTTCAATGCTTTATTTCAATAGTTTTGCGGCTATCCCGTCACCGAGTTCTGCTGCTTTCTCAAGGGCTTTGCGTGACTCTTCGGCCTTGCCTTTGTCGCGCATGATGACTCCCAGTATGCGCCAGGCATCGGGGAGCTTGTCGTTGACCTGGATGGCATCGCGTGCTGCACGCTCGGCATCGTCCAACTGGTTTACGCGATAGTTGAGTGATGCAAGTTCGGCATACAATATTGCTTCGCCGGGATTGAGCTTGATGGCTCGCTCGATGTCGTTGAGGGCTGCGGGGTACATGCGGCACTGGGCTTCGAGCTGTTCGCGCTCGTAGTAGAACAGGTAGGTGAGCGAGCTGCTGCCGGCAAGGTGCTCGTAGGTATTGTAGTCGGCAATGGCTTCGCGCTTGCGTCCTGCCTGTGTCAGGTTGACGGCACGCAGCAGGAGTATGGGTGCTGCATCCTTGGGGTATGGCTTTGAGAAGCATGCAAGTGCGCTGTCTTGCAGTGCAATGATGTTCGGTATGCTGTCACCGCGCATCTGTCGGCATTGGGAGGCGTAGGTGAAGTTCTCGGCACTGCGCATATTGGTGGTGCAGACGTGCAGGAACTCGTTCTCGGCTTCGAGATAGTTTTTCTGTGCGAACAGGCAGTGTGCCTTGAGGATGTGGTATATGGGCAGGTCCTTGGCTGCTATTGCGCGGTTTGTCGCGTCCAGGGCGGTTTGCAATGTCCATGCGGGGTAGGGCGAAGGATTGCGGTTGGATGCCTGGTACATCATGCGTGCCATGCTGTACTGAATTTCGTCCAGGGCGATTACCTTGACTTTAAGGGCATCCTGGTATGTTGCCGCTGCCGCGTCGTAGCTGCCTTGTGCGCAAAGCATCTCGGCCTTAGAGGTATATCCGGTGGAAACTGCAGGATAGCGTGCAATGAATGCGTCAGTCATTGACAGATACTGGAGGGTGTCCTGTGTGCCGTAGAGATATATGAATGTCTGTGCGTCCTTCTCGTCATCGGGCAATATCTTGGTGATAAGGATGTCGCGGTAATCGGGGCGTGTGGCATCCATGACGCTGAGCCTGAGCTGCTGTGCATAGCGGATGTCGATGACGTATGCCTTGGTGTCATTGCGTCCTGATGCCTGGGTGAGGCCTATCATCTGGCCGGAGGCATTCATTACCGGAACTCCTGTCTGGCGTTCCTCCAGCGGGTTGTTGACGGTGATGTAGTTGTAGACCTCGTTGAACTGGTCTATCCTGGTGATGCTGTCACGGGTAGCCGGAACCTTGGCGTCGGCCTTGGATGTGGGCATAAGCCATACATATTCGCCGACTGAGGGCTGTGCTGTGTATACGTTGGGGGCAGGGCTTTTCCTGGCATCGGTTGCAAGGACTGCGGTATTGTAAAGGCTGCTTGCACCGTAGATGCCTGTCACCTTGTATTCCTTGCCTTTGGCGTCGGTGATGCTGGCACGTACTGCGCCTTTCAGGATGTCGTATTGTGTGGCTGCATGACCTGTTGCGTCAATCCATACTCCCTGTGCCTGCTTCATTTCTCCGGCTGCGTTCCAGGTGAATACGGTAATCTGTGTCTGACGGGCTTGCTTCTGCCATTTCTGTACCTGTGCCGTTATGCTGATGGTGGCAAACAGGCAGATTATATATATAATGGTTCTTTTCATATTCCTAATAGTTCCCTGGCATTGTTGATGGCGGCCTGGCTGACGGTTGAGCCTGATAGCATGTTGGCGATTTCACCTATGCGTTCTTCCTGAGTCAGGGCGCTGATATGGGTGAGTGTGGCATCCTGCGTGTCTTCCTTCCATACGCGGTAATGGCTCCCGGCCATAGCGGCAATCTGTGGCAGGTGGGTAATGCTGATGACCTGACGGCCGGCTGTTCCCATTTGTTGCATGATGCGTGCCATGCTTTCCGCTATGTGTCCCGAAACGCCGGTGTCTATCTCGTCGAAGATGATGGTGGGTAGCGAGGTGGCTCCGGTAAGCATCTGCTTGAGCGAGAGCATGACGCGTGCTATCTCACCTCCGCTGGCTACGTGTCTGATGTCCTGCAGGGGTGTATTCTTGTTGGCTGAGAACTGGAATGTTACCTGGTCGGTTCCGTTGGCTGATGGTTGCGGAAGCTGTGTAATACCGACCTGAAAGCGTACATTGGGCATTCCCAGCGGTATGAGGCTTCGGACCATAGTCGCCTCGACTTCCTTGCCTGCCTTTGTGCGGGATTGGGTGAGCTTTGCTGCAAAGGAATCTACTTGGGCGCGTGTCTTGCTTACTGCCTGTTCGAGTTCTGCAAGATGCTCCTCGCTGCAATCCATTGCATCGAGCTGCTGCTGCAGTTCTGCCATTAGGGCGATAAGCTCGTCGGAATTACCGACATGATGTTTCTGCTCGAGCGAATACAGCTGGTTTAGCCTTTCGTGCACGTATTCCAGTCGCTGGGGATCGTATTCAATGCCTTCGCTGCTGCTTTCAAGTTCCTGTGCAACGTCGCGCAACTCGATATTGCATTGTTCGATTCGTTCGGCCAATGCTGTTGCCTGTGGGTACACCTTGCTGATGCTGTTCAGCTGCTGGGCTGCCATTCGCAGGGCATCAACGGCAGACTGTCCGTCTCCGTCCAGTATCTGGTAGCCGGCAGTAAGTGACTGGCGTATTTCCTCGGCATGTTCCAGCATCTGACATTCGCTCTCCAGCTGTGAGTCCTCGTCTGGCTGGGGATTGAATTCCTGTAGCTGTGTGTATTGGAAACGCAGATACTCCTCGTTGTCCCTGCTGCTTTTTGCTGCCTCGCGTGCATCGTCGAGTTCTTTTTCTGCTTTACGCCAGGCGTGGTATGCTGCCTGGTATTGCTCCAGCAGGGATGTGGTGTTTGGGCCTTTCCTGTTGTTTCCTGCCATTACGTCCAATACGGCAAGCTGGAAGTTTTCGCTGGACAGGAGCAGATTCTGGTGTTGTGAATGTATGTCCAGGAGTTTTTGCCCCAATGCCTTGAGGCATGACACGGTGGTGGGGGTATCGTTGATGAAGGCGCGGCTCTTGCCTGTCGCCGTCAGTTCCCTGCGTACGATGCACTGGGTGTCGTAATCGAGGTCATTCTCTTCGAAGAAGTTTTTAAGATTGTATCCTTCGATGTCGAACGTGGCCTCGAGCGTGCAGCGCTGCTTGCCTGTCTGGATGGTGCTGAGGTCTGCGCGGTCACCGGTCAGCAGTCCTATGGCTCCCAGCAGAATGCTCTTGCCGGCACCGGTTTCACCGGTAATGGCGCAGAAGCCTTTGTCCAGGTCTATGTCGAGGTGCTCAATGAGAGCGTAGTTTTCTATGTGTAGGTGTTTAAGCATAAAATGGCTTGAAGCAGGGTTCTACTTCCTGATTTTCTCCCATTCTCCGGCCATACTGGGGTTGATTGCGAAAAGTACGTCGTATGCCCGTTTGCGCTGGTCGGATGTTCCCTTGCCTTTGAGGATGTTTACAAGTTCGTCTTTCTTGTATTCACAGAAAAGTTGCGGAACGAGGCTCATGTTGCGTCCCTGATGGGCCTTGTCAAGCAGTTCGATGCATTCGAACATTGTATTCAGGGCCTTGTCGGTTGAATCTGCCAGTTGGTCAAGTACGTTGCGATGGTACTGGTATGTGAGTTCGCGCATGCTTTCCATCGAGCCGTCAATGTAGTCGTTGAGCAGGGCATAGCGGTTGTCGTTGTCGCTGAATGCTGCCCAGCCGGCAAAGCCCAGGCTTTGGGCCTTCTGTACGATATTGTCTGCAGCCTTCAGTACATCTGTGCCGCCCATTGGCGAGAATGAATCCAAATCCATTCCGATAATGAAATGTGCGTAATATACAAGCAGTGCTATGAGCTGGTTGTCAAGATTGTCGGGATTCCATTCCAGCTGATCTGCGGCTTCGAAACGGAAATTGAATGCTGCGTCCCTTACGCTGTAAAGCGTTGTGGTGTATGATGCATTGTATACGGGACGGCTGGCATTCAGGAGCAGTGTGCATTCGAACAGTCCGTCTTGGTCGCTGTACTTGTTGATGGTTATGTTGAAGGTGCAGTCAATCTTCTCGTTCTCCTGATATTTGATATCGGTCCACTGGTGATTGTTGAGGAACTCCTGTGCCTTGTCGCGGAATGCCTCGCACGCATCCAGCTTGGTGTTGTTCAGCTTGGATGTGTTGATGATTATCTTTGCATTCAGTTCCTGAGCCTGTGCAACAGTGGCAAATGCAAAAGCGCAGACGACAGACAAAACTATTAGTAGTGCCTTCTTCATAATTCTATACTGTTAGGCAAAGAGTTTGGCAATGATATTCTCTGCAACTTCCTGCTTGGACATCAGTGGCAGCGGGGTAGTGCTGCTTGCCGTTATCAGGGTGACTTTGTTGGTGTCGACACGGAAACCTGCGCCTTTGTCCTGTAAGGAGTTAAGTACAATCATGTCCAGATTCTTGCGTGACAGTTTCTCCTTGGCGTGTTCCAGGGCATTATGGGTTTCCAGGGCGAATCCGCACAGTTTCTGCTCATTGCGTTTCATCTTGCCGACTGCAGCGGCGATGTCACGGGTAGGATTAAGGTGTAGAATCATCTGGTTGCCTTCGCGCTTGATCTTTTCTTCTGCCACGTCTGCAGGTGTGAAATCTGCGACGGCTGCACACATGATTGCAGCGGTGGAGTCGGGGAACAGCCTGGTGGCGGCATCATACATTTCCTGTGCACTCTCTACATTTGTAACATGCAACAGGGGTGACGGTGTTATATCAAGTGATGTGGGGCCCAGAATCAGTTCGACTCTGGCACCGCGCCTGATGCATGCCTGCGCAAGGGCGAGTCCCATCTTTCCGCTGGAATGGTTTCCGATGAAGCGAACGGGGTCTATCTTCTCGAACGTAGGTCCTGCGGTAATCATGACGCGCTGGTTCTTGAGGTCTCCGTCACGCTGTGCAAACCAGTTTTCCAACTCGTTTGCAATCTGCTCGGGTTCCTGCATACGTCCCTTGCCTTCCAGAGTGGATGCAAGAAAACCTGTACCGGGCTCGATAATCGTCACACCGCGTGACTGCAATAGCTTGATGTTGTCCTGTGTGGATGCATGGGCATACATGTCCAGATCCATTGCTGGTGCGACGAAGACGGGGGCTTTCATACTCAAATATGTCGTAATCAGCATGTTGTCGGCTATCCCGTGTGCCATCTTGCCCAATGTTGATGCTGTACAGGGTGCAATAAGCATTGCATCTGCCCACAACCCTAAATCCACATGGCTGTGCCACGAACCGTCTTTCTGTGAGAAGAATTCACTTACGACGGGCTTCTGTGTGAGGGCACTGAGTGTCACGGGAGTTATGAATTCCTTGCCAGCAGGTGTTATTACAACCTGAACCTCAGCTCCGCGCTTTATAAGACAGCGAATCAGCAGGCATGCCTTGTAGGCTGCTATTGATCCGGTTATTCCAAGTACTATCTTCTTGCCTTTCAACATCTTGTGGCTATGGAACTATTGTTGATATTTGAATTTCAGCCTGGTCAGTACCTGCTTGGTATTCATCGTAAAATCGCTCTGCATTATCCAGTTGTAGTAACTGGGTTCGATGCGCAGGATTTCGCGTAAAAGGCGTCCCTTGTGCTTTCCGAAATTGATTTCGACCTCACCGGCATCGTTATATACAAAGCGTCCGGCAAAGTCGACATTCCTGTCGCGGCAGCTGAAATCCGAAAGAAAACCGATGTTATTCTCCAAAGTGTCCGGATAACGGTCCAGCTGAGCTTCCAGAACTTCCAGTGTGGCTTCGGTATCTGCAAGGGCAGAGTGTGCATTTTCCAGATCTTTTCCGCAGTAGAACCGGTATGCGGCTGCAAGTGTGCGGCGCTCCAGCTTGTGGTAGATGTTCTGCACATCCACACGACGGGCAAGTGTCAGGTCGATATTGATGCCGGCACGTATAAACTCCTCGGCCAACAGCGGGATATCGAAACGGTTGCTGTTGAATCCTGCAAGGTCACAACCCTCGAACAGGTTTGCCAGTTCCTGGGCCTTGTAGCGGAAGGTCGGACAGTCCCGTACGTCGGCATCATATATGCCGTGTACCTTGCTTGCCTCCTCGGGGATATGGCGCTCGGGGTTGATGCGCATCGTCAGTGCCTGACGGTTGCCGTTTGGCTCTACACGTATCAGGCATATTTCGACAATGCGGTCGCGTGCAATATCTATACCCGTAGTCTCCAGGTCAAAGAAGACTATGGGCTTTTCGAGATTCAACTTCATAATACACTTACGTTCTGAGGATCAGTCCTCTACGCGCATTGGCATCAGCAGCATCAGCAGTTCTTCATCCTCCTTCTCCTCTGCAGGGCGAACAACACCGGGACGGCTTGGATCTGCCAGTTCCAGGATAATGCTCTCGCCATCCAGAATGTTGCATATTTCAATCAGGAATTGGCATGAGAAACCGATGCTGATGGCATTGTTGTTGTAGTCGCAGGTCAGATACTCCTCGGCACTGGTTGCATATTCGTTGTCCTGACCTGTCAGGCGTATGCTGTTCTGTGTAAGTTCAAGCTTGACCAGACCGCTACTCTGGTTACAGAAGACGCTTACACGCTTGAGTGCACTGCTCAGTGCCTGGCGGTCGATGATAGCGCGATATGGGTTGGTCGTTGGAATGACTGCATTGTAGTTGGGGTAGTTGCCGTCTATCAGACGGAAATGCATAGTCATATCCTCGGTTGTTATCGTAGCGCGGTCGCTTGCGTACCTGATGTGTACATCCTGCTCGTCACGACCTAGTACATTCTTCAGGATAGTTGCCACCTTCTTGGGGAGTATGAAATTGCCCTCGATGCCGGGAGCAACGCTCCTGATAGTGTTCTTTACCAGTTTGCGACCGTCTGTGCCGGCAAATATGATTTGATCTTGCTTCATGTCGAAGAATATGCCGTTCATCACCATACGGACCTCGTCGTTTGCCGTAGCGAAAAGGCAGCGGTTGATACCGTTAAGCAGTACCTCGGATGGGATGTCCAGTTCGTTGCCCTCGGTTACAGGACGTGGGGCAGGGTAGGCTGCAGCGTCCTGGGCCATTATGGTGAACTGACCGCTGCTGTGACGGCCTTTCAATTCCAGGGTGTTGTCGTTGATTTCAAGTGATATGGGCTGCTCTGGAATCTCGCGCAAGCTGTCCATCAAAGTCTTGGCAGGTACGCAGAATTTTCCTGTTCCTTCCTGTTCCAGAACAGGCAGGCTGGTTATGTAGCATTTCTCCGAATCGCTTGCAGTAACCTGCAGCTGACCGTCCATGACCTCCAGGAGGAAACAGTCCAGTATTGGCATGGAGTTCTTACTGGCCAGAACCTTGCTGGCACTTGTGATACGGCTGTTCAGAGCCGTGCTAGATACTTTGAAATTCATATGATGTAGATTTAGTCTTTATTCTCGCGCAAAAATACTCTTTTTTCCCGATAACTCAAAAAAATAGACATGTAAATTTGTCTGTCTGTCTCTTTTTAACTACCTTTGTAGACAAATCAAAGTAACTAATATGGAATTAATAGGTAAAATCATTGCCGTTCTGCCGGAGCGCAGCGGCGTATCAGCACGTAATGGAAATGAATGGAAGCTTGCTTCGTATGTATTGGAAACCGTAAGTGACCGCTTCCCGCGTAAGATGATGTTCGAAGTGTTCGGGTCAGAAAAAATACAACAGTTCAATATACAGTCAGGCGAGATGGTGCGTGTAAGTTTTGACATTGATGCCCACGAGTACAATGGCCGTTGGTTCAATTCAATCCGTGCATGGAATGTGGATCGTAACCTGGAGGCTGCTCCAGCACCGATGGCAGCGCCTTCTGTTGCTCCTTTTGATGCTGCACCAGCTGCAGCTCCAATGCCGACGAGCGCTCCTGCCGAGGCTCCTTTCACGCCAACAGAGAGCAACGAGGACTTACCTTTCTAAAAAAAATAGACAATAGTATATAAATAAGGAACGACGCCATTGCTGTGCGTCGTTCCTTATTATATATGTACGTATAGGTTACAGATTTATCTCCATAACATTCTTGTCAATATCCAGAATGGCCCTCAGGATGAATGTAGAGTCTGTAGGCTTTGTAGGATCAGTGCGTGAGATGGTTTCGCTTACCTTGCATTTTGCGTAGAACTGTACTGAACCTGTTGTGGTCTGTTCCTTTGTGATTGACAGGTCACCGCTTATCTGGTAGTGAATACCAATTATGTCGCCAACAGAGGGCTTGCGGCTTGATGCTTCGGTTAGTCTGCTTTCCAGTATATTACGGATACGTGAACGATCCTCTTCGGTAACCTCGGTGCGTTTCAGATCATCGCGCTTCATCATGGCTTCGTCCATATAGTTGCCACGTGGGTGCAACTGCAGATAGCGGTCCATTGATGCAACGGTGTTTACTTCCTGGGCATATACCCAATCCAGACTGTCCTTGCGCTGAATTTCGGCAAACTCCTTGTTTCGCTTTTCCTCTTCCAGCCTGCGCTCTTTCATTTCTTCCTCGAACATACGGCGTTCTTCTTCCTTGTAGTCAGAATACGCTTGGAAAGCCCAGGCAACGCCAATGCCAATCAGCAGAAGCAGGAAGACAAGAACCCATATGACAGTGTTTGAGTTTTTATTCTTTTTGGAGCTCTGTTTATCCTTATCGTCCTGATTGTTCCTATCGTTGTCGGATGGGATGTTCTGGTCGGCTTGTTTCAACTCAACCACTGAATTACACTCGGGGCAACGGGGTTGGTCATCCAACAGCCATTCGCCACACATAGGACATTCCCTCAAATGACCCTTAATGCCCACACCGCAGTGTGGACATGTAAGGGCCATTGATGAAACTCTCTGCCCGCATTCGGGGCATTTGATCATTGCCATATACGAGTTGTTTTTACTCTTCTACAGCAGCCTGCGCGGCAGCCAGACGTGCAATGGGCACACGGAATGGAGAACAAGATGCGTAGTTCATACCAACCTTGGCGCAGAACTTAACAGAACTTGGCTCACCACCGTGCTCACCGCAGATACCTGTGCGCATACCTGGACGAACAGCACGGCCTTTCTCTACGGCCATCTTTATCAACTGACCAACGCCATTCTGATCCAGAACCTGGAACGGGTCTGCCTTTAGAATCTTCTTCTCCAGATAGTCAGGCAAGAAGCTTGCTACGTCGTCACGGCTATATCCGAAGGTCATCTGTGTCAGGTCATTTGTACCGAATGAGAAGTATTCTGCTTCAGTTGCAATACGGTCTGCTGTCAGTGCAGCACGTGGAATCTCAATCATCGTGCCGATTTCGAATGGGATTTCAACACCCTGCTCGGCAAATACTTCCTTGGCAACGCGCTGGATAATTTCCTTCTGCTGCTTCAGCTCGTACATGATACCGATAAGTGGAACCATGATTTCAGGATGCGGATCGCAGCCTTCCTTCTTCAGACGGCATGCTGCAGTCAGTATAGCGCGAGTCTGCATGGCAGTGATTTCGGGGAATGTGATGCCCAGACGGCAACCGCGGTGACCCAACATTGGGTTGTTCTCGTGCAGAGAATGTACTCGACGCTGGATTTCCTCGACAGTTACACCCATCTCGGCAGCCATATCCTTCTGACCCTGAACATTGTCATCAGCAGGTACGAACTCGTGCAGAGGAGGGTCGAGCAGACGAATGTTCACGTGGCAACCGTCCATAGCCTTCAGAATTCCGTAGAAGTCCTCTGTCTGGAAAGGCAGCAGCTTGGCAAGTGCCTTCTCGCGACCCTCGACGCTGTCAGCCAGAATCATTTCGCGCATAGCCTTGATCTTCTCACCTTCGAAGAACATGTGCTCGGTACGTGTAAGACCGATACCCTTGGCACCGAAGTTGCGGGCAACCTGTGCGTCGTGTGGTGTGTCGGCATTTGTACGTATCTCCATCTTGGTGTACTTGTCGCAAAGGTCCATCAACTCCTTGAAGTCACCTGAAACCTCAGCTTCCTTGGTGGCAATCTGACCGGCATAAACCTGACCGGTTGTACCATTCAGGGAGATGTAGTCGCCTTCCTTGTAAACTACGCCGTCAATTTCAACGGTCTTGGCTTTATAGTCAACGTGAATCTCACCGGCACCGGATACACAGCACTTACCCATGCCGCGTGCAACAACGGCTGCGTGTGATGTCATACCTCCACGAGCTGTCAGAATACCCTCGGCTGCACTCATACCGGCCAGGTCCTCGGGACTTGTCTCGATGCGGACCATAATTACCTTGCGGCCTTTGGCATGCCATACCTCGGCATCATCTGCGTGGAATACAATCTGACCGCATGCAGCACCTGGTGATGCAGGCAGCCCCTGAGTAATCACCTTGGCAGCCTTCAGTGCAGCCTTGTCGAATACCGGATGCAGCAGTTCGTCCAGTTTGTTGGGCTCGCAGCGTAACAGGGCAGTCTTCTCGTCAATCATGCCCTCGTGCAGCAGATCCATTGCAATCTTTACCATTGCCGTACCTGTGCGCTTGCCGTTACGGGTCTGCAGGAACCACAACTTGCCTTCCTGTACTGTGAACTCCATATCCTGCATGTCGTGGTAGTGCTTCTCGAGCTTGTCCTGAAGAGCATCCAGCTCCTTGTAAAGTTCAGGCATAGCCTCTTCCATAGAAGGATATTTTGCTACACGCTCCTCCTCGCTTATACCTGCACGCTCAGCCCAACGCTGAGAGCCGATCTTGGTAATCTGCTGAGGTGTGCGGATACCAGCAACAACGTCCTCGCCCTGAGCATTGATCAGGTACTCACCGTTGAAGAGGTTCTCACCGTTACCTGCATCACGGCTGAAGCATACGCCGGTAGCAGAGGTGTCGCCCATGTTACCGAATACCATTGCCATTACAGATACTGCAGTACCCCATTCATCAGGTATACCTTCCATCTTACGATAGAGGATGGCACGCTCGTTCATCCAGCTGCGGAACACAGCACAGATAGCGCCCCAGAGCTGCTCCTTGGGATCGGTGGGGAAGTCCTGGCCTGTCTGGTCCTTGATTGCCTTCTTGAACAACTCAACCAGCTTCTTCAGTGACTCAACACTCAAGTCCTTGTCCAGAACTACGCCCTGTTCTTCCTTGACCTTCTCGATAATAGCCTCGAACGGATCGATGTCCTCCTTGTTTTCCGGCTTCAGACCCATTACCACGTCACCGTACATCTGTACGAAACGACGGTATGAATCGTATACGAAATGAGGGTTGCCTGTCTTCTCGACCATACCTGCAGCTACCTCGTCGTTCAGACCCAGGTTCAGGATGGTATCCATCATGCCTGGCATTGAGGCACGGGCACCTGAACGTACGGAAACCAAAAGTGGATTCTTGGGATCACCGAACCTGCAGTTCATAAGCTTCTCGGTATGAGCTACAGCAGCATCAACCTCAGCAGTCAGCAATTCAACAATCTTGTCCTGACCAACCTCGTAATACTCGTTGCAGGTATCAGTTGTAATTGTGAAACCTGGAGGTACTGGTACACCGATGTGGTTCATCTCGGCCAGGTTAGCACCCTTACCGCCTAGTACCTCACGCATGGTAGCGTTACCCTCAGCCTGTCCGTTGCCGAAAGTATAGACTCTTTTCTGACTCATGTGTAGTTAGTTTTTATTAGTTATTAAAATAATTATCGTAGGTGCAAATATAGTAATAAAAACGAAAACTTGGGTTAATCTCCCAACTTTTTCGATAAAATATACTACTTTTGCAATCAAATACATATGATATGAGCAGACAGAAGAATAAACTTATCATCATAGAGAATGTCCGGATTACCGATGTGGCTGCTGAGGGCAAGTCGCTGACACGTATAAATGACAAGGTTTTATTTGTCCCGTATGCTGTGCCTGGAGATGTCGTGGATGTGCGCATAACCCGAAAGAAACATAGTTTCATGGAAGGCGAGATAGAGCGTATCGTACAACCCAGTCCATTGCGTCAGGAACCGTTCTGTGAACACTTTGGAGTATGTGGCGGATGCAAGTGGCAATGCCTGCCTTATGACGAACAGATACGCTGGAAACAGAAGCAGGTTGTAGATGCCCTGACGCGCATCGGGCATATAAATCTGCCGGAATGCCAGCCCATTATAGGCAGCAGGCAGACAAGGCATTACCGCAACAAGTTGGATTTCGGATGCTGCAACAAGCAATGGCTCACGCGTCAGCAGATGCAGGAAGGTATTCCGTTTGCTCCGGCAGTAGGCTTCCACGTCAGCGGCGCCTTTGACAAGATTCTGCCAATACAGGAGTGCCATCTGATGCAGCCTCTTCATAACGATATCCGCAATTCCGTCAGGGACTATGCTTTGGAGCACAATCTGTCGTTCTTCGACTTGCGTCAGCAGGTCGGTCTAATGCGTGGTATTATTATAAGGTGTAGCAACAGCGGTGAATGGATGGTAATCCTGCATTTTCACTACGATCATACAAGTGACGATACGCTGAGGCAGAGTAGGGAAGAGGCACGTGGATTGCTGCAGCATGTTGCGGACAGTTTTCCGCAGGTTACATCACTCCTGTATCTGGATAACCAGAAATGCAACGACACAATCGGAGATCAGGACATCCTGGTATTCAAGGGCAATGACCACATTTTCCTTGAAATGGAGGACCTGCGCTTCAAGGTAGGACCCAAATCTTTCTACCAGACCAATACCGACCAGGCCTATGAATTATATTCAGTAGCCCGCAGTTTTGCCGGTCTGACAGGCAGTGAGGTTGTCTATGACCTTTATACAGGTACGGGAACCATTGCGAACTTTGTGGCCAGGAAGGCCAGCAAGGTAATAGGAATAGAATACGTGCCTGAGGCAATCGAGGACGCAAAGGTCAACAGTCAGATTAACGGTATCGCTAATACCGATTTCTATGCAGGTGACATGAAGGATGTCCTTACGGATGATTTTATTGCACAGCACGGACGTCCGGATGTAATAATCACCGATCCGCCTCGTGCAGGCATGCACGCCGACGTCATAAATGTTATCCTTAAAGCTGCGCCCCAGCGCATTGTCTACGTCAGTTGCAACCCTGCTACACAGGCACGTGATTTGCAGTTGCTGAACGTGGCATATCAGGTTGACAGGATTCAGCCGGTGGATATGTTCCCCCACACGCAACATGTGGAAAATGTTGTGCTGCTGACCAAAAAGAATCAGGAATAGCCTTTATCTCCTGTAGGTGTTCCAGTGGCTGCGGATACTGCGTACATATTCCACGGTCTCTGTGCCGCGCATGTATCCGCATCGTACATCTGGGTCCCTGTATGTGTCAGGATACTGCAACTGCAGAATCCAATGCCTGACATCATTCCACTTGTCTGCATTACCGCCATTCTTGCGTGTTAAGGTTCGGGCATCCTCAATATGACCGGCACCGCCATTATATGCAGCCAGGACGAAGTTGATACGTTCGTCGCTGTCATGTATGTCGCTGTATTTCCCATTCAGGTTGCTCAGCAGTCGTGCGGCAGTGGCGATATTCGTCTCAGGATTCCATATGCTGCTATTTGGAACACCTAACTGCCTGGCTGTACCCGGCATTATCTGCATCAACCCCTGAGCTCCAGCCCAACTTCGAGCCTGTGGATCAAAGCCTGATTCCTGATAGCACTGCGCAGCCATCAATTTCCAATCCCAGCCAATACGGCTGGCATGACGCATGAAAATGTGGTCGTAATCGGAAATTACTCCTTTTACGCGATTTCTCCACATAGGTCGACGGCGTATGCGCGTTCCCTGTTTTACACGGTACGTAAACTGGGCCATGACTTCGCTCTCGCGTTTGGGACTCCACCATGTGTCCATTGCATTTCGCAAGGACTGAATATTGGTTTCCCACGGAGCACTGTCGGTTTTTCTTACGTCACCTATGGCAATAAAATCTATTTGCCCTGCTTCCAGCCACGACCTGAGTTCGGTACTGTCCTTTGCTACCTGCATTTCCAGGCGTGCACCTATGCTCTGTGCAAAGGCGTCTGCCAACAGATACTGTACACCCATACCATGACCGTGCCATTCGTAGTAGTATTCGGGACCGTTAAGAGTACCGGCAATCACGGTACCGCTCTGTTGTATTCCCTCCAGTTCAACGATATCTGTCGTATCTGTGTCCCTGGCAAAAATGACCGAGGGCTTATGCGATTTCTGCTGCTGACATGATGCCAGCAGCAGAAATATCATAATTAATAAGAAACTATGTTCCCTACAGTTACTCAACATCCTTCAGGATTTTACAATCCTTGTGAACCCCAGAGAAAGAGTTTTCGTTATATGTGGCATCTGTAGCAATGTGGATTTCCTTCAGTTTAGGACAATCTTCCACAGCCCATCCTTCAAAGGTCTTTGAGGTAACGTCAAACCATATCTTCTCAAGAGATTGATTGCCCGAAACAGTATTCTTGCCTATAGTTTGCATAGGTGCTATATGTACCTCTTTCTTGGCGCCTGGAATGTATAGCAACTGATCAGGTTGCTTGTTTGCTACAGTATATACGCATCCGTCAAAGTCGCACAGTTTGGTATTGGCATCCTCGACGAATATATTTACCAGGTTTGTTCCATATTTTTTCAGACCCTCTACATAGTCACCGACGGATTGGATAAACTGATGCAGATATATTTCACGTACATTTGAAGGCAGTGGAGCCTGCGGGTCAAATGACTGCAGCTTGTATCCGCGGACAGCGTAGGGGATGGAAAGGATAGCGCTTTCAGAAGACTTGACCTGCTCAACGTTGAAAGTCTTGCCGCGGAAACCATACACGCATGTGTTGTCTTCGAACAGAGGCATGTCAAAGAAATAGGGAATCAGTTTGCTGTTGTAACTGGTTAGTTGCGCAGCGGCCTTGTATGCTGTGGATCCATCATTAGTCGGATCAATCACATACCATGTGTCATCAACCAGTGTGTAGACCCAGGCATGTCCGCCATATGGTGCAAGATAGCCGTTTGCATTTACGGCAGGAATACCCTGGCTTTCCAGCATTACGTTGCACAGATTGGCATAGCCCTGGCAAACGGCAGTACGGTTCTTGAATACCTGATAAGCCCAGTTAGGCTCAACATCCGGGTCAAATTCAGGTACTACATTCATATATGAAACGTTGTTTCTGCACCATGCCAGGATTGCCTTCATCTTGTTGAATTTGGATGAGATGCCGTTTACGACATTCTTGTCAGTAAATTCCTTGATTTCCTGATATTCTTCAGGTTTGATCACAACGCTGTTCAGCCCGAAGGCATTGCTTGATTCTGCTACAATCAGCAGCTTGCTCAGATTACCTGCCAGGTTGTTTTCTGTCGTATATACCAGCAGGTTATTGCTCGACAGAAATGGCGTGGCCTTGTACAGCGAAGCATCTTCGGTGCTCCCATCAGGGTTATATGTTTCATCCTCGGTGTCTGTGCAGAAATGTATGCTGCTGGGATTGCGGAATGTTACAGGCTGGGTGTTGTCGCTTTGGTATATTTTTACAACTTGGGCGTTTGCATTTGCTGCCGCCAGCACTGCTATGATGAAAATAATCTTTTTCATATCAGTCATTAACCTCCATTTTAGTTTTTAATAACGACACCGTTAGTGTCGTACATCTTGCCGTCCTTGACGATAATTACCTTGCCGCCACGGATGTACTTGCCACTGTGGCTTACTTTTGTATTTGAGGAATTGCTTTCATTCCCTAAATCCGTGATACCTGTAGGATCCTTTTCCTTTTCGTATTGTCCAAAGACAATTTTCAGGTCTCCGTGCTCCTCCAGGTCCAGAACCAGTACTTCCACTCCATTGACATACAGTATGGCCTGATTGTCCTGAAACTTAACTACAGGTTCAGCATCCAGACGATAGCACACTTCGCTTCCGTCTACCCATACATAAATGGCATCAGGTGTCTCGTTCTGTGCAAGAATGCCGGTTGCAAAAAACAAACCGATTGCCAGTGTGTACAAAAACTTCATATATGTTTTTTAATAAAAGCCCCATCTGTTAAATGACGGGGCTTTGTTGTTTTATTTACTCTTCAAAACCGTTTG
Source organism: Bacteroidaceae bacterium (assembly GCA_017617635.1). GTDB lineage: Bacteria > Bacteroidota > Bacteroidia > Bacteroidales > Bacteroidaceae > Physcousia. The sequence continues at coordinate 33,482 of JAFZVW010000007.1, read as the reverse complement.
GATTGTTCTTCTGCCAGTTCCATGAATCACGGCACATTTCCTCGATACCGTACTGAGCCTCCCAACCGAGTTCTGCCTTGGCCTTGGCAGGGTTGCAGTAACAGGTAGCGATATCACCCGGGCGACGGGGCTTGATGCTGTATGGAACAGGAACGCCGTTAGCCTTTTCGAATGCCTTGACAACATCCAGGACTGAATAACCGTGGCCGGTACCGATATTATAGATGGCAATGCCCTTCTTGGCAACAATAGCCTTCAGCGCAGCTACATGAGCCCTTGCCAGGTCAACTACATGGATGTAGTCACGTACACCTGTGCCGTCGTGTGTGTCATAATCGTTGCCGAACACACCCAGTTCAGTACGCTTGCCGACGGCAGTCTGAGTGATGTATGGCATCAGGTTGTTGGGTATGCCGTTAGGATTTTCGCCAATAGTGCCAGACTTGTGGGCACCGATTGGGTTGAAGTAGCGAAGCAGTACTACGTTCCACTCCGGGTCTGCCTTCTGAACATCCATCAGAACCTCTTCCAACATAGACTTTGTCTGGCCGTAAGGGTTGGTACAATGACCCTTTGGACACTCTTCTGTGATAGGGATTATGGCAGGATCACCGTAAACTGTGGCTGAAGAAGAGAAAATTATATTCTTGCATCCGTTCTTACGCATTACGTCCAGCAGAACAAACGTGCCGTTCATGTTGTTCTCGTAATACTCCAGAGGCTTAACGCAACTCTCACCAACAGCCTTAAGGCCTGCAAAGTGGATGCAAGCGTCAAACTTGTGGTCGTCAAAAACCTTCTGCAAACCCTCGCGGTCGCGGATGTCGACCTTGTAGAAAGGAACCTCTTTGCCAATAATCTTTGCAACTCGCTTCAGCGAAATGGGGCTCGAGTTGTCCAGGTTATCAACTACGACGGCTTCGTGGCCAGCCTCAGTCAGTTCAATAAGTGTGTGGCTGCCAATGAAACCGGCACCACCAGTCAAAAGAATCTTCATGATGTGAATTAGGTTAAATATGTTATGATTTCTTCGCTACAAAGATAATGAAATTTCGGGTACGATGCAAGAGTATGATACATTTTTTGTATATTTGTGCCATAGAAATCCAATATGTTGTTTCACGCATGCAACAGATACTAAAATATTTTCCTGATCTTACACCGCGCCAGGTTGAACAGTTCCGGCAGTTGGATGCGCTGTATCGCGACTGGAATGCCAAGATAAACGTAATATCACGCAAGGATATCGATAACCTGTATGAACACCACGTCCTGCACTCGCTGGGTATAGCGCAGGTGCTTCGTTTCAAGGACGGCTCCCAGGTTATGGATCTTGGCTGTGGAGGTGGATTCCCTGGAATCCCCCTTGCAATCATGTTTCCAAATGTGCATTTCCATCTGGTAGACAGTATAGGCAAGAAAATACGTGTATGTAATGAGGTGTCAGGTGCTTTGGGGCTTGATAACGTTACCACGCAATGGTCACGTGGCGAGGATGTCAGGGATTACTACGACTTTGTCGTCTCACGTGCCGTGATGCCTCTTGGTGATCTTGTCAAACTCGTTCGCAAGAATATCTCCCGCCAGCAGCGTAATGCCATGCCCAACGGTCTTCTATGCCTCAAGGGAGGGGAGCTTGAGCGCGAGGTCATGCCCGTGGGACGTAAAGTGGAAATAACGGATCTCCGTGACTATTTTACCGAGGAATTTTTCGAAACAAAAAAAGTCGTCTATGTTGCAATATAAGACATTTGTAATGAACCCCGTGCAGGTCAATTGCTATGTGCTGTGGGATACAGAAACGCACGACGGAGCTGTAATTGATTGTGGGGCGTGGAACGAAACCGAACAGAAACGCCTGCAGGAATTTGTTGAAGGCGAAGGCATAAAACTGCGCCATGCGCTGCAGACACACATGCATTTCGACCATACCATGGGAGCAGATTTCGTACATCGTCAGTATGGGCTTCTGCCTACATGTCATCCGGCAGAGCAGGAAGTGTACGCGTCTTCCGCAGAAATGGTTTTGCGTTGGTTCCGCATGGATATCAGCAATCGTATGCCGCCATGTCAACCAACACTTTTACCATCAACTGTTATAACATTGTCAAACATTGATATACAGGTAATTCATACGCCAGGTCATACGCCAGGAGGAGTATGTTTCTACATATCTTCGCAACGTATTCTCTTCAGTGGTGACACACTTTTCCGCCAAGGTATCGGACGTACCGATTTGCCAGGTGGCAGCTACAGCCAGATTATCAACAGTATCAGAACACAATTGTTTACCCTGCCTGCTGATACGCTTGTCCTCCCGGGGCATGGTCCCGAAACGACCATTGGTGCAGAAACAGGAAATGTCTGAACTTTATAAAACGTCTGCTTTCATTAATGAAACATATACTCCTTTTCCTTCTCACAGCCATTCTGTTCAGTGCATGCAGTGCTGACTATGAATCCGCTGATCCATCCGATGACGACAATATAGCCATGGACTATCAGGTACGTGCTGACTGGGACCTCGGTAACTGTGCGGAGTGCAAAGGCATGACACCACAGGAAATCGATCAGGAGGAAAGTCTCTGGAACGAAAATACCGAACAGGAAATCAACGAACTGTATACATTCTCGTCTGTCAAGCGCAGTGTAGCCGAAGGCCGGCTTAACGCATATGTAAAATACCTTAAGGACGAGAAGGACGAATCTCCATATGCCAAATCCAAATGTACCTTTACCCTTACTCGCGGTGGTGGTACATGGGTGAAGACACTTCATGCAGGATTTTAGATTATGAAAAAACTCTATGCCATATTATTCATGCTTTTGTGTTTCCAGTGTATATATGCACAAAAGGGATGGAGCCTTATTTGCAACGGACAGCCGTGGTATGATACACAAGGCAATCCTGTGCAGGCACATGGCGGGAATTTCCTTATCGAGGATGGAATCGTATATATGGTAGGTGAGGACCGTTCGCATTCATGGCATCCTGATGTCAATCTGTACCACAGTCGTGATTTTGAGGTATGGGAATACGACGGCAAGATAATCGAGAATGGAGTTACTACTCCCGAATTGGGCACAACCCGCATGATAGAGCGTCCCAAACTTTTGCATTGTCCCAAGACAGGACGGTACGTTATATGGTGTCATTACGAGGCATCGGACTATTCAGCTTCCGAGGTCGGAGTATTCTCGTCCGAGCGTATTACAGGCCCTTATCAATTGGAATGGTGTGGTCGTCCACTGGGCATCAAAAGCCGTGACTGCAATGTTTTTACAGATAACGACGGGACAGCCTATTTCATTTCCACAATTGAGGAAAACCAACACTTAGGACTCTTCCGTCTCAGCGATGACTACATCCGCCCGTTGGAGTGTACTGTGCTTATGCGCGGTCTCAGACGCGAGGCACCGGCTATTGTACGGGTGGACAGCCTATACTATATGCTTTCCTCGGCATGTACAGGTTGGGAACCCAATCAATGTATGCTGTCAACCAGCAGTTCTCTTACCGAAGGCTGGAGTCCTCTGGTGCCCGTTGGGGATAAAACGGCATATGATACCCAGGCGTCCAGTATTCTTACATTAAGTAAAGGCAGACATACGCAATATCTGTATGTCGGTGACAGGTGGAAGGATCCCGACCTGCCACAAAGCAAGATAATACTGATGCCTATTGGCCTGAAGGACGGCAAATGCGATTTCCCGTATACGGAAACCTTCCGGCTTAATTTCAGAAAAGCACTTGTAAGACCATAAATATAATAATTATGAGAAACATTTTTACCGCAGCAATGTTGTCTGGCATTATTCCTGCCGTAGCGCAGAGCCAGAAACCCAACATCATCTTTTTCCTGGTTGACGATATGGGTTGGCAGGATACCAGTGTGCAGTTGTGGGACGAGCAGACACCTCAGAACCGCCGTTACCGTACACCCAATATGGAGAAACTGGCGCAGCAGGGAGTGATGTTTACCAACGCGTATGCATGTCCTGTATCATCACCGTCTCGTTCCAGTTTGCTATCAGGTATGAATGCAGCACGTCATGGCGTGACCAACTGGATAGAAGGCAAGGATCAGAACACCAACAATTCAGGCGGCAGCATTACGTTGCCTGCATGGAACTGGAACGGCGTACAGCCCACCGGTAACGCAGAAGCCCAGTCGGTAAGCAATTGTACGTTGATTACTCCACTGCCACAACTGCTAAAGGCAAACGGCTATATGACCATACATTGCGGTAAGGGAAATTTCGGTTCCCAGGATACTCCGGGTGCAAATCCACTGAACCTGGGATATGACGTAAACATCGCAGGCGGCTACAAGGGCGGCCCCGGCAGCTACCTTGCATCCGATAACTACGGCAGCGCAATTCAGGCAATCGGAGGATTGGAGGAATATGCCGCAAAGGGAGAGTTCCTGTCCGAAGCACTGACCCAGGAAGCGCTGAAGAACATACAGATAGCAGTCAACAAGCAAAAACCGTTCTATCTGTATATGAGCCATTATGCAATCCATACGCCATATCAGGCAGATACGCGTTTTACAGGCAATTACGAGGGCATAGTCGACGAGCAGTTCGGTACTACTCTTAACAGCAGCGAGCGCAACCGCGCTGCACTTATCGAAGGCATGGACAAGTCTTTGGGGGATATCATGCAGTATCTGGACGATAATCCCGAGGTGGCGCAGAACACAGTCATACTGTTTATGAGCGACAATGGCGGACAGGGAGTCAGCCCCCGCCAGGGTACACTCAACCGCGACCCCAACTATCCGGCACGTGGAGGAAAGGGAAGTTGCTATGACGGAGGCGTGCACGAACCTATGATTGTTTCATGGCCAGGTCATTATTCACAGGGAGCCAAGAATACGAATCACGTAATGATCGAGGACTTTTTCCCCAGCATTCTGGAACTGGCAGGCGTAACAGACTATACCACAGTACAAACAGTTGACGGCAAGAGTTTCGTTGATCTGCTGGAAGACAACACCATTGTACGCGAGCGTCCCATAGTATGGCACTATCCCAACCGCTGGGGTGAAACCCAGGATACAAACGAAGGATATGGCGCATGGTCGGCATATATGAAAGGCGACTATCATTTGCTCTATTTCTGGGAAAAGCGCGAATTGCGCCTGTATAATCTGAGGGAAGACAGGGGAGAGCAGAACAACCTTGCAGAAAGTGAACCCGAAATACTTGCCGAGATGGCAAAGGCACTTACCGACAGCCTGAAGAATTACGATGCAGCACGTCCGACCAAAGCCGGCAAATACGTAATATGGCCGGACGAGGCAGTCGAGTTGGTAGGCAAGGAAATACCGCATGTTGTTTCCGGACACGTATATACCATCCAACCATATACGAATCAGACGAAGTATCTTTACGCAGTAAGTGCTTCGGCATGGGGTACTTCTGCAGGAACCAAAAAAGTCCAATATACAACAACTCCGACAATGGAGAATGGTGCTTACTGGAGCATAACAGGGTTCGAGGGAGCATATCTCCTGCGTCCGGCAGATACTTCCTATGCCTCAGGTCTGTGGCTTAACCCCCGTGGCAGTGATAATCCGGGTTATGTAGGTACGTATACGTCTGGAAAAGGCAATGACTGCTGGTCAATCGACACCGTAGACGGTTTTACCAACGTATTCACGATTAATGGCAACAAACACACCAACGACTACTTCTACTACCGTGCTACTGTATCATATCTGCAGTATTTGCCGGGTGCAGATGTAGTTCCCACAGAAGCCAACTACTTCGTGCTTACCGATGTTACCCCCGAAGGTCCTGACTATTCAGAATACCTGCCCCAGCTGACGGAAGATACCGATGCACCGGTATTGTATACCATCAAGAACGTACGACGTGGCCAGTATGCTGATTATGCCCAGGGCTTTACCAGCTATATGTACACCGTGACCGAACCGACTGAGACCAGCCGCTATTTCTTTACCGGCAGTAAGGTCGAAGACCATCTCTCGGTCAAGATACACAACACGCAGGATAAAAGCATCGCCCTCAACGGACGCAACTCATGGGCACAGACATCCTCTGCCTACAACTGGACCATTACCGGAACGACAATCAACGGCCAGAAGGGTGTAACTATCCAGCGAGATCCCGACAGCGACAATTCGCGTGCCTGGTATATGGGAACATCAGGCACATACGTTGACTATGGCGCACCCACATCAGCAGGTTCGCTCTGGCTCATTGAAAAAGTCGGTGATTCACCTACGGGTTTATCCGAAATATCTGCCAATACCACTAATGCGCTGACATACGACCTGCAGGGACGTGTTACTACGCCCAATCAAAAGGGAATCTTTATCCAAAACGGCAAAAAAGTGGTAATCCGGTAAACGGAAACGTTCCAATCACATAAACCGCTTGTAAGTCTTGCCGGTTGTGGTATTGCGCAAGATATAGACACCATGGGACAGGGTAGTGCTGCCTATTTGTGAACGCAGCGTGCTCTGTCCCAAACGTACACCATTGATGGTGTATATCTCAATGACATCATCCGGATTTTCGCTTACTATATCACGTACGGCAGTCGGTTCACCACCCATGAAATTGAAGGACACCGTACCGTTGTCATTGAGTGTGATGTCGGTGATTGACTTGTGCATCAGTTTCTGCCCGTCACTATTCTCGTTGAATAATGTTGCGGCCGGAGCAATGCGGTCGTCTTCAGTACGCTCCTCGTCTGTCAGCTGGTTATTTCCGCTTACCATTCCCCAGTACTGCAGAGGGTCAATTACAACAGGATTCCCAGCTTCATCCCTGGTGTAGTACGTAGTAAATGGTACTTCCTTCAGTGGCCACAGATGCCCGATCAGCTCACTGGCAAGCTTGCTTAAATCTGCACTTGTGCCCTTGGTGAAGTTGTCCTGAATCTCAAAATGTCCGTTTGCAGGGACAATGGTCATACGCTGATGGTCGACAACAGTGTTCACATTGTTGTTGTTCCATGCGGTTGCATCTTCGTCAACGTGATAGATTATCAGGCCTCCGCCAAAGTAGTTCTGCATTGTCCCATATACCACATTGTTGTTGTTGTTCAGATTCTCCAGCAGATAATACTCGCTGTGATTTGCATCATTGTAGATGATATATGCGTTACCGCCGTCAGACACGTTAGTCAGATTCTCGACCGATGTCGGCTTGTTCAGTTCAACAGGCTGTATCCAGTCCATATATATTTTCTCGTATGCAGTATATGGAGTCGGATTGAACCCCGCATTTACATACTCGCCGGCATCCATCAGGCTCCAGTAGTCCATACCCGAACCCTTGTAGTTTGTGTCGTAGAAGTCTGGGAGGCCAAGCATGTGTGACATCTCGTGCACATACACACCAAAGCCGTTCAGTATCATTGTGCTGCCGTTCTCAAATAGTTCGGGAACTATCAGCTGTGTGGCATAGCTTACGCCGTCGGATGTAACCTTGCCGCCCCAGCAGCACGGGTGCAGGTAGCCGGGATGTGCCGAGCCTGTTCTTGTCGTGTTTTTGCCCTGACCCGGGAATATGATTATCACTCCGTCCACAATGCCGTCCTGAACACCACGGTCTTTGTCAAAATCCGGGATACGACCCTTGATTTGATCGGCAGCAGCCAGCAGGGCTGCGTTACGGAATGCTGCACGGTCTGTGCCGTATCCGCTTTTTGTCTTTGGCAATGTTACCGGATCAAGAATAGTGAAATGTGGCGTGAACTGGCCCTGACTTACCAGGTTGAAATACTCTGCTACAGAGAAACGGTTCATACCTGGGCGTTTACTGGGATTACCGAGAAAGTTGCTGCCGTTGAAGAACGAATCATACAACTCCGCCAGTGTGCCACGGAAATGAAATGCATAGCCGTTATCGTCGGTGGCCGTCGATGGGTCCTGGAACTGCTCGTCGCTGAAATTGGCAAGTATGACAGGAATCTCAGGGCTGCCCTTGCCTCCAAGAGGTGCATCCTGCTGCTTCATGTTTGAACGTCGCATGCCAGGTCGTGCCACATTGGCAGATGCTGTAGGCGTAAAGTCTATCATACATGGCTGACGGTCAACCTGCGGGAAAGGATTCTCAAGCAGCTCAATACCGTCCTCTGTCTGGGCATTGGCGTTTATAACTGCACCCAAAAGTGCAACGATGGCAAATATTTTCTTCATACGATTCTGAATTTAGGCGCAAAGTTAAGACATTTGTCAAATAATTACAAAAAATCCTGCTGTTTTTGTGTTTTATTCACAGAATCTCCGTATATTTGCACTCGGTCATGGGGGATTAGCTCAGCTGGCTAGAGCGCTTGCATGGCATGCAAGAGGTCATCGGTTCGAGCCCGATATTCTCCACGGAAACAGAAAAGCAGCCCTGAAAAGGACTGCTTTTTATGTTATCAAATAGTTGTTAAATAGTTGTTTCAGGTTGTTCAATGATAGTGAAATCTATCTTCCTGAACGTTCTATCATTTCACGGACATTGTTGTTAAAATCAGCGGCATCCATCAATTGCTCGATGTCCAAATGCATTCTGTAACGCCAGTAATGCTGCGGATCGGCAGGGATGTTGATACGCTCTGTCATCGGATCTGCCGCACGCAGTTCCTCGTCCATAGCCAGCCAGTCCTGCAAGGATATCAGACACAGCATACTGGGCGAGAACAGGTGCCGTGCGATAACCTCCTTGCACAGCCACCCGGGCATCTGTTTGGGAGCACGTCCGTCTATCTGCAGTATCTGGTTGTAGTATTCCTGGCTGCGCCCGGCATTCTCCTCCCACCACATACGCAATGTGGGCATGTCGTGTGTAAAGATAGTCGCTACGCTGCGATACGGATTATTCTCCAGTCGGGCAAAACGTATGCCAAATTCCTTTGGCATCGTCTGTATTTCAAGCGACAGGATTCCCAATGCCTGCATTACTGGTCCGACACAGGACGGTACCATACCCAGATCCTCGGCACAGCACAGCATGCCTGTCGCCTCGACCAGGGCAGGCAGGCGTTTCATTGCCTCTGATGCCCAGAAATCATTGTGGCGATGGAAATAGAAGTCCTCGTAAATACTGTCAAACGCCTTGCGGTCGTCCTCCTGAAGCAGACGGTATACGAACGTGCGGTTTGCGCATATTCGTGGAATGTAACAGTTTGTCCCGTCAGCTTGCGGTACGGCAATAAACAGACGGTCCTCGTCCTTATGCAGCAGGATGCTCTCTATCTCCTTCTCGTCATCACCCAACAGCTGGCGTAGCAGCTTCTCGCTTACATTGGGCTTCGTGTACATGTCAGGACGCCAGGGCAGGCCCATACGTTCAATATCACCGATTGTCAGTGGCAGCTGAGGTGAGAAATGCCCCATCAGGCCACTCTTTTCGTCATGCGGAATTTCCCATATACGGAAGAACCCCAGTACATGGTCAATACGGTAGGCATCGAAATACTGAGCCATCTTGCGGAAACGGTTTATCCACCAGCTGTATCCGTCCTGAGCCATACAATCCCAGTTGTATGTCGGGAATCCCCAGTTCTGGCCGTCTGCGCTGAAATCGTCAGGCGGAGCTCCCGCAGAGCCGTTCATGTTGAAATACTGCGGCTCCTTCCAAGCTTCCACACTTGTGCGCGAAATACCGATGGGAATATCGCCCTTCAGCAATACACCCTTTTGCCTTGCATATCGTGCCGTGCCCGACAGCTGCTGATCCAGCAGGTATTGGACATAGCAGTAGAAGTTTACCTCCTTCTGATTGTTCAGGGCATAGTCGTGTACATCCTTTTTCCTGTATGCCGACAATACGTGCCAGCGTTTGAAGTCACTTGTCTTCTCAGCATCACGACGATGGCAGAATACGGCATAGTCAGTTATCCATTCCTGATTGCTGTCCATGAAGGCACCGAAGCGTGAGCTCTGTACTGTCGCAGCACCCTCCTGTGCGTACAGGCGACGCAGGTATTTCATCTTCAGGTTGAACGCAGCCTCGTAGTCCATCTGCGGCAGGGCATTGATACGTTCACGCTCTGACTCATACTCGTTCATGAATTCCACGTCAGCAATTTCTGACAGCTGGCTCAGGTCCATGTATATCAGATGCAAGGCATATATGCTTATGGCATTGTATGGATAACAATCCATCCATGTCCCTGTCTGTGTAGTGTCGTATATTGGCAGAACCTGGATAATACGCATTCCTGTCCGCTGAGCCCAGTCAACCATCAGGCGCAAGTCTCCAAAGTCACCGCACCCCTGGCTGTGCCGGCTTCGCATCGAGAAAACAGGCAGAACCACGCCGGCAACCTTCCAATGCTCGTCCTTGAGCCTTAGCTGCTTGTCCCAGATAACCTGGACGCTGCCCGGTACTGCATGCGGCGAAACACGGTTGTCACCCTCTTCCCATGCAATAAAGTCCCCCGTCTTCTCGTCCATTACCACATACTTGTACTCAAACGGCAGCTGCAGCCCTGCAGCATTTAGTGTCAGACACCATTCATGCGTACTGCCGCGCTGCATTACCAGAGCCCGCTCAGGCATCCACTGTCCCAACTGCGGCAACGAACCCAGCAAGGCCAGGCATTGTCCCTGCATCAGCTGTGGTGCCTGTACCCTGAACATCAGCGAATGGTCAAAAAATGTTGCGTTTGGCCATCCGTCAAGAGCCAGGTGCATACAATGGCAGTATGCCGAGCTGTACAGGTGGCTCAGCCGTGGTATGTCCTTCCAATAGTCATTCAGGATAAATGTGAGTCGCACATCGTATGGGAATGTTCGCGGTACACCGTTCCATTCGCGGCGGATAACCGCATCTCCGGCACAGATAATATAGCGGTACGCAAATGTCTGTGCATCGCGTTCCGTTATCGATGCCTCGCCGCTCCAGTGTACACCGTCGCTGGTATACAGGTTGTGCTGACTTGTTTTCTTAACACCGTTGCTGCGTGTTACGGTAACGTCCACACGGACATCCTGCCCCCACGCCGTCTGATAGTCAAGTGTGAATAATAGCTTCATACGTGGAGCCACCTGCGGGACTCGAACCCGCGACCCACGCATTACGAATAGTTAGTCCCATGTTAATCAGTTAGTTACTAGGTTAGTTATGTTTTATTTTCTAAAGGATGTCATAATATTTGATGTCCTTTTTTGGGGGTCTCTAAAAGAATCGGGCAAGAGATCCTATGACCTCGAAAACCCGTATTATACGCGATACCGGAAATTCCTGTTCGTCGTATTCGCTGTTGATAGGAACATATCGTAACACGTCAGGTGAACGTCCGCGACGCAGAATCTTGATGGTGCGTATTGTGTCCAGAACAACAGCGTAAATCTCTCCATATTGGATGTCATTTATGGTACATTCACGCAACGCTATAATGTCACCATGATTAATTTTAGGTTCCATAGAATGTCCCGTAACGTTGCACCATACAGTTGCCTTTTCAAAACCTGGTGCAATTATGCCACAAGTAGGTAAAGATGTCTGGTTATTTAGTGTTTCGCAGAACCCTCCCATAAAATCAACATCATAGTATGGTGTGCCAACGTTGGAATCATAAGTGACTGTTGCCGATAGCTGATCTTTAAGCATATCGCCTTGGCCGCGTAACAGCCACTCTGCCGATAACTCTGGGAAAGCAGCTGCAATTTTATCGTAATCTATCGAATTTCTTTTAAGCCATGCATTAATCGTTGGTTGCGATAACCCCAACCTTCTTGCCATCTCAGACTGATTGTTATTACAGAGCGTAATGAGTATTTGTCTAATTTTTTCTCCGTTTAACATAATACTAGCAGTCAATAAATGTTAAATATTACAAAATGTAATACAACTATTACAAAATGCATATCATACTATTACAATTTGTTGTATATTTGCATCGTCAAATGTTGATGTATTATATAAACAAACATTATAACGATAGCGCAAATATATAAATAAATAATGTAATAATAAAAAAATGAGAGAAATTAATTTTTTGACAAGGCCTGATTTTACAAAGACGCTGGAATCAATGGATGTGAACACATACTTTGATATCAGCGTTTTTGATATGGCAAGAGAATCTGCTCGGAATCTATGTTCCCATGCGAACAAGCGTTTGAACCGTTTTTACAGGGTCGTTGCATTGGATAATACTAATTATAGGGTAATGAGGTTAAGTTAAACAAAACGAATTATGGATATTACGTCTTTTATCATTTTAGGTTGCGTGGCATTTAGTGTAGTATTATATCACAGTGTGCCAAAAATCAGAGAGTGGATAGACAATGAAGAATGTTAATAACGAAGTGTGTTATGGAAAATGTATTAAGATTAAATTCGGTAGCAATCGAGGTAGCGGCAAGTGATGTTTGGGTGGCAGCTCCCAAAGCGGTCATGTTCTTTCCGCGTTACACATTACACAACAAGATGGTCTACAGCATGAGTGATCTTCAAGACGCTGTTAAAACAGGAACAGTGAGAACCAAACCCGGAAGATACCTTAGGTATAACCTATGGGATTGTATCAGACAGTGTAATATCAAATGATTAATTGTATGGAACAAATGAGCGAACACTGCTTAGGCAGTTATTTAAAAAAGCATGATTGTAATGGTACGACAATCTATGTAGGCGGTACTCCTGCCATTTGCAAAGTTAAGGGTGTTGGGATCAAGATAAAGGTAAGATGTCACAGTTGTCAGCATTGCCAATTAAATAACCGGTCACATTATATATGCACCCAGAACATAATGGACAATGGTCATGCCATGAATATTAAGGATTACAGGACTACGCGCTGCGTGGCATGGAGACCAAAGAATGCATGGATTAAAGCAATCAAAAACATAAACCTTTAAACAACAAACAAATATGAGAATCAAAGGACAGGTAGTAGAAGCAACCTACAAAAAAGGTTTTTCGCAAAGTACAGGCGCAGCCTATGAGTTGACTGAGTATGTAATGCAAGCAATAGACGAGCAGGGGCATAGTCATCGCATGACATTCAGCATGTTTGGTGACAAAATGCGTGAAGCAGCAGTACACAAAGGTGATTTCGTTGAGCTGAGTTACACTCTGGGTATCCGTACATCACAGAATGGTGTTGTTTACAACAATGTGTCAAGTGTTTATTTCGTACAGAAGATAGACGCAGAAGATTTGCCTGAGGCTTCGGGTGACGACAGTGGCGATTTACCATTTTAGTTTTAACATAGTTGCACAGGGAAATCTGGTACAACTTCTTCACACATCGAGAGAGAATGAATGAAGATCTTGAATTAGGGAAGGATTTGCTGACTGAGGAGCAGATAGCTGACGAACACATATTCTTGCAACTGTGTGAAAAATACCGTATCAAGGCTTCTAGTGAATATGATGAGCATGACTGGTTGCTATACAGAGATGGTATAGGTTTTTCGCCTCGTGGCAACATAATGATAATAGCCGCAGAAAAAAAAGCGGGTAAAACATGGATGGGCATGAGTATATGTGCCGCTGTTCTAAGCGGTGGGTTCCTGGGTATGACGAGCAATGTAGAGCAAGCCAGGGTGATATTCTTTGACACAGAACAGGACCCTATTGACGGTCAGCGCATACAGAGACGTATACATTATGCCATGAGAGACAAGGGTTGGCTATTTAATCGCGACGAAGACAGATTTATGCTGTTTCATCTTCGTGAGGTTAATGCGGCACAAAGACTTGAGTTCGTACAAAAGGCTATTCGATACTTCAATCCTGACCTTGTGTTTATTGATGGCATACGCGACTTGCTCAGGGATTTCAACAATCTGGACGAGAGTGCTAATGTCATACAGAACTTTATGACGCTAAGCAGTGAATGTAACTGTGCAATCTGGACGGTGCTACATGTTAATCCTGGCAGTGAGAAGATGCGTGGGCATTTGGGTACAGAAGCCGGTAACAAGGTTGCAGATCTGCTGTTCATGTCAAAGGAGAAAGACCCTAATAATGAAGATGTTGTAACATACAAGGTCGAGGAGACAGACTCGCGTGGTCACAAAGACATACGCTCGATACGTTTTCGTATCAATGACGATTTGCCTTACGGAATACCCGAGGAACTTACACCCTCGCAGAGTCAGCAAATCGACCAGAGTCGAGAAGATGCTGTAAGAGCCATAATACAGAAGTATATGCCGCCTATAGCAGCCATAAGCAAAACAAGGTTACGTGACGAGGTCAGAAAGGGTGAGCGATGCATCCAAGCCAGAGCTGTCAGCATAGTCAACGAAGCGATTAATCTCAAGGTAATAGAAAGAGTTATAAACGGTAAATACAGGATGGTAAATCGCAAGATAGAAGATGACCTTCCGGAGGTTCAGTCTGAAGCTCCGTTTTAATGGTTGCCGTACTTCCGTACTCGTACTCTTATACCAATAGGTATAGAGTACTGAGTAACTGGAATTAGTACTGGCTCAATTAACCCCTCGTGCGTTAACTATAAATTCATAGACTGATAATTATTAGACTAAAATTAATTATGAATAAAGAGAATTGTAAAAAGATTGAATTTAACCGAGATCTTTATAAGGTGGCAGAACAAAGGCTTAATACCATTGTGAAGGTGGCGGAATTGCTCGATGATTCTCAAGACCATGATGTCCGGGTGTCGGTGCAAGTTCACTGTAAGTCTGACAATTGTATTCATGCAAAAGAGTTTTGGGCTGGTGTAGATGAGCTTGTTCTGTTTATGGATGACATGATCCATGGTATTAAGAAGGTGATGGCAGAACTGGACGAAGAGTTGGAGGCATTATGAGCTACGATGTAACAAGGGATCCTCATTTGGCTACATGGCGCGAACGCATTGAACTTAATATAAAGTTGATGCGCTGTCCAGCTTGCAATAGGGTAGGGTATAAGCCTTATATTCATCCCGATGGTACGATAGTTGCAGAGGAGTGTGGCAAATGTGATCATGAGAGTAGCTGTGGTTATCACATACCGCCTAAAGAGTGGTTCAAGGAACACAGTCAGGATGGTGATCATACCAATCCTAACTATGTGCCTCCACCTCCACCTCCGGCAATAAAGATAGACAGGAATGTGGCATTACAGGTGTACTGTCTGGGACCGAAGGCTGTCCGTAATCCGTTGTTGCGCTATTGGACAAACCTGATCAGGAATGTGGCGCCCAAACATAGCGACACGGCAACTAAGTATGTGGAAAGGATGAAAGCAGCGCTCAGACAATTCATGGTAGGTTCACTGCCTGGAGGTTATACTGTCTGGTGGATTGTGGATGAGACTGGCAGTATACGCAGTGGCAAGTGTATGAAGTACAGGTCGGATGGTCATAGGGATAAAGAGGACAAGTTTGGTTTTCGCTGGATGCATCGTTCGCCACTTGTCGGGCAACAAAAGGAGGGCGCTGAGTATGTAGGCTGTCTGTTTGGTTTGCACCAACTGAAAAACAACAAGGACATCAAGGAGGTCCAGATTGTGGAAAGCGAGAAAACGGCGGTACTTATGACTATGTTCAAGCCTACAATGACCTGGATGGCAACAATGGGACTGGGTAATCTGAATCAGTACAGACTTGCACCGCTGATAGATAGGGGCATACACATCACTTGCCATCCCGATATTGACGGGTACGGCAAATGGGGGGATAAAGTTGAGCAGTTGAAGCATGATTGTCCCGAGGCCAAGATAACGTTATCCGATTATGTAAAAGACCATTACTATGCTATTGACTCTGCCAATACTGATATACTTGACGAATTTGAACGAGACTACATTTTATTATATTCACCATGAGTAAGAAAATAAAACAACTTCCAGGTCCAAAGGTTTCTGCAGAAACCGAATATCGTGTAAATGCATTAGCGCACAAGGCGGGTTTGGACAGCGTCTATAAGTTGCTGTGCTATTGTGTGAATTCCCTAATCCAGTATATGGACGAAGACAATCAACTGGATCCGGAACTACAAAAGGCCATTGATATATTCGAGAAGTTTGAGGGCTGGGGACAGGTCTGCTCGCTGACGGATATAGGTCAGCAATGGAAAGTGGCAGAGGCTGTATACTTTGTCCAGGATGAAAACAAGGTTGGTTCTATGGCGTGTTGGGCCCGTAAGCCATTCTTCATGGATATGAAGGTGACATTCAACAAAAAGAATATTCTGGACATGATGATACATCGCATGTTCCCGGAAATGGACAAAAAGCTGACATTGCTTGCAATGCAAAGTGGTACTGGGTCGCACTATGAAACGATACAAAGTGCATTGCACCAGTTAGTAGAGGATCCTGACGAACAGACTTTCCGTGACATGTTCCGTGATTGTGCGCGTAGTCAGTTCGGGCGTGACACAGGATTGCAGAAATACATAAGACACAATTGGCATACTATGGGTGCAATAGAGAAGACTGTTAGACAGACAACGATATTTGACTTTATACCTAATGAGCAAGGACAGGAACTATCATCGCCTGGTGAGTAATGTGCGATGGCAAACACTGAGTAGGGAAATGAAACTCAAAGCCAATTATGAGTGCGAACTCTGCCATGTAGTTACCCACAGATTGGCAGTACATCATATCAAGCCGGTAGAGTCTGGCAAGACGTATGAGGATATGGAACGTTTGTGTTTTGACCGCAGCAACCTTCAGGTGCTATGCTACTCATGTCACAGGGATGTACACATATCAATGCAAGGTACTGGCAAAGTAGGACACCAGAGGGCAGAGGCCCAAAGGATAGAAAGATACGAGTCCGACAGAGTTAAGGTAGATTTCGCAGCATTTCCGACTTTGGATTGACTTCCCGATTTTTAGAGACGTGCCCCCCGGGAAAACTCCCAAATCTCATGCGGCTTTTCTCTGTATAAATATCATTATTTAGGTTGAGCGTTTTTTAGGCGTTTTGTAGTTTACGCGAAAATCGTTTAATACTAGTATAAAAACCTATAAATCAATGTATAAACAAATGATATTGGAGCAAAATACATCAAGTTAGCCAAAATAACGTAAAGCACGTTTATTGTACTACGTAACTTACATTAACCATATAATAATAAAATCAAAGATAAAACAATGAATTATTTCCAGCAAGTTATCGCACATGTATGCGGTTTGTATGAGTACATTAATGGATTACAGAACCGAGAGTATAAATATGCATCGGAGCTATCTGAAAGCAAGCGTCAATGTAACCGGCTCAAATATGAATTGAATAAACATCGGGACAACAATCGTGATCTTTATGGTTACAGTCAAAAGTCGGAAAAATTAAATGATGCCTTAACTGTTGAACTTGAGTTGCTAAAGGAGGAGAACAAGAAATGCCGAGACCAAAAGTAATTTCTATACCATTAGAGCGACCTCGTGTCTGTGCAGAATGTCCGTTGCTGGGTAAACGACCAAAGAGCGAAGTCCCTCATGGAGATAAGTACACTTTGAAATGTTTCTTGACGAACCATGAAAAATTTGTGACTGGCAGGGGAAGCAAACAGCCAGATGCAAGGTTCAGATGTAAGGAAAAAGAGTGGCGTAAGGTCTTTGCTACCTATAATGGTGATATACATGTCTCTGCCACTGATTTTACCAAATACCAGCTTGATAGGTACGCATGGCTGTTGGAGAGAGATAAAAACAAACAATAACACACAAATGAGCAGACAATTGAAACCGTACATCTGCCGGCTTAGGGAAGAGCTGCAGAGACATGGCCTATATCATGAGCGGAACGAATCTTTGATTAAGAGCGTGGCGCTGGCAGAACTTATACTGGACAACTATCAGCAGGATCTCAAAGGACATCGGGTTCTATTGGAGCAAACCGGAAGTATGGGTCAGACAAAGATTAACCTTAATCCGATATATGTAGAGGCACGCAAATTATTGGCGGTCAGTATCAATGGTAAAGCAAAACTCGGAATGGGTAATCTGGGTAAAAATATGGATGAACAGGTAGATAAAACTTTTTCTGCTTGGATGTCTGATGTAATGGATGAGTAGAGGAATAGTGTAATTAGTAGATTCCAGCAATTATGACAAATATTGAAAAAATAAAAGTCGAAATTGAACGACGCAAGGCAGAATATAAAAGCCAGGATGAATTGGTTGGATATGAGCAACTTCTTTCGTTTATTGATGAATTGCCGCAAAAAGAAACAATAAAACTGATAAACGTCTCAGAAGCTGCTGAAAGATTGGGAGTGAGCCGACAAACTTTGTCAAATTGGTGTAAATCAGGAATTATCAGGATTCGCAAGACGGGAAAGACCGGCAATGCTAACTGGGTAGATGCTGATACCATTGAGGCGTTAGGTGACACAATGCAAGATGTGGCACGTGCAAAGGAAATGCTCGAAAATGAACGTACATCAATTGTACAAGCATACCGCAAGGAAAGTGAAATATTGCACGAAATTCGCAACCAAATGCGCCTTGTTAATACCTTGGGTGTAACACCTTTCATCAAGGAATTCTTTGCAACCATTCCACAAATGCTTAATGAATTGGGTATAATAAACGCAAGGGAAAATAACATCATGCAAAGTCTTATTTATGGGCATGATATAGGATGGTTAGCCGATGAATATGGCTTGACACGTTATCGCATAGCTCAAATCTTCTACATAGGGTGTCGCAAGGCAAAAAAACTCGCATGTATCAAGGAGCAGCTTAGCGAACTGGAAAAACTTAAAGTTGAACTTGCTGACATGAAGCAAGCGATGCAAGTGATGAGTCTTGACTTGAAAATACAGCAAGAAACCGAACGTAATTTAAAGGAAATGGAAGACTCTGAGCGTATTGAGTTCATTGAAAAAACGGACGAATTGTTAAAAATGTTTAGAACTCGGCTTGTTAATTTTGATTTATCTGTGCGAGCATTAAATTGTCTGAAAAGTGCAGATATAGAAACCGTTGGCGATCTAGTTAAATGTCAACAAACCGACTTGTTGAGGTTTCGTAACTTTGGCAAAAAGTCATTAATCGAGTTAAGAGATTTCTTGGAAGATCACGGATTATCCTTTGGCATGGATGTAGATAAAATATATCGCGATCGTATTGCACAAAGATTACAAGTTTTAAGTAATTAAAAAATGGATAACAAAGAACATTTTGAAGTTTATGAGAACGGCTACAGGGAAGGCTACTTCATAGCAGCCCAGCAGTTAGCAAGTACCGTGCTTCGCCTCATCAATAATCATCCCTCATGGATGCTTGACCCTGAACGCAGGGCAGCAATAGCAGAGGTTAAGCTGGCAACCAAGCACCTTCTCGTAAGGCGTGGCATTATCCCAAGTTCCTACGATGTGATTATGGGTAAGGCTGAGGAAGTCAAATTAGATTTCGACATGAAAACATGAGTATGGCAAGCAATAGTTTTAACCCCTTATGGTCGCTTAATGACCCTGTCTGGTTTGTCAGATTGTGTGTCAGCTTGGAGCATGATACAAACATAAACGATGCGACGGTTTATTACCGATGCCGTATGACGTTTGATTTCCTGATGAGATGGTTATGGTACTTTGAGTATCTGCAAGCCAGAATAAAGGTTGCACACCCTCACAGGGTTGTAGAACTGACAGCAGGCAGGATGAACCCGAAGATGCGTTTGGGGCAAGAGTTTATAGATTATCGCAGAGCCGTGCTGATTAAAAGCAGGAGTCGTAAACTGGAAGCATTGGTCAACACTCCATTTGATGATGACCTGTTTGGCTTCAAAAGCCAAGAGGTGAATGAGAGAATCAGCAGACTAAAAAAGGAGATTGAGGCATTGGAACGCGGAGAGGTTACATTTCCTGTCATACCAGATTATGTGAACGATGTAAAACAATGGATATAAAACTTAGTGTAACATGAGACGAGATTGTCTGAAATGTGAGTATTGCTGGCATTCCGATGGTATTCCTGATGGTTGCGGCTACAAACTTGACGGCTCTATGGCAATTCCTGAACGATGCCCCAAAGATGGCAAGTTAGTGAAAAAGGTACATAATGATTAACCCTAAATATGGTAAAGATAAGATGCAGGTTCTGTACCCACTTCGACTACAATCACCTTGACAGTCGCTATGAGCCGAGAGCAGAAGGTGAGCATTTTTGCGGACTGCACGGCATGGCTCCTGTCGATCCTGATGGGCCACAAGTAAACCTCGACCATAGAGGAGGGTGCGGATATTATCCAAAGAAGCGTGAGGTGCAACTCACCTTCGATTTTCAATTCTAAAAATACAAGTCAAACCAATAACAAAAGGAAATGAACAACGACGTTAAACTTTTATACATTGACCTTTTCTGTGGTGCAGGAGGAACCTCCACAGGTGTTGAGAAGGCCTCACTCAATGGTAAGAAGTGTGCCAAGGTTATTGCGTGTGTAAACCATGATGCCAACGCGATAGCCTCCCATGCGGCGAACCACCCCGATGCGGTCCACTTTACCGAGGATATACGAATGCTGGAACTGAGCCCGATGGTTGAGCATCTGGAGAAGATGAAAGCAAAATACCCTGAAGCCCATGTAGTCCTGTGGGCTTCGCTGGAATGTACCAATTTCAGCAAAGCAAAGGGTGGGATGCCAAGGGATGCAGACAGCCGGACACTCGCAGAACACCTTTTCCGATATATCGAAGCCATCAAGCCCGATTATATCCAGATAGAGAATGTGGAGGAATTTATGTGTTGGGGAGATCTTGATGAGAATGGAAAGCCTATCAGTCGGCACAGGGGAACATCTTACCTATTGTGGGTAAAAAACGTATGTTCATATGGATACGATTACGACTGGCGCATTCTAAACGCTGCCGATTTCGGAGCATATACCTCACGAAAGAGATTCTTCGGTCAGTTTGCGAAGAAAGGTCTTCCGATAGCCTTTCCTATTCCGACCCATGCCAAATGCAAGGATAGTGACAAGGGAGGTCTGTTCACAGAAAATGCCGTGAAGCCATGGAAACCTGTATGCGAAGTGCTTGACCTTAACGATGAAGGATTGAGTATTTTTTCCAAAAAGAAACCTTTATGTGAAAAAACTCTTGAGCGTATTTACGCTGGCCTTGTAAAGTTTGTAGCAGGAGGTAAAAAGCAACACGAGGCATGGATACTGAAATACAACTCTATGAACCAGAATAATCATCATAATGCTCCTTCTATCGATGAGCCTTGTCCTACGGTAGCATGTCAGAATCGGCTCGGGTTAGTAAAGTGTCATTTTTTGTCGAAGCAGTTCAGTGGTAATCCTGAAGGAAAGAATATTCCCGTTGATGGTCCTGCAGGATCTGTTACAACGATAGATCACCATGCTTTTGTGACAACATATTATGGAAACGGATTCAATACTAGCATCGAAGAGCCCTCACCGACTGTTACAACCAAGGACCGAATTTCGTTGGTGACAACGCATTTTCTCGACAGTCAGTACGGTAACGGAAGTCCTGCGTCTATTGAAATGCCCTCTCCTACAATTGTGAATCATCCTAAGCAGAACCTTGTTACATGTAAGCCATGGGTAATGAATACAAACTTTAATAATGTAGGTAGTTCTATAGACGAACCTGCTCCCGTTGTGACTGCGAATCATAAGTATCACTATTTAATGAATCCGCAATTTGCTTCAGCTGGTGGTTCCATGGATAAACCATGTTTCACATTAATTGCCCGTATGGACAAAATGCCTCCATACCTGATTACTACCAAAACAGGAGTGCTTGGCATTGCCATTTATGACACTGATAGCCTATGGACATGCAAGGTCAAGGAGTTCATGGCTATGTATGGCATAGTAGACATATGTATGCGTATGTTGAAGATAGATGAGTTGAAACGCATTATGGGTTTTCCGTCTGAATATATTCTTGTGGGCACTCAGGCAGATCAGAAAAAATATATAGGAAATGCTGTAGAGGTGAATATGTCAAGGGTGTTATGTACAGCTTTGTGTGAGAAGTTACAACATAATTTATCAAAACTAAACATAAAGTAATATGGCAAATAGGATAGTTAAAATAACGGACCTTATTCAAGATGATAAAAACTTTAATAAGGGAACAGACGAAGGACAGAGACTTATGGAACAGTCTTTAGTCAGGTTTGGGGCCGGACGTAGTATCTTGATTGATAAGGACAATAGGATAATAGCCGGTAATAAAACTGCTAAGACATTTGAATCGCTTGGTCATAAAAAAGTACGTATCATAGAAACAACAGGTGATGAATTGATTGCCGTCAAACGTACTGATATTGGCTTGGACACTTCGGAAGGGCGTGAGCTGGCATTGGCAGATAATGCAACAGCAAGGGCAAATCTGGAGTGGGATGAGGAATTGTTGAGCGAGTTGAAGATAGAGTCCGGTATTGATATCGGAGACTGGAATGTAGATATCCAGGAGCCTGTTATATCTAATTCTGAGGACTGCTCCGATAATACATCCAATGATGATTACTTTGAGAAGGAATCCTTTGCGAAAAGTATGATGGGTGATTTTCTTTACGACACAGACAATGACTTTGACATCCCTAATCTGTTGATAGACCAACAACCGGCACATCTGGAATTGCCAATAACACCTTGGGGAGCAAACTCACGTTTGAAAACAGGTATTACGACTTATCATTTCTATGTAGATGATTATCGCTTCGAGGCACTGTTCAAAGATCCTATAAAACTGATTTTGTCAGGCTGCAAAGCAATTGTTGAACCCAATTGTAGCATTCATGACCAGTTGCCCATTCCATTGGGGTTGCAAAGAATATACCGCAAGCGTTATCTGGCAAGATATTTACAGGAATGTGGTGTGAAAGTTTGGGTGGATCTTAATGTGGCACACAAATTCAAGGAATATAACAAGATGGGTGTCCCCAGAGGTTATAATGCTTTCTTTACACGCGGCATGTCAGGATGGCTTGATTCGTTGAACGATGAATTCCAAACAGCTCAGGATATAAGCGGTCTTGATAAACCCAATATGGTTGTATATGGTGGGGGTAAGGAAATCAAAGAATTCTGCCAGCAGAAAGGTTTGCTATATTATGAGGATTTTATAAATGTTCGTAAGGAGAATATTCTGGCCAAGAGCTAACCGTCTGTGCTATTTGCCCGTATTGTAAATACAAAGTATACAAATATGGGTAAGAACGCAGGAGGCAGTGGAACAGGAAAATTAGGTGATAGCCGTAAAAAAACATCCAAGTCATTAAAAAGATTTTTAAAAGGGATTAAAGATTATGCTCTAAGGAAAGATCAGTCAGATGCATTTAATTTATACGCAGAAAAGTTTGGCATTAGAGCAAATGATATTAAGATTACCAATAATTATGTAGAATATGGTATTACAGGATTGACTGCTGATGGAAGGATTATTATTGAATTAAATGCTAAATTTTTTGCACAAAGAAAAAAAGCGGTAGAAAAGGCTATTATAGTAAAATATAGAGCAGGTGAATCTGTGTCAACAAAACAACCCTCAAAACATGTTTTAACACACGAATTAGCACATGCTACTTGGAGATCTGACTATACCGGACAACGTCATATAGAAGCAAGATCTGATATATATAAACTATTTTCAGATTGGAAATCCAATAGATCTGCTGTTAAATATTATGGAGCATTATCAAAAACTCATATTGATGAATTTTGGGCAGAGGTTGTAACCAAGGCTTTATATGGAACACCAGATGAGTATACAAAAAGAGCACGTTCTATAATAAAAAAACATAGACTTTAATATTGGTTTGATAAAAATACTATATTTGTCATCCGAAACATAATAATCAAAGGAGATGGAAAAATTAAAACTGACGCAGGAAGAAATAGAAATAATAGAATATGTTCGAGATCACCATCTAGGTTTTCCCCCATTTGTAGGTGATGCACACAAAGAAAAGATTTTTTATAAGTTGGTAGACAGATGTGATGCATTATTACATAAGCTCAAAGCCTATGAAGAGTTGTCTGAAGTTCCAAAAATGTGTGTTCTTACATGGTATTACAACAAGTATTTAGAGCAGCAAGCACAGTTAAATGGTTAACTAATTTCCTGTATTTGGTGTATTGTAGATGTTATTTACAATACAACTATGGGAAAGAATTCAGGCGGAAGTAGAACCGTATCTATTGGCGTTGGCACAAAATCTGGTATAGGTGCTACTCATGAGGCAAACATCAAGGATCTGTCAAAGATAAAGGATCCGGTATTAAGGAAGGAGGTTATTGCTGCTGTTGAGGAATTCAGTAAAGAAATAGGTATTAAGTCCATCAATATAAAAGTAGCTGACACAAATGGTTCAGAATATGCATATACAACATTTAAAGGTGGCAAGTTAGTGGGAATTACTCTTAACAGCAAGTACTTCAATGACAGTAAAGTTCTGATAAAGGCAAAAGGTGGCGATATGGCCAGTGGATGGTCAACGAAGACGTCCAAGGTGATGCGACATACAATGATTCATGAGTTGGGGCATGCAACATGGTCGACACTATTAAGCGAGGCAAAGTATAAGGCAGCAGGCAAGGAAATAAG
The DNA here is from genome assembly GCA_017617635.1 of Bacteroidaceae bacterium. GTDB lineage: Bacteria > Bacteroidota > Bacteroidia > Bacteroidales > Bacteroidaceae > Physcousia. Next base: position 9,000 of record JAFZVW010000007.1, on the reverse strand, counting down.
AAAAATGTATAGAGCCTGGCAAAAAGATACGAAAAAGACAGGGTATGGCACATATTCTACAAAAAATGTTGACGAATTTTGGGCAGAGACCGTTGCTAAGTCTTTTTATGGCAAGCATGATAAGTATACTACTAATGCTCGTGCTATTATCAGGAAATATAACCTTGGGAAGTAATAATATAAAAGAGAGAGAACCTATGATTAAATTAAGTAAAGAAGAAATCGCTCTAATCAAGAAATCGAATATTCCTGGCTATGAACCGGCAGGAAAAGAACTTGCTACAATTTGTAGACTCATAGACGAAGCAGAAGCCTTAGCCAATGAACTTGATGAAGATTGGGGTGACGATTTGTTGTTGTGGTACATTGATAAATACAACGAGCAGCAAAAAGCAAATGAATAGCAGCAACGATCTTGATTTCAAACGGACCATGCGTCAAATGCTGGTACAGCCGGCACGTGATGCAGATGGTAAACAGATTATGAGAAATGGCCATGATTTAACATGGCATGAAGTTCTGTGTGATCAGATTTTAAAGAAAGGTTTCAAGGATGGCGGGTTAGGATGGAAAATACTGCAGGAAGCTGATGTAGTAAGCCGTGGCGAACGTGAACAGAATGCTGACGATCGTCATGTGGCTATCATTAAGTATGAACAGGATCTGCAAAAGCAGACAGACAAGATACGCCAGTTGTTGAAGTTGGCCGGTACTGATGATCCTGCCCTGGAACTTCAGATTGAGTTGGCAGCGCGTGATTGGCTGGCTTATGAAAAGTCATGTCAGGATTATGCTTCTGCTATTAATTTTGCTGACTATGATGAGCAAATCAGACTGTCAGACCAAATGCGCAAATGGAGTGCAACCGTGAGGGATGATCTTACGAAGTTGACTATGAATGTAAAAGATAGTGGTCGAGCAATGGAAAGTAACCCTCCTCTGTCTGCTTTTATGGAAAGTGTGCAATAGTTTTGATGAATCTCTCTCTTCACTGAGTTAACTAAATTCGTGTAATTGGCGTGTAATATACGTTAAATTACAATTGAGAGAGAATGACCGACAAGGAACAGAAGAAATCCTTTGTTATGCGGCTACAGACCATGTGCAATCAATTGGGGTCTGTAATGCACAAACTTGAGGGAATAGATTCCAGAATACCACATTACATTTCGGATGTAGCACTTCATTCTGACGAGACAGCGGAAGATCTCCACAATATTGATGAAGTGGCAGCATGCTGTAGATTTATGCGAATGGCAAATACATACAATCTGGATGTACAACATGTGAAAGAATTCATACGGATGTATGAGAAGTTCAAGTTCTCTGGCATGAAGGGCCGGACATGCTATAGCATGACTCCGATACAAGCCTATATGACTGCTGGCATATTCGCATTTATCAAGGATGACGGCAGACGTGTGGTACGCGAGGCAATAATCTTTATTCCACGTAAGTTTGCAAAGACCACCTATCTGGCAGCTCTTGCTGCAGATGACATTCTCAGTCCGATTCAGAATAGTGAATGTCATATTGTGGCTAATGCTGAGGCACAGGCAAAGATTGCTTTCAAGGAGGCAAGGGCTTTGCTCATGCAATTGGATCCAAACGGAAGCATGTTGCGATTCACGGCAAACGAGATTAATTTCAAGCATGGTGCGAAAGCCGAAGTCGGAGGCAGGGTTATACCATTTGGCGGGCTTATTCAGGCACATACGGCAGGTGGTAAAACAAAGGATGGTGCTTTTGCATCATTGGTGTTAGCTGACGAATATGGGTCGGCACAATATGTAAAGGACCATTGCGATATGTCTGATGCTTTGAACGTCTATGAGTCGTCGATGGGTCCACGACCTAATCCTCTAACCGTTATCGCAACTACTGCCGGTCGTGTGATAGATGGACCTTTTGAGCAGAAAATGCGAGTGGCGCAAAATGCTCTTTACAAGGAACTTGATTACGAATATACACAAACGGCAGAAACTGACTGGCAATTTATGCTGGCATTGCATCCTGACGCATGGGAATATACTGATGAATATTATGCACAACCACGTATGCACAGAAAAGTGAATCCACATATTGGAATTACAATACAGGAGGATTACTACGAACAGCAGTGGAACAAGGCGCAGGGAGATCCGGAAGTATACAAAGAGACAGTTACAAAACTATTTAACCAATTTATCAACAATAGCAGTAAGCCTTGGATTCAGGCCGAGGATATTAGAAGGCTGCAAACAGAATATAGGATTGACCAGTTGGATTCAAAGGAGTGGAGGTGCTTTGTAGGATGTGACTTTTCTCATGGTGATGATTTACATACATTAGGATACCATTGCGTGAATATCAGGACACGTCAGTATTTCTGGGATTGTGATGTGTGGATAGCAGAGGAACAGTTATCGAGCAATCCAAATGCCGTTTTGTATCAACATTTCATTGAGGCTGGGGATATGCATACAAGTTCAACAAAGGTTATACCTTCATCTCTGCTTGTAGAGCGTTTGGAAGAGATAAACCGACATGCTCCGATAGTGAGGTTGGGTTATGATGCTTATGATGCGACTGATAATCTGAATGATATACGGACATGGTTTGTGATGAAACTAAAAGCTCAGGGCAAAAGTCCTCATCAGATAGAAGAATTGCTGAAGTCCATGATTGTTCCTGTCTCGCAGACGTGGGCTTCATATAGTGCTCCCACCAATATTGCATGGAAAATGGTAAATGAACAGCCTCAAAAGTTGTGGGTTAGCCGAAATGAGGTTTTGCCTTGGTGTTTTTCTAATGCGATTCTTGACGTTGACCGTCTGGACAATGTTAAACCGATAAAACGTCATGCTAACGCCAAGGTAGATCCCGTACAAGCTATTATTTCAGGTATTAAGATGGAAATGGAATTAAAGCCGTGAAGAGTTAACCATTATCTAAGTAGTCCCGTATAGTAAAAAGTTATAAACTATATGGGACTATTTAATTTTTGGCAGAAACGCGAATCTGTCACAGACGCAAAGCCGTCAACCGGTACGCAAAAAGGTGTGCAAGTGCGTGGCAGTCGCGTGTGGGCAACAAATACCAGTGCTTTACAGGTGGCAGCTTTCTATCATGCAATAAATCTGCGTGCAAATACCTTTGCACGTGCAGATATTCGTATAGAACGTAATATTGGTGGTGTCTGGATGCCTGCTGTGCGAGATATTGCCCATGCACAGGACATAAGACATCTTCAATATCTGATACAGGTAAAGCCGAATGAGTATATGACTGCAGACCAGATGTGGCGCAGACTATCTTATTGGCGTGACATGGAAGGCAGTTGTGCCATTTTGTTGGGCCGTACGGCTAATGGTATGGTATATCGGTTGTATCCTGTACACAATCTAAGCTGGAACGGTTTGAATAATACGTACCATGTTGTCAGTGATGAACTCATGAAGTCGTTAGTTGTTCCGGCAAACGATTTGATAATCATGTGTGGTATGCAGACTTTGCGACGTCCAATGGGTGAGAGTCTCAAGGATGTTGCCGAGAAATCGCTGAGTATATCCCTAACGGCAGATAACTTTGCATTAGATACATTAGCCAAAGGTGGTACTATGAAGCTATTTGTGTCCGAGGAGGTAAATAGTGATCCTCTCCAAGGGCTTGCTTCACTTGATGACAGTGAGGTACACAAAGCGGTTGATGACTTGAGAGAACAGGCCGCAGAAAACATGGACCTGATATTTTCACAGGGTAATTTGGATGTGAAGGTGCGTAGTCAAAGTTATCAAGACCTTCAGGTTTTAATGACCAAGGATGCAATAGTTTCTGAGGTCGGTCGTATTTGCTCTGTGCCTCTGCCACTCATGTTCACTGCTACTAATGCTGTGTACAAATCTGTTGACGATGCATGGCATACGTTCATTGAGCTGTTTTTGAATCCTTTGATGGATACAGTTGTCCAGGAATTCAATGCGAAGGTATTTGGCGAGGATTATCACGATGTTTTGCGTTTTACCTATTCGACCGATATGCTTTGCCTGGATAGTGACAACACCAAGGCACAGGCGGCGAATGCACGACGCAATGCTGGCATTACTACCAGCAACGAGGAGCGCATGCTGATGGGGCTTGCTCCCCATCCAGAGGGTGATACGCTTATAATGAAACAAATACCGCAGGAACCTAAATTACAGGAGGACTCAGAATGATAGAACTGGAATATGTAAAAAAACACTTGCACATAGAGTCTGATGATGAAGACGAAGTATTGGAGTCGTTCATAGAAAGTGCCGAAGAGTTAATCTGTACTTATTGTAACCGAACCTGGAATGACTTCTATAATGATTATGGGAAAATACCGTCATCAATCAAGAATGCTGTGAGTATGATTGTCGGTTCGTTGTATCGTGATCGTGAGGGAACAAGCCGTGTGGATATCAGGGTAAACCCTGTACTAAAGGCAATGGTTAGACCTTTCAAGAAAATAAGCGTATGAGTTATAATCGTGGAGACCTTAACAAAAGAGTTTACCTGTGGAATCCGCAGAAGATAGACACAGATACTGGACAACATACGGAATATGTGCGTGAGCAAAAACCAATATGGGCAAATGTGGGGTTTGAGAAAGGAAGGCGCTCACTGAGTAACGGAGTGTATGACGTGTATACAATGGCTATGTTCAAGAGTGACTGTCATGAGAAATTGACTAAGAAAACACGTTTGGAATGTGATGGATGTTTCTATGTGCAGCACTCTTTCCATGCAGAACGTACGATTAATGAGTGTCAGATTACGGCAATAACGGTCGAGGATATTCAAAAGGCACAGAGTTAACCAATTATGGAGAATTACCGTAAAATAAAAACCAAACTTTGAAATATGGATAAAAACAGGGAAAAGCAACAGCGTGTTCTGTTTCAGCCTACTGGAATGAAAATACGGGAAGGTAATGACGGACAGGAAAGCCGAACAGTCGAGGGTTGCGCAGTTGTGTTTAATTGTGAGACGGTTTTATGGGATGGCAAGTATACACGTCATCGTGAAATAATCAATCCGTCATGTATTACTGAGGATTTTCTAAAGACTCAGGATGTTAAGTTGAATATGCTCCATGACCGAGAGCAAACTGTGGCGCGTAACAATAAGGGTGTAGGTACTCTTATCCTGGATCTAAGACCGGATGGACTCTATTTCTCAGCTGAGATGCCAAAGTGCGACCTTGGAGACAGATGTCTTGAGCTCATACGCAACAAAACTTTTACCGGTTGTAGTTTTGAGTTTTTGGAAGATGAGTACACTATGGCAAAAAATACTTTGGCAGACGGTCGAGAAGATACATTGGTTACTCATACTAAATTCAAGAGGATTTCTGCACTTACTATTGCTATGGATCCTGCATACAAGGATACATCGGTAGGATTGCGTGAACATTTCCTGCTACGAGAAGATTGTCGTGAACGGGAAATCGCCGAAGCTAAGGCAAGGGAGGCGCAAGCTAAAAGCAAAAAGGAAAAGACAGACTTAGATCGTGAACGTGAACTTTATCTAATGGGCATTTAGACCCGCTATATATAGCAAAAACTATGGATTACAACTTCAAACAGGCTGAGTCACGCATGCGTGAGCTCAACAACCAGCTGAAGGCAATGGCTTCAGCAGACGAGAATTACAATGCACTTGAACGTGAGTTTAACAATGTCAAGCGCGAGTATGAAATGAACCTGAACCTGCGTAATCGTGAGGCTTCCGAACCAATGACTCTTGTAAAGTCGCCAAATGAGCAGTTCCGTGAAATTGTTATGGAGGTAAGAGCAGGTAAGCGTGACGGTGAGCTGAATCTTCGTGATGCTACTAATGCAATCACATCAGCTGTCATCCAATCAGGAGAGAAAACCAATATGGTGTCGGCAGGTTTGCCTGTAGAGAACAAACCATTGGTTGAGCCTCTGGAAATGGACCTTATCTACAATCTGCTTGGTATTCAGGTTGCAACAGGTGTGCGAGGTGCACTTCAGTGGCCTTGTCTTGATACATCAGCAGAGGTAACAGTAGGTGGAGAACTGGATGCCGTTGGGGACGTGACTTTGGACTTCAGTAAGATTACGGCAACTCCATATAAGCTGGGTATCAGTATTGCAGTCTCAAATGAGGCCATCAATGATGCGTCGTTTGATTTGCTCGGCACTGTTGCTACCCAGATCAACAAGGCTGTAGGTCGTACGCTTAACAAACGTATACTTATGTTGACAACTCCTGTGGCAAAACCTGGTTTTGTCGGTCCACTGAAGGACATCGCTGTTGCCCTGAATACTGAGAGCCAAAATCGTACAGATGCCCAGGATGCCATTGTAGCTGCTCAGACAGAGAGTTTCGCTACTCCTAATGCTCCGACTTACAAGGAGATAAAGGCACTAAAGGGCAAAGTCCTGAAGACCGGGGCGCAGATGTCAGGTTTCTGCTATGTGATGGATGCTGCTATGTTCAGTACTTTGGAAGCAACTTCCAAGGATACGGGTTCTGGTACATTCGTTATCGAGAACGGAAAGATTGATGGTGCTCCGGTATTCTTAACCGCAGATCCCGCGTATGCCGGTGTCGTTGCAGCAGGCTGTTTTGGATATGTCGCATTGAATCAGCATGGCAATGATTTCTTGGTAATCGATCCATATACTGGGGCCAAGAACAACAAGACGCTATTCATTTACAATGCAGACTTCAGTCTGACAACAATCAAAAGCGAGCCGTTCGCTATTGGTAAGTAAGTGAGATAGGAGAGTATTAACTACAGGTTTCTCTCTCAATCTGTGTGTGGTGAGTGGGACGGGGCTGATAGCCCGTCAGTCCCTCTCACATTCTCAAAAATTTAATGACATGGCTCTTGCTATAGGTAAATATATCAAATTTGCTCTAAGCGCACAAAACTCACCGGACCTTAATGAAGTAGTTATGGGGCGCGTTTCTCCTGTTGTAGGACCGGAAATAGAGGAAGCGAAGACTCCGTATATCTGGTATCGTAGTGACAATATGAAAGAACAGAATACCAAGGATGGTATCTATGGTGATACGACAACTGTCAGTATCGAAATAGTAGCATCTACGTACGATGGTTTATTGGATGTTCTTGAACTTGTACGCAAGGCAATGAATACTGCCCTGGTAGAATGGAATTCTTTATCGGTAACACCTTTCGATGTGGTGGACCAGACAATGACAGCAGGACCTGAGGAATATTCTGATGAGGATGCGAACTACAGCCGTGTATTAACATATACTATTGAGACAGAAAGTTAACACTAAAATGTATGAACAATGGCACATATTAAAGGAAATGACGTTAATATCCTGATAAGAACAGGAAGTTCGGGTAATCCAACAGTGATTGCCGGCTCGAAGTCATGTGATTTTACTGCGACCGCAAATACAAGCGATGCAGCAGCAAAAGATGATGCCAATCCAATATGGGACAATCCAGAATTCACATATTATGATTGGTCATGCTCTAACGAGTCTTTCGTAGTAGACATTGCATATCTGAAGACGCTTCTCGAAAAGGTGGCAATAGGAGATGCTACCGTTGTGGTGCAGTTCCAGGTTTCTAATAACTTTGCATACCGTGGAACAGCGATAATTACGTCCTTGGAAATTGATGCTCCTAACGATGATTTTGTTAGCGTAAGCCTGTCGTTAGAGGGTGCTTCTGCGTTGTCGGTAAGTCAAGGTATAACCATTACTCCGGTAACAGGTTTGCGTAACAAGATAAGAGGCAAGGCACTTATGGTTGCAGTAAATGATGCAAATGAATACCGTACATTCTGCTATGCTACAAGTCACAAGCTTAGTATCAATGTACAGACAGCAGATGTAAAGACAAAAGATGATAATGATCAGGCAATCAGCAAGGAAGTTACCGGCAAGAGCATGTCTTTGAGTTGTGAACATCTTATCTCAGATGTTAGTCATGACTCTTGTATACAAACAGAAGATGTTCTTGGTATAACAATGAATGGATGTGTAACAGCTCTTGCATTCGGTTACTATCCAGGTGCTGTTGGTCATGCAGTGGATTCCGAGACAGACAATTGGGGTGAGGCAGACCAAATCCTAATTGAAGGTGATTTCTTATGTACATCATTCAGTGTGAATGCTCCCAACAAGGAGAATAGTACATATACTGCTGAATTTCAATTGTGTGGTGCTCCTGTAATATCAACAGCAGCATAGCGTTAATCTGTTTTGTAATAATCACGAGGGCACTGTCGGGGTATACACTCGTAAAATATCTAGGACATGTGCCCTCTTAAAGAGAGAGAGAAAATGGAAATTACATTAAACAATGGTAAAACCTACAATTTCGAGATGAATGGAACTGTAGGTATAGTTTGGGCAACACAGCGCACGATGCCAAAGGATGAAGAGACAGGCAAACGCATAGAGTTGGATCTTGATAACCCGCGTCATCATTTGTATTTATACTATACTGTATTCAGGCAATCCAACAAGAAACAGAATGAGATAGAGAACTACGATGATTTTGAGTGTAATATGTCAGGTGCCATAATGAGGCAGATGCGTGAATATTTTTGGGAGCGCTGGAAAGAACTCGATCCTTTGCCGGAGGGTAAAGAAAAGTCTGGGGAGGATGACCCAAAAAACGATTAAGCCTCGATGAAGCGTTCATGGAGCTTGTGGGTACTGGCAATATCTCGCCGGAATATTTCCATGAGCGACTGACATTTCATGAAGCGAGGCTATTACAAGATGGTATTGCCAGACGTTCGCGTCCAATATATGAAACAGCGCGTATGTTACATAGTATTATAGGAACTTTGTTTGCCAAGAATTACACAATGCCAAAATATCCTTGGGACAACGAGAACCAAAAGGAAAACGAATATACCAAGGAAGATATTGAGAAAATACAAAAAAGGTTGGCTCCTGATGCTCGTGCATGGGAACACCGACTCAACAAAAAGGCACAGAGTTAGCTACTTTGTGCCTTTACTAGGTTTGTAT
>JAFZVW010000057.1 GCA_017617635.1 Bacteroidaceae bacterium | reverse complement strand
GACCTGGGTCTGATGAACTACCTCTATTATGCCCTCATCAAGAGCGGTCTGCTGCCCCCCATCATCTTCATGGGTGTAGGTGCGTTGACAGATTTCGGTCCCATGCTTCGCAACCTGAAGCTGGCTATCTTCGGTGCTGCTGCCCAGATGGGTATCTTTGCCGTACTGCTGGTAGCTCTGTTGGTAGGCTTCACTCCCCAGGAGGCCGGTTCTTTGGGTATCATCGGTGGTGCCGACGGTCCTACAGCCATCTTTACCACCATCAAGCTGGCTCCCCACTTGCTGGGCCCCATCGCCATTGCAGCATACAGCTACATGGCTTTGGTTCCTGTAATCATACCTTTGGTTGTGAAGCTGCTTTGTTCCGAGAAGGAACTGCGCATCAACATGAAGGAACAGGATAAGCTTTATCCCGATACTTTGGAGATTAAGAATATGCGCGTACTGAAGATTATCTTCCCCATTGCAGTGACGACAATCGTAGCTATCTTCGTACCGACGGCAGTCAGTCTCGTGGGTATGCTCATGTTCGGTAACCTGTTGAAGGAAATCGGCAACGACACTTTCCGCCTTTTCGATGCAGCCAGCAACGGTATCATGAATGCAGCAACCATCTTCCTGGGACTCTGCGTAGGTGCCACCATGACGGTAGATGCCTTCATCAATGTTACGACACTGGGTATTGTAGCCGGTGGGTTCTGTGCCTTCGCCCTCAGTATTGCCAGCGGTATATGCATGGTCAAGATATGGAACCTCTTCGCCAAGAAGAAGATAAATCCGCTTATCGGTGCAACAGGTCTTAGTGCCGTACCTATGGCAAGCCGTGTCTGCAACGGCATCAGCACCAAGTATGATCCCAAGAACCATGTATTGAACTACTGTATGTCAAGCAACATCAGTGGCGTTATCGGCTCTGCTGTAGCAGCAGGTGTCCTAATCTCGTTCCTTGGCTGATAAATGAGCAAGATAGGTTTCTATACAGGAATATGTTGGAGCATTTCGTTCCTGATTACAGCATATAGCTTAGGCAAACCGGGTATGGGACTTGCCGGTGAAATAATCGGTTTAATGTCTATATGGGTAGCAGGAATACAATTGCGTACGCAAGATATACGGGGAATACGCCGTCGCTGGCACAGGTCATTGGCGGTACAGCTTCTTGCAGCCGTATTGTGCACATTCGTCCAGTACATCTTTTTCCGCTATATGGACGGTGGTACGTTTGTACAGAGTATTCTTGATTTTTACGGAAATCCCGAGAATAAGGCTCTCATCGAGCATCAGTACCCCAGTGTAAATGTGCAGGAGGTGTTGAATTCGTTCCGTGCCATCGAACTCAGTCAGTTGATATTGAGTTTTCTGATAATGAATTCATTTATAGCAATTCTGCTCAGTATACCGACCATGTTTGTCGCCAGGCCAAGGCCCGGACATAAGACTATATGACTATGCAACTAAGGGATACATCGTTTGTTGATTTGATGCAGAAACGCATCTGTAACGTGCTTATCATAGCCAATCCGTACGATGCTTTTATGCTCGAGGACGATGGACGTGTTGACGAGAAGATATTCTCGGAATACGCCAAGTTAGGCCTTCGCTTCCCGCCTCGCTTCATACAGGTGTCAAACGAAGACGAAGCCCGTTCCCAGATGGCGACAGGCAGTATAGACCTTGTCATCTGTATGCCTGCAGCAGAGAATAACAACGTGTTTGATATTGCCCGTAGCATCAAGGCAGCACATACCGATATACCTATCGTTGTCCTGACACCGTTCAGCCATGGTATTACCAACCGTATCGAGAACGAAGACCTGTCAGCATTCGAGTATGTATTCTGCTGGCTCGGAAATACCGAGTTGCTTTTGTCCATTATCAAGCTGATAGAGGACAAGATGAATCTTGAGCACGATATCCGCAGTGCCGGAGTACAGATGCTACTTGTTGTTGAGGACAGTATACGTTTCTACAGCAGTATTCTGCCCAATCTTTACAAGTTTGTACTCCATCAGAGTCTGGCATTTGCTTCCGAGGCATTGAACTCAACCCTCGAGGCATTGCGTATGCGCGGTCGTCCCAAGATAGTCCTGGCACGTACATACGAAGAGGCATGGGGCTTGTACGAGAAATTTGCCGACAATGCACTCGGTGTAATCTCGGATTGTCGCTTTCCTATATACAATGGCAGCCGTCAGGCTGACGAGATGGCAGGATTCAAACTGCTAAGCTGTATACGTGCACGTGACCCGTATATACCTTTGATACTGGAGTCAAGTGAGAGTGAACGGGCTGAACTGGCACGTCAGTGCGGTGCCTTGTTCATCGACAAGAATTCCAAGAAGATGGGAGTGGACCTTCGTACGCTGATGCGCCGTTTCTTCGGTTTCGGAGATTTCGTCTTCCGTGACCCGAATACCATGGAGGAGGTTGCACGTATCCGTAACCTGAAGGAACTGCAGGACAATATCATGACCCTGCCTTTGGATTCGCTCTCGTATCACATACGTCACAACAACGTCAGCAGATGGCTCTCAAGTCGTGCCCTGTTTCCCATTGCCGAATTCCTGAAGCATATCACATGGGAAACCCTTCAGGATGTCGATGCACACCGTCAGATTATATTTGATGCCATTGTAGCATACCGCAGGATGAAGAACAGCGGTGTGGTAGCAGTCTTCCAGAAAGACCGTTTCGACCAGTACTCCAACTTTACACGTATCGGAGACGGCTCTTTAGGAGGCAAGGGCCGTGGCCTGGCATTCCTTGACCGCATGATATCAAAGGAGCGTGAAGGACTGTGTAAACTGTTATACATTCCCAAAACCCTGGTACTGTGTACGGATGTCTTTGACGAATTCATGGATACCAATGACCTGTATGGCATTGCCTTGAGCGACATTGCTGACGAGGAAATCCTGAAAGCCTTCCTCCGTGGCCGCATGCCTCAGCGCCTCTTGTCCGACCTGGAGGCATTTATGGATGTAGTACGCTCGCCATTGGCAATCCGTTCCAGCTCGCTGCTGGAGGACAGCCACTATCAGCCTTTTGCCGGAATCTATTCTACATACATGATTCCGTACACCGAAGACAAGTACGAGCGGCTTAGTATGCTTGCCAAGTCCATCAAGGCAGTATATGCCAGTGTCTACTACCGCAGCAGCAAGGATTACATGACAGCAACCAGTAATGTGATTGACCAGGAAAAGATGGCGGTAATCCTGCAGGAAGTAGTCGGACAGCAATACGGTGACCGCTTCTATCCAACATTCAGCGGTGTTGCACGTAGTGTGAACTATTATCCTATCGGAGACGAGAAGGCCGAGGAGGGAACCGTATCCCTGGCTATGGGTTTGGGTAAATATATCGTAGATGGCGGAACCAGCCTGCGTGTTTGTCCTGCACACCCGCATCAGGTATTGCAGATGAGCGAGATGGACATTGCCCTTCGGGATACGCAGACCAGTTTCTTTGCATTGGGCCAGAATGATACAGACAAGCCGGATCCGTTGGTAGATGACGGTTTTAACCTGATAAAGGTCAGCGTTCGTGATGCCGACAAGGACGGTTCACTGCAGTGGATATGCTCAACATACGATCCTGTAGACCAATGCATATACGACGGCTATTACGAGGGTCGCAACCGCAAGGTTATCAGTTTCGCCGGAGTTCTGCAAAATGAGGTCTGGCCGCTGCCTGAATTGTTACAACTGGTACTGAAGATGGGACAGGACGAAATGCAGCGCCCTGTTGAAATCGAGTTTGCATGTAACCTGCATCCGGACAAGACCGGTGAGTTTTATCTCCTGCAGATACGTCCCATGGTAGACAACCGCTTGAACCTCAGCGAGAACCTTGCTGCCGTTCCTGACGAACAATGTCTGTTACGCAGTCACAATGCCATAGGTCACGGTATATTCTCGGAAATCGAGGACGTCGTGTATGTAAAGACCCTTCCGGACAAGAAAAATCCTGATTACAAATACAGTCCTTCCTATAATCCGCGTATAGCCGAGGAGATAGAGCGCATCAACAGGATGTTGCTTACCCAGGACCGCAAGTGCCTGCTTATAGGCCCCGGCCGCTGGGGTTCCAGTGACCCATGGCTCGGTATACCTGTCAAGTGGCCGCAAATCAGCAGCGCACAGGTTATTGTCGAGGCTGGACTGGAGAGTTTCCAGGTAGAGCCCAGTCAGGGAACTCACTTCTTCCAGAACCTCACATCGCTGGGTGTGGGATACCTTACAATAGATGCCTTCCGCGGTGACGGCAAGTATGACGAGAGTATATGGGCCGCCTACGATACGATACAGGAAACAGGCTATGTACGTCACATACGGCTTCCCAAACCGCTCGTTATCAAGATAGACGGCATGAGCAAGGAAGCAATAGTAAAATAATGTTGTATATGAAAAACACGGCAATCTTTATATTGGCTTTACTTGTCTGTATCGGTGTTGATGCACGCAGGAAACCTAAGTCAATAGTTATTCTGTACGAGAATGATGTCCATTGTGCCATAGACGGATATCCCGTATTAGCCGGATTGCGTGCCCAGGTTGCCGACACGGCCAATGTCGCTGTTGTCAGCAGCGGTGATTTCCTGCAGGGAGGCACGTCAGGTGCGATTTCACACGGAGAATACATAACGGCAATTATGCAGACTGTCGGATATGACGCCGTCACGTTGGGAAATCACGAATTCGACTATCAGGTTTCACGCATGGTCGAACTTATTGACAAGTCTGGCATACCAGTTACCTGCACCAATTTTTTTGAGTTGGGCAAGACTAAACCATATTACGTACCATATATAATAAAAAAGGTAGGCAAGAAGAAAATCGCCTTTATCGGCACTGTTACACCGACAACCCTTAGTACTGAGCAATATGCGTTCTTTGACAAAAAGGGCAATCAGTTGTATGACTTGCGTCCGACACAGGTCTACCAGCTCGTTCAGGAAGCAGTAAAAGCAGCAAGAAAGAAAGGTGCTAAATATTGTATAGTTCTCAGCCATCTTGGCGAGGATGACAATGACATGCATATTACAAGTCATGGCCTGGTAGCCGCAACGACAGGTATCGATGCGGTATTGGACGGACATACCCACAGTATCATTCCATGCCAGTTGGTTGCCAATAAGCAGGGCAGGATGATACCGGTCAGCCAGACAGGAACCAAGTTCTTCAATGTCGGGCATCTGCTTATCGATGAAAAAGGTCGTGTCAGCACACGCCTTATTCCTATCCGTGATACAGAGACCAAGGAGATATACCCATCCGTCCTGAGCAGGACATCCGGTACACTTGACAGGACACAGGCAGCAACCGACAGTATCAACAGACTGGTGGACGAACAGACCGCGCGTGTCGTATGCCACTCGGACTTTCCTATCAGTATTCTGGATTCAACAGGGGTCCAGGTTGTACGTCGCAGCGAAACGAATGCCGGTGACCTCGTGTGTGATGCATTTTGTGCAGTGACAGGAGCACAGATTGCCATTAACAATGGCGGAGGTATTCGTAATCAGCTGTCCGCAGGCGATCTTACATACGGCGACATTATCAGCCTGTTGCCATTTGAAAACTATCTGGAAACTGTCGAGGTGACAGGTCAGGACGTACTTGATGTACTTGAGGAATGTTGTCAGTCGCTTCCCGAATTGAACGGCCAGTTTGCACAGGTCAGCGGCCTTCGCTATACGGTTGATACCGGCAAGCATCCGCGAGTGCAAAGTGTCGAGGTACTGAAGGACGGTAAATACGAGCCCATTCAGCCGGACAGGAAGTATGTCCTGTGTACAACAGACTATTGCATAGACGGTGGCGGCATGTACGGCAGGCTGAAGGATTGCCGCAGGCTTAAGGAAAGCATTATCCGTTACAATGATGCGCTCATCAAGTACGTTACGGAACACCTGAACGGAAAAATCCCTGAAGTTTACCGTAAACCCCAGGGACGTATAATAATAAGGTAGTTCAGTCGGACTATCTCAGCCTCTGGCCGGCAGTGTTGTACTGCTGGCCGTTTTTGTATATAACGACATGCCTGTCCTTCAGGAACTTACCGTTCATATTCCCGGCTCTGTCCTCGGCAGCCACAATGTCAGCTATTGC
This sequence comes from Bacteroidaceae bacterium, assembly GCA_017617635.1. GTDB lineage: Bacteria > Bacteroidota > Bacteroidia > Bacteroidales > Bacteroidaceae > Physcousia. Next base: position 71,636 of record JAFZVW010000057.1, on the reverse strand, counting down.
CGTGGGACCGTCGTATTTGCTGTCATTCTGGAAAACCAATGCGCAGTTTGCGTCGGATGTGCCGTAGAACCCGATGTTTCTGCCTGCACCTGTTCCGCCCCAGGTGTTAATGCCATTGGAAGTGTCCGTGACTAATGTAATGACGTATTCCGAAGTCTTGTTCGGATGTGAGGCAAGCTGGAATGACTTTGAAGTGCTTCCGTACGAACTGCTGTACAGCAACGTAGTCACATCACCCTTGGTCGATGTAGCACTCTTGGTGTTTATGTAAGTTCCGTCTGCACAGTATATCTTGAAGTTGTTTGTGTTCTCTCCGATAAGTGCAAAGAACTGTGAGTCGTCCAGCAGCTCATTCTCTACCGTCGCAAGATTGGTTTTCCCGTTAGCCTGCATGAATACGCTGCCATTGGTAAACTTTATCTTGTACCACTTGGGATTATCCACGGTGCTTGTCTCCGGAGTTACTGTTGTTTTGCTGTCCTTGCGCGGAGTATAGCCGGGCATCCAGTGGTTCGAGTACACATAGTTATTGTCCTCCATCCACTTGGTGTGTTCCATCATACGCGCACGGAAGTCAGACCAGTCCTTGCGGTCCTGTTCAACCCATCCCGCTTCGGCAACGCATATCAGTCGCGGCAGGGCCAGGTATTCCAGATATTCAGGAGTACCCACATGCTCTGTCCAGAATGTTCCCTGTACTCCCTTCACAAGAGCCTCCTGCTCAGCAGTCATTCCGCTTGGCATGGGAACCAGGCTATAACATCCCTCTACATTGTCATTGCCGTCACCGGCTCCCGTCGGTTCGCCATAGTCCGTACACTGCCTGCGGTTTATGTAGTAGCTTTGGTTGCCGCGGTTATATTCGGTAACAACTGCCGGCAGCCCATTGCTGACCGCTTTGCGTACTGCAGATTCACAAGGTGTCCAGCACATGATTGTTGCGCCGGTTTCCTTCATAATGTTCAGGTCGGCACCGGATGCGGTAACACTCTCGTTCCAGCAGAACAGTTTCTTTCCCTTGGTGCTGACAAAGTCGCTTATCTGTTTTATGAAGCGTGTCTGCAGCTGCCGATAGTTGGTAAATCCCTCTGCAGCGTACAATTCCTGACACATGGCATTGTTCTGCCACTGTGTCACAGGGCATTCGTCACCACCGATATGAATGTAGGGGTAGGGGAATATTTCGCACAGTTCATTCAGGATATTCTTCGTAAACTGTACTGCCTCGTCATTGGCAACATTCAGCACATTGCTGCTAATACCACCGCTGGTCCATACAGTAGGAGGGTTGTTGGGCGTACAGCTGTATTCGGGATATGCAGCCAATGCGGCAACAAAATGGCCAGGCATGTCAATCTCAGGCAGTATGTCTATCTGGCGCTCTGCTGCGTATGCGACTACATCCCTCATCTCGTCCTGCGTATAGAAGTAAGGACCATACGGCTTGCCTGTCATACCGCCAACGCCTGTCCAGTAAGTCCATCCGTTTTCAATAACCTTGGTAATCGGTGTCTCGTAGCTGTTTGTACGCTGGGCACCAATGGTGGTCAGTTTGGGATACTGCTTTATCTCGGCACGCCATCCCTGGTCGTCTGTCAAATGCCAGTGGAACACGTTCATCTTGTACCTTGCCATTACGTCCAGCATCTTCTTGACTTCCTCAACAGTAAAGAAGTGACGGCTTACATCCAGCATGAAACCACGGTACTGGAATCTGGGCTTGTCCTCGATGCGAATCAGAGGAAGGGCATCCCCAAACTGTTCAGCCAGCTGGTCCAGCGAGAGCAGGGCGTAGTACTTGCCCCTGTCCGTCGAGGACTTGACCGCTATACCTTCGGCAGTGATATCCAGTATATATGCCTCTGCCTCCAGACTTTCGTCCGTATAGTAGTCAATGTCAGCCTTGTTCCAGCCGGACAATACACCGTCGCCGTTCACTCTGACCGATGCCGGTGCGGGAATGATGTTGACGTTATATGTAGTCACCTGTTCGACCTTGTATATGTAGAAGGTTGACCAGTTGCCGTTTCCCGTTGCATACTGCACCGTTTTGTACCCGCTGGTATTCGTGTTCAGGTAATACTTGCTGCCGGAAGTGAAAGTCAGCCAGTACGAGCGTGTTTCATCTGCATTTGCAGCAGTGTTGTTAACCTTTGACGTAATCTTCTCGGGTGTGAACACCTTGGCTGCAGATTCACTTGAAGTACGGGCGATTGTACTTCCCGAGCCGCCAAAGAACTCACCGCTCTTTACATTCCTAAGCTTTATGCCGCTGCCGGACTTGATTACTTCAAACACAGTCCCGCCGTCGCTCTGGAACGTCGAACTGTTCTCCCCGTCACTCAGGTAGAACTGTCTCGTTGTACTGTTGACATACAGGGCAACCTTCAGCCCTCCTGCCAGCAGTTCGTCCTTTGTTATGCTCTCGTCACTTTTCATGAACGAGGTCGTCTGCTGTCCCGACGAGTTCAGGAAGTATGTGCAGACGGCAATCAACAGCAGTAATCTTTTCATGGCGCTTTACTTTCTCGGTTCATACCCCTTCATCCAATGACGGGAGTATATATATTTGTTTTCATCCAGCCACTTTGTCTGTTTCATCAGGCGGTTTCGGAAATCCTCCCAGCTCTTCTGCGACGGAGCAGTCCATCCTGCCTCGGCAATGCATATCAGCTTAGGCAGGGTCAGATACTCCAGATACTCATTGCTGCTTACCCATTCGGTCCAGAAAGTAGCCTGCACGCCGTTTACCTGTTTCAGCTGACTGGCATCCAACCCGTTGGGAAGGGGATTGTAGATGTACGTCTTCTCAACCGTGTCATCACCTGCACCTGCACCGGTGGGCTCGCCTTTCTCGGCACTTGGACGACGGTTAATGTAGTAGCTGCCGTCCGCTGCGTGAATCTCGCTCAGAACGACATTCAGTCCCATTCCGATAGTCTTCTTCGCTGCGGCTTTCGAACCGACCCAGCAGAATATCGTAGCACCGGTCTGCCTGATCAGGTCCAGGTCGGCACCCTCGGCCGAGACGCTCTCGTTCCAGCAGATAATTCTCTTGCCCTTCTTCTGTACATGGTCGCTTATTTCCTTGATGAAGTCGGACTGCAATGCACGCACATGCTTCAAACCCAGTCTTTGGCACTTCTCCTGACACATTACGTTCTTTTCCCATGCACTGGTCGGGCACTCGTCACCACCGATATGAATGTAGGGGTAGGGGAATATGTTACACAATTCATCCAGTATATCCTTGGCAAAGTCGATAGCAGCCTGGTTGCCCACGTTCAGCACGTCATCATTCACGCCCCAACGCTCAGTCCATACCTTGTGCTCAGCCTCCGGAGTACAGCTGAATTCGGGATAAGCCGCCATGGCAGCCTTGAAATGACCAGGCATGTCCACCTCGGGAAGCACGTCAATATGCCGCTCGGCACAGTAACGCACAATCTCCTTCATCTCCTCCTGGGTATAGTAGTAAGGCCCATACTGTCTGCCGGTGTAGGCAGTTGTGCCGGTGTAGTATTTCTGCGTCTCAGTCGACTTCAGCGAATCCAGGTGGAAATCCGTATCCCAGCTGTTCTGGCGGACCGAACCCACCGTAGTCAGCTTAGGCCATTTCTTAATCTCGGCCCTCCAACCGTGATCGTCCGTCAGATGCCAGTGAAACACATTCATCTTGTACCTGGCCATAACGTCAATCAGCTTCTTCAGTTCGTCGACCGAGAAGAAATGACGGCTTACATCCAGCATGAAACCGCGATAGGCATATTGTGGACGGTCCTCGATATGCATACATGCAATACTGCCGTCGGGACAGTCCTCAGCCAGTTGTTTCAATGTCTGCTCCGCATAGTATTTTCCCTTATCCGTTGCAGATGTTATGGTTACACCCTTTTTCGAGATGTCCAGCCTGTATGCCTCACTGTCCATTCCTGCATTTGTAACATACCTGACATTCTTCAGCTTCCTGACCTTGACTGACCCCTCGCAGGTCATCATCTTCTGTGGCAGCGGAATTACACTCTGTGCAAACGAGGTGAAAAACGAAAGAGACAACGAAAAAATAGCTAATAGAAACCTGTTCATATTGTATCTTGTTTGATATTTATCTTTTTGTATAAGCCCTCAAGCCATATATGGATATAACGATAAAACATATCAGAGGCAGGCAGAAAGATGCATTTACAGCAGGCAGGAAGCCAACAGTTCCCATATCGATAATCATACCTTGCAGCGGTGGCATCAAGGCTCCGCCTACAATTGCCATGACCAGAAAAGCTGCTCCCAAAGTACTGTCTTTGCCAACTCCTTCAAGTGCAACACCGTATATTGTAGGGAACATAAGTGACATGAAAGCCGACGTTGCCACCAGACAATACAATCCTGCCTGTCCTACAATGAATATTGTTCCCAATGTAGTGCATATTCCACCAATACCGAAAATCATCAGCAGCATGCGGCTGTTAATATACTTCATCAGCAAGGTACACACAAAACGCGAACATAGGAACATAGACATCGCGCAGATATTATACATCTGTGCTGTTGCCTTGTTTATTCCCAGATTGTCGGCATATTGTATAATGAATGTCCAGCACATAATCTGTGCAGCAACGTAGAAAACCTGTGTAACCACACCCTCGCGATACAGATGGTTGTGCCACAGACGTTTCAATGACTCGCTTATTTTAGGCTCTTCATGTTTTTCAGCCATGTCGTCTGGATTCTGCCTTACAAAAGCAGCAATAATTACAAACATCAACACCACAATACATCCCAGTATTACGTACGGGTTGCGTATTACCGCCAAGTCATGCAGGCGGATTGCGTCTTTGGCGGTCTCGGCCAGATTGCTGAACCCAACCTCGCGCACCGAAGGACTATCGCTTTCCAATGATGCAAGAACAATGTTGCTGGCTACAAACATACCGCACAGCGACCCCATAGGGTTGAAGGCCTGTGAAAGGTTCAGACGACGTGTCGCAGTCTTGGGATCACCCAGTGACAAGATGAATGGATTAGCAGTTGTTTCCAGGAAGGCCAGTCCAAAAGTCAGAATATACAAGGATATACAGAAATAACTGAATTCCTGAAACTCAGCTGCAGGAATAAACAGGAATGCACCTGTGGCATACAGCGCCAATCCAAGCAGGATTCCCTTCTTGTACGAGTATTTCCTTACAAACAATGCTGCAGGAATAGCCATCGTAGCATATCCGCCGTAAAATGCGAACTGCACCATCGATGCCTTTGTGGCTGAAATTTCCATTACCGTCTGAAATGCGGCCACCATAGGATTGGTGATATCATTGGCAAATCCCCACAATGCAAAAAGTGTGGTAACCAGGATGAAGGTCACGAGATATTTCTTCTCAACCAGTATTTCTTTATTCGTTTTCACTATTATGAATTATGCGTTATGAATTCTTCAATCGCCTTTCTCTGCACCATAATGTTTCCCAAACCGGTAGCTTCCACTGGCCCTGCAATGACCTCCAGTCCTGTAGCCTCGGCAGTAAGGCGGTTCAACAGTTCATTCTTACTGCCGCCACCTATGATATTAATCTTTGTTATGGGGTGGGGGAGCAAACTGTTGAACTCCCTGATACCTCGGGCATATCTTTGAGCGAGGCTCTGGAATATCACCCGCACATGTTCACCTACGCCACATGGTGCCTTCAGATTATGTTTACGGCAATATTCCGCAATAGCCTGTTCCATGCTGTCCGGGTTGGCAAACATGGGATCGTCAACATCAACCACAGTGTCTATTGCTGCTGCGTCTGCGGCGGGAAGAGCAACATCGAAGCCAACTTCGTTGCCATTCTCCTTCCACTCAGCCATAAGGCGTTGCAGAAACCACAGACCTGTAATATTCTGCAGGAAATTTATCTTGCCGCCCACGGCACCTTCATTCGAACAACCTGCCAGACGTGCTCCTTCTGTCAGTATAGGTTCATCCAGAGTAACACCCAGCAAAGACCATGTCCCGCTGCTCAGAAAGGCATAGCCCTCAGGTACTACATACGATGCACTCTGCGTATCATGACTGCCTACTGCAATAACCTTTACGTCCTCGGGCAGGTTCAATTCCCTTGCCACATCCGGTATTAGTGTTCCACGCACTGTGCCAGGCATTACAATCGGAGGGAACATCTCCTTACGGAGCCCCAATTCATCTATCAGCTCGTAGTTCCATGAGCGGGTACGTGCATTCAACAGTTCAGATGTCGATGCTATAGAGTATTCGCAGTTAACCTGTCCAGTTAGGAAGAAACTGAACAAATCCGGCATGAAGAGCAAGTGTGCTGCAGTATCCAGGATTGGTGACTCCTCATTCTGCATGGCAATCAACTGATATATCGAGTTGATATCCATCATCTGGATACCTGCCTTGGCATAATGCCTGCTTGCATCGTGTGTCCGCTGGAACTCCCTGCACAGCCCGTTGGTACGTTCGTCACGATAGCATACCGGCAGTCCCAGCAGATTTCCTTGTGCGTCCACAAATCCGAAGTCTACTCCCCAAGTGTCAATTCCGATACTCTTGATGTTCAAGTCCGGGCGCTGTGCAGCCATACGGATACCATTTTTCATGTCCTCGAACAGCGACGGGAAATCCCAATACAGATGCTTGCCTATACGCACCTGACGGTTACCGAAGCGATAAATCTCCTCCAGTTTCAGCTCACCGTCCTGCATATATCCGGCCAGCACCCTGCCTGAGCCGCCACCAAAATCTGCAGCAAGATACGTGTCCCTCATGTTATAGTTTCAAACCGTCTTTTGTTGTGTAACCCAGATAATGCAGTTCTATTTCATCCAGTTCCTCTTCAGTGAACACATCCGGCTCCTTGCCAGCTTGCAGGGCTTGATACACTATGCGGCACCCCATTTCAAAGAACATCGCCCGCTGGAATACATCGTCAAAATCCTTTCCGCATACAACCTGCCCATGCTTGGCCAGCTGTATGGCATTGCGATTCTTCATTGCCTCGACCACAGCCTCGGCCAACTCGGGTGTACCAGGTAATTTGAATGGAATCACAGGAATCACACGCCCCACATGCAAAGGCATTTCGGCCGTAACGTTGATGTTTGTTGCACGCTCCTTTGTACAGGCAAGCAATGTGGCATACGGGCTCTGGAAATGCAGAACCACATTTACATCAGGACGATTACGCATGATTCCCAAATGGAAAACGCTTTCCATAGAAGGTTTTACACCATTCATAATCTCGCCGGTCGCAACCTTGCAGACGCTGACGTTACCTGGCTTCAACTCAGGAACCCAGCTTCCGGTACCGCTGACCAAGGCTTTGTCGCCAATTCTCCAGCTAAGATTGCCGCTGGAACATATTGTAAGTCCGGCCTCACCTACACGGTGCGCCTGTCGTACGAACTCCTCAAACTGATATTTCTCAATCATAATGAATTATTTACTGTTTACAATGTACTATTTATACATTGGTCCGTATGCGGCACATGCACGATAGTCTGCGCCCTCCTTGTCCATGCCAAATGCATTCCATGCAGCCGGACGGAATATGTCGTCCTCGTCCACGTTATGCATTGATACCGGGATACGCAGGATAGAGCAAAGCGTAATCAAGTCAGCACCAATGTGACCATAGCTGATGGCACCATGGTTGGCACCCCAGTTGTTCATCACATCGTATGCCGTCTTGAAAGCACCCTTGCCCGTTACACGCGGAGCAAACCAAGTGCAAGGCCATGTGTAGTCGGTGCGTTTCCACAGCTTGTCCGATACCTCGTCCGGCAGATTCACTGTCCAACCCTCTGCAATCTGCAGGACAGGTCCAAGACCCTTTATCAGGTTCAGACGAATCATCGTAACAGGCATCTCGGCACGAGTCAGGTAACGTGAAGAATAGCCGCCGCCACGGAAGTATCCATTGTCTGCAGCACACCACTCAGTGGCCTCAGTCATCTTTTTGATGTCCTCATCAGTTACATCGTACCACTGCTTCATTACGCCCTTGCCATCTGCATCCACACACTCGCCGCAGGCATCCAGACACGCAGCTCCCGAGTTGATAAGGTGCAGGAATCCGCCAGCCTCGGCAGCAACACCTTCTATATCATATCCCGTAGCCTTCTTTACAGCAGCAGGGCTCCAATATGTGCGTACATCAGCAAAAATCTGAGCACGGTTTGTCAATAACTTCATGAACAACATGCCAAGACCGTTCAGCACATCATTCTCTGTTGCCAGGATATATGGTTCACGTGCACCGTTCCAGTCGAAAGAAGAGTTAAGGAGAGCCTCTGAGAAATCACCGTTGGGATAGAAGTCCGTCCATTGACGCTGCCCTTGGAATCCAGCAGCAATTGCATTGTGACCCACCATTTCCTCTTCACAGCCCTTGGGCAGATTCTTGTTGCCGCACATCAGGTCCTTGATGATAACCATCATCTTTACAACAAACTCCCAGTCCTTCTCCTTCTGCTCGGGCGATTTTTTGATAGAGTCAGGGTTCTTGTCCCAACCCTCCTTGCAATGCTCCTTGGTCCATGCAAGAGCCTTTTCATATTCCGCATGGTCATATATTTCCTCGGTCATTCGTCGGATAATCTCGACCTCGTCAACCGACTCAACACGCATACCGAGATACTCCTCTATAAAAGACGGGTCTATTATACTGCCGCCAATACCCATGCAGATTGAACCAATTTGCAGGTAGCTCTTGCCACGCATCGTAGCAGCAGCAACAGCTGCACGGCCAAAGCGCAACAACTTTTCCTTTACATCCTCGGGAATCTCCGTAGCATCAGCCTCCTGCACGTCACGACCATAAATGCCAAATGCAGGGCGACCCTTCTGTGCATGTGTTGCCAGGACCGAAGCCAAGTACACAGCACCCGGGCGCTCTGTGCCGTTAAAGCCCCATACACCCTTGATTGTCAACGGATCGATATCCATCGTCTCACTGCCATAGCACCAGCATGGTGTAACTGTCAGAGTAATGTCAACACCCTCGCGTTTGAATTTTTCTGCACATGCAGCACTCTCGCCTACACGGCCTATCGTAGTGTCAGCGATAATCACCTTCACAGGTTCGCCGTTTGAATAGCGCAAGTTCTCCTCAAATAGTTTCTTGGCACTCAGGGCCATGCCCATTGTCTGCTCCTCCAGCGACTCACGCACCTTCAGTGCACCACGACGGCCATCAATTGTCGGACGTATACCTATTACAGGATATGCACCCACCAGTCTGTTCTTTGTTTCCATATTATATATTATAGTTTAGTGTTAATGCATTAAATCCCTACAAAGGTAGTGATTTTTTTGTAAATATAAAAATATGGCAACAAAAATGGCTGGAAGCGGTGTGCCTCCAGCCATTGTCGCTTAATCATTATTTCCTGACAGTCAGATTTACTCGAACCAGTTGCTGCTGCCGCCCATTGGACGGGCCAGACCGTCAGTACCTGTACTTGGGTCCTGCTTGTCTTCGTCCTGAGTGCCACTGCCACCAACGGCATCATCTGTCCCGTACGAACTGGCGCCCAGGATGTGGCTTTCCAACTCAACACCCAGTACCTGAGCTGTTGGATTTACAAATATCTTCTTCATAATATTATAGTTGTTTAATTGTTGTTCCATGGGCTTCGCCCGTTCCATGGTTGTTAAATGGTTGTTCCATAGTTGTTTAACAATTGTTTAACGCGACGGAGTCGCATGGAACTATCTTTTATCGGACCGTAGGTCCATGGAACTATTTTTTAACTACTTAATCTCTGTACCGCTCATGTTGTAAGCCTTGCCGGCCTTGACTACGACAATCTGGCCCTTGACCATGTACTTGCCGTCAGCCTTTGTCTTGGCCTCTGTAGCAATGCTGCTGATACCTGTAGCATCGTCAACCGGGTCGAAGCCGATGAATGAACGTGACTGGTTAGGTACGGTAACATCGTCCTTAGCCAGGTAGCAACGGTTTGGAGCCAATGTGAATCCATTGCCCTCTACCTTATACCAGCCAATAACGTCTCCCTGCTTCTGCAACAGATAGTCACCATCATTTAATGTGATATTATAATTGTTGGCGTTACCTGTGTAGCATGTAGGAATAAACATGTCGGGCTGCAGTTCTGAAGGCGGCAGATTCCATGTTTCTGCCTCGCCTGTAACGTTCTTTGCAACGACTACAGCTGTATTGGCAGGGATAATGCCGTCGGGAACCTCGGTCAGAAGAATCCAACCCGTATTCTGCATCTCGCCAGAGTATGCCTTGACACCCTCTGGAATGTCTACTGCGAAGGTTGCATAGAATGTACCCCAGCCTGCATCGGTAATGCGCATGTTGGCAGTCGGAGTTTCAGGTGTCGGCTGTGCCTCGAAGAACAGTTCTGTAGCATTGCTCTCAACAACAATCCAGCAGTTGTTTGCAGCCATTTCCGTCTCCTCGTATACCTTGCTGAAACGGTCAGTGCCGTTTAATACGTAAGCATTGGCAGGAGCACTTGCAGCACGGTTTGCACCATACAGGATACCATGGTTCTTTACATTCTCTGTATCTGCACCATTGCTGTACCCAATGAACTGGAATGTCTCGTCATAGTCTGTCTTGATGATGTATGGCCTGTTCTTTGAAGCTGTGGTTTTTGCAGCAAGGGTCAGTACATTTCCGTCTATTGCAGAACATGAGTAAACTGTCCAGTTTTCCGGAATAGCCCAGTTTACAGGCAGGATAATCGTGTTGTAACCGGCCTTTGCAACATAGACTGTTGAAAGTGGGTCTCCGTGACTTGCACTGGCACTTCTGAAGCCCCTGATCATTGCAGCCTGATCGCTTGTCAGGAATGCGTCGATGGCAGCAGCGTCGGTGTTGTCAACTTCATTGGCTGCGTCAATGGCTTCGTTGATTTCAATAGGAGCATCATATTCCGAAGGTGCAACGACTGTGGCGCCGTCAACCAAATCAAATTTAGCAGTGCCAGCCAGTTCAGCCAGCTGTGCCTGCAAGTCCTCGAGAGTGACAATGATAGGATCGCAGAATGTGATTGCACTGCCGGTTTCACCGTCAGCAGATGAGCTGGCCCATGTGCTCAGGTCATCACCTCGCTTGTTGATAAATGAATTGTTTGCCGTGTCTTTGATCTTGAAGCAGTTCTTGTCGTTCTTACGTGACAGGATGAACTTCGCTCCGGCATTCGGCTCTTCGATAATTGTAGCAGTGGTGTTATCTGCGGGAGAAACATTGGTGCCGTATGTCAGATATTTGTTTGTTGCAACATTCTTGAAGGTAAATCCGTTGTAGAAGTCACCGCCCAATACCCAGTTAAAGTAGTTGCAGTTGCTTAATGTCGGAGTTGTCCATTTTTCATTTGTACTTCTAATGGTCCTGACCTTTGCCTCGTTGGCAGGATCCACATAGATGTTGTACTGTGGTGTTGCATCGTCACGGATTGTCATGGAATAGGGAGTGCCCAATTCGAATGGCAGGTTGTCGTACTGAACGTTGTATGTAAATGTAGACGGTGTTTCTGCACATGTCTCCGGAGCATCGGTGCTTACAAGAGTTACATACGAAGGCAGAGTCATCATTCCGGCAGGGGCCTCCCCGATGTCGTCTACATAATTGTAACTTGCAATCTCCTCTTCACCCAGGATTATCTTATATGTGTTCTCTACAGCTGTCGGATTTTCTTCGATTGTCAGGATAGCATCGGTAATAGAGCCGCCGTCGGCAAGAATACTTGCATAACCTTTGGGGTCATCGCTCCATGCAACGTTGAAACGGATGTGGTAGTCACCAGGCTCTACATTTGGTATTTCAAATGAGTTGGATGTGGACAGGCTCGATGTACTGACACTGTTCCATATGCCGGAAGTACCCACGCGCTCGCCGTCGTCCTCAAAGTCGCCGTCATTGTTCAGGTCGATATATACCCAGCCCTTCATGGCGTTTGTCTTCTGCTTCCAGATAGGTGTTACTGTCTTGCCAATCCTTGCAACCAGTTTTGTGCCGGATGTCAGGTCCTTGTAGTTTGTGGTCTCGGTATAAGACACCCAACCGGTTTCGAGCAACTGGTCATCAGAACCTGCAATGCGCAGTCCTACACCCTCGATCCTGCGATCGTCACCCGAACGGTTATCATGGAACTTTGCATCCTTGCTGAAGTTGATGGCGTATGGTTCTTTGGTGAACTCGAATACATAAGTCTCGCCATACTCATACTGTATGCCCTGTCCGCTAGTAGGATCGTTCGTCAGTGCATAGCCTGGAATTGAAGGCAAGGCTCCTTTGGGCAGTAAAAGATTTGTCAGTGCTGCCAGAGTATTGCCAGACTCATCGGTGAATACAATGCTTTCTACAGAGATTATCTGGAAGGCAACGTATGTGCTCCAGCCACCTGTGCCACCGCCAAAGGCATAACTGTTGGCATTGTAATGCTGACTGGACGAATTGTCAATTGAAATCTGCATGGCAGATGTAAATTCGCTTGCATGGTCACCGGCCTCACGGTTTACCAGCTTTACGTCCATAGCCGTTGTACCGAATGAACCGGCACCGCTCAGATACAGTCCGTCGCTTACACGCTTGAACTGTGCAGCATTGGCAGTTCCCTCGAGGGTAAACAACTGGTCCGTAGTGATATCACTGACACGGCTAGTCTCACTGGTAAAACCAAACCATTTCTTATAGGTAGCCGTATTAGTAGATACTGCCTGTAAACCAAAGGTGTTCCCGGTTCCGGCCAAGGCCACGAAATCACTGTAGCTCATAGCCGCAGGCTTGCTCCATGTAACAGAAACATCTGCCCACGCGCTGCTGACTGTCAGCATCAGCATTGCTAAAAGAAAGTAGATCTTTTTCATGATGTGATTATTTTAGTTGTAGTTTTTAAAATCCAATCACAAAATTACAAAAAATATATAAATGTTGTATCCACTTACAGGAAAAAAATAATTGCCAGGCCAAATTAGCTGAGAAACTTCAGTTATTTTGCACCTTTTCTTCTGTTACATTCTCGGCAAAGCATCTGGCAGTTCTCAGATGTCGTAACGCCACCTTCTGCCCACGGAGTGATATGGTCGCCTTCCATTTCCTCCAATTCAAAATGTTTTCCACAATGGGCGCATATTCCCTGTTGTCGTTCGTAGGCTTCACGCTTCTGCTTCTTATCAAAGGTACGGAAACTGAGGTCACGAATGTCACCACTAAGCACATAACTGTAAATGCCTGACTTCTTCATGATTTCGTCATCCTCCATCAAGTCGTGGATGCGTTGTTCAAGTTCATTTGTATCGTAGATCTGTTCGTGGTAAGTGTCATACAATAATCCCCAATCCAAGCCCTTCATCTCCTTACGATACTTAATGAACGTAGAGCGAACCCAAGTTACGATGGAAGAGAAGTAAGCCCATAGCTGGTTTGCATTTGCATCGTTCTGATGCTTCGACATATATTCGCTCACCTCTTTTATGCCATCACGACGGGCTGCCCAATGCAATATGCATGCCAGATAAGCTTGTTCGATAGCATTGCCATTCAATAAGTCATTTGCTATTTTGTAGGCAGGACATCCGTTCTTTGAGAAGTGTCGACGGGCATCGCTAATGAATGGTCCCACATAGATGGCATTCAGTAATTCCTGATCAAGCAGACGCTCACCGGCTATGTTTATAACTCTGAACCAGTCGAGTTTTTCTTTATCCGTTCCTGTGCAGAAATAAACCGATAGCTCATAATCCAAAAAACGCTCTCTTTCTTCATCTGTAAGTGAGCCAAAGAACAATACTCCACGTTCAGGGTCAACGATGTTGAAGTCATGATAGCGATATTCACAGATACTTAATGTGCGTTGCTGGCCGTCAATCATTTCAAACTTATCATCCCCAACTACACTCCAGTACATAATGTTGAGTGGAAAGCCCTTCAATATCGTATTTACGACAGCCTGCTTCTGTTTCAGGTCGTAACGGAATTCACGCTGATAGGGAGGTCTGATGTCTAGCCGTCCACCATAGCCCCACACGCCTTTGTCGGCATCGTTCTCGTAACCAGCAACAAGGTCACGAACTCGGATTGATTGCAGATTGATTTCCATGTTATTTCTTTTTCCGGATTAGGATTCTACTATATGGGCATTTATGTATATTTCCTTTTGTATAGGCCAAGTCAGTACGTCCTCTATAATTTTTTGTTACTCCTATTTGTTTTGCCAAGTCACCATTACCAAGACCGATTATCTCAAATTGGTCAGGATTAAACTTTTCAAGAAATGTGTCAGGAACTCCCATTACGCCATCGTAGTCACATGGAATATCGTCTGTCTTACCTACATCAATGGCGTCATAATTATCATAATGAGGATATTCGTCAGAAATATAATGTCGATAAAGAATGAGATTCTCATGTCTCTTTTTAATTTCGAGATTAGTAAACCATTGTACACCAGAAACACGAATCATCCCCTCTTTATGATTACCAGCTGTTGCAATATCTTCATATTGTGAAATGAAATGCGTTGCACCTCCCTTAAATCCATAACCAAGCCACACTTTGTTTTCCATGATTAAAGGAAAGATTTCTTTGTAATGGATAGCGTTCTGATGACCAATAATCAGGAACTTCTTATCATATTCTATCAACTGAGACACATACTCACGGAACAAGGAAAATGGTGGATTTGTGACCACAATGTCTGCCTGTTTCAGCAACTCTATGCATTCCTTCGAGCGAAAGTCTCCATCACCTTTCAGCGGATGAATGCCAATCTCCTCTGGGTCTGGAATGTTATTTCCATTCTTATCCCCGTCGTAAATTAAATAGATGGCCTGTTCACACTCGTTTTGGCTGAACAAATCCATATCTTGATTCTTATAGCAGGTTGTAATAAGCCTCTTCAAGCCAAGGAACTCAAAGTTATAGGCAAAGTAGGTAAAAAAGTTTGATACACGTGGGTCATCGCAGTTACAAAGAACAGTCTTTCCACGAAAATGCTCACGATAATGCTTCAATTCGTTATTAATGTCCTCCAACTGCGTATAGAACTCATCCTTCTTTGCAGTTTTAGCCGCATTAAGATTTTTATTTGCCATAGATTGACAGTTTTAGTTTGATGCAATAACTATCAATCCACCATACGGCATAAAAGAAGCGTGATGCTTCTTATGCGTTAAGCTAGGGCATGCCCAGGAATAGGAACCCCATCCAGTCTATAAGAATGCATCACGCCTATAGGC
The DNA here is from genome assembly GCA_017617635.1 of Bacteroidaceae bacterium. Lineage (GTDB taxonomy): Bacteria > Bacteroidota > Bacteroidia > Bacteroidales > Bacteroidaceae > Physcousia. The sequence continues at coordinate 56,422 of JAFZVW010000057.1, read as the reverse complement.
GATAATGCATTGCTATACATTGACTGGAATGGAGTAGTATATCTGACACCCCACGCCTCTATTACTTCTGAGCGTTTATTATTCCAAACTGTTTCCTGGGCATTTTGGCTTAACGCGAAATAATAGCTAATGCTTTTTCTTTTAGTTCGAATTTCTCCCCGAACGTGATACAAAAATATGAAGAATAATTGAGAGTTCCAAAAGAATTGCCTAAATTTGCATAAAGATAAAAAATAATATTATGGCAACTTTTACAAAGTCTTTACTTGATCAAATTGTGCAAGTCGGAGGAAGCAGGGGAATGGTATTCAATAATTATGCTATATGGGCAAATGGGAAAGAAGGCTCAATATCTGATCACAAAAATAATAATATATTCCGTTTCTTCCTAGGAGAGAGAAGAGGTAATGGCCATGATATTGTTTATACTTCATATGAAGATAGTCCTATTGTAGCTAAGGGAATAATCGCCTATTGGCTCCATCATCGTAAGAACAACGATCCATATAACTTATACAATAGATTAGCGTCTATTGATGTAACAGGAATTCAAAAGCAATTTGTTGACTATACTAATCAGAGGCTTAGAGAGTACATTGATGTGTGCGAACAGGATATCTATTGTTTACATAAAGATTGGACTGCCGAATTCTACACACGTTATATCATTCCAGAGGAAAGAAGGAATAACAAAGAGACAGAAGCTCTCTATGAGTACATAACACCATCTGATTGCAAAGTCGTAAGAAAAATCATGTCTAAATATATTCTTTTCTTGAAGGAAAAACTGAATATTTATAAACTACCTGTCATTAAACCTAAACGTAAAGACTGTAAAACACCAGTCAGGGTGGTTGATATAAATAGAATAGGACAGCATTTTATATACAGTTTTGACAAGAGAACCTATCTTCCAACATTCAAACTATTGCTGGAACTGCCTAAAAGTGATAAGAATTTGGCACGAGTTGCTTTGTTAATATATGAATCAAGGTGGTTTCTAAAAAATGACTATAAAACATTTATAAGTTGGTATAAAGATTTTTGCAACATTGTTGGATGTTCATTTCATAAATCTTATACACCAAGTGCTCTAAAACCCATTCCTAAGCAGCTGGTTGACAGCTATTATTTTCTTTAAAACCACACAGTCGACTGTTTTCATGAAAATAGTCGACTTTTTTGGGGGGATAGTCGACTTTTTTTGGGGATAGTCGCCTATTCGTCGAGTGCCTCAAATTTGCTCTTAGCCTCCCCGAAAAAGCCAACAGGCTGTATATCAACAATATGGCATTAGTCATATATTCGCTTCTGAATCTATTTGTGACAATACTCTAAAAGTTCTGCACTTTGTAATACCTTCGCGCCGAGAACAGTTTGTTCCCGGCTGCTTTCGTTTTATACGTCAGTAAACCCAGAACGCTGTTTCTTATGATTATTGTAGAACCATAATAAATAATATAATGGAAACAGATGTGTTGAACAGCAACCTGGATGAGAAAAATAATGAAAAAAAACAGTTAAGTAACAATCTACCTGAGTTAAATGATGGTGTGCCTATCGCGGCTGTCATAGGTTACGAAGAACAGTCGTTTATACCTATTTATACTGATAAGCAACGTGAAGAAATGAAATTACGCTTGGAGGCATACCTGCAGGAAGAGGGCATTGATGTGGAGAATCCCATTGATCCACCAGAATTTCTAATAGAAGTTAACGGTGTGCCAGCACTACCCATCGGCGATTTGTCTCTTATCACAGGAATGAAGAAAACTGGCAAGTCAACCACGTATCAAGTACTGGCTGCTGTACTATTAGGTGAGGAGGGAAGGTGGGGACCAATTGTGCGCACACTCAAAGACCCTCGTATTGTGATTTTCGATTCTGAACAGGCTCGTTACCACGCACAAAAAGCCAATATGCGTATATTGCGAATGGCTGGACTACCACAGAAAAACATATATGACAGATTGCGATATGTACCCTTGCGAATGCTTTCATACGAAGGACGTCAACAGGTAATCGCCGATTATTTGGAAACGTATCGTCCAAACGTTGTAATCATAGACGGAATCGTAGACATGATAACTGACTTCAATTCTATAGAGGAGTCTAAGCCATTCGTTGACAAGTTGATGGCGTGGGCAACTCATTACCAATGCTGCGTAATAGGACTAATTCACACTTCAAAAACAGTGCCAGACGAGCCACGTGGGCATCTTGGAGCTTTTGGCGTAGAAAAAGCCTATATGACCATAGAAACAAAGAAGGGCCAATTGAGTATCTTCACAGTAGGTACGCATAGTTGTCGAGGAGAAGAGATGCCTGAGTGGCACTTTAAATATGATGGTGAAGACATTGTCCTCGCAGATGAAGATGCTAAACTCTATAGAAAAGAGACGAATAATAAAATATCTAATGCCATGAAGGAGAAAGCAGATGAAGCTTACCAAAAGAATGCTGCTAAAGTACTGGACCTGCTCAAAGGAAACAATGGTTCTATGATGAAATCTCATCTAGTGAAGTTGATACAAGAAACCAAGGGCCTTGGGCAACAGAAAACTGCAGCATATAATCTCCTGAAAAAAATGGCAATGGATAAAAAAATAAGTGATAATGCAAACTGTATTACTATTGCATCGGAATAGCTTTCCATTTCCTTCCTTCCGTGCGCTCCGATAGGAGAAACGCACGGAAGGAAGGAAAAGAATCCCGATGAAGTTGCTTGACGAAAATTCTTCCAGTAAACCCCAGACAGTAATTCGCCCGTATGGTAGAAAACAACAGAAAAAACAGTACAGCGTACGAAGCTTGAAACAACGGTGTTGAAACGACTTTTGTACGCCGTAGGAAACTCAAAACAACGGTGTTGTTTCAAAAGTGGGTTAATATAAGGAGAAGCCTCCACTCCTGAAGCTGGAGACATAACAAATAATCTACATAAAATCATGAGTAAGATTATTTACCGAAAAGTGCACACGGCTCCGGGTCTGAAGACCACGGACGCCAACTGGGAGCAGAATGCCGCTTACTACGCAAAAGCGGTTAGCACTGAAACTCTCTCCCTTCGTGACATGGCAAAGCACATCGCCAGTCACGGTTCGCCCTACACGGCGGATGTAGTCATAGGTGTGCTTGAGTCCTATCGCAGTTGCCTGCTTGAGCAGTTGCTGGAGTCGAAAAAGGTCAAGGTCGAAGGACTGGGAACCTTCTACGTAACCATCGCCAACAAGAAGGGCGGTGAGAAGGATCTCCGGAAGTTCAACATCGGCACCATGGCCGTAGGTCTTCGCCTGCGATTCTTGCCTGAGACTGCTACCGAGGAGAAAATCTCGCAGAAGGAGTTCCTGAAGAAGGCAAGTTTTGTTGATGTGGCCGAACTGGCAAACATTGACGAGAGCCCTGCCAACGAGGAAAGCAATGGTGTTGTCATAGACGATGGCGGCACCACAGGCGGTTCCAACTCTGGAACTTCTGAAACTCCTGAAACTCCTGGAACCAACACCGGAGGTGACGATCCTTCGACCGGAGGCTCAGGAGGCGAAGGTGGTGATACCGGCGGTGAAGGCGGTGATGACAATGGCGGTGGCGGGGGTAATCCCGGCAGCGACATGGACTGACCTTGAAATGTTAAAACATTAAAAGGTTAAAACGGTCAAAACGGTTGTTCCATGTTGTTCCATAGTTGTTAAATGGTTGTTCCAGATTGTATGACAATTGTTTAACGCGACGGAACCGCATGGAACTTTTTTTATATCAGCGCCAGCCTTCCAGCTTGTCCTGTATGTCGGGCAGGGTGGATTTGCTGAGAAAATGACGTTCAATCGAGGGAAATGTTGGTCAGCAGCATACAGGACACTAGGCCAACGAGGAATGCCTCCAGTCAATGAATTCGTAATTTTTAGAATACTGCTGCAATCTTTGGGATATCCTTCAGACGCTCAAAGAACGACTTGTTGCGCTTGGCTGAAAGCAGGTTGTAGTCAGTCTGCAGAGCCAGCAGCGGAGCAGGGTCGAGCCCTAAAGCCTGACCTATCAGCAGAGCCATTTCGGCACTCAGCGAACGTTTGGCATTCAGCAACTCATTCAGTTGACTGGCTGGCACACCGATACTCTTTGCCAACTGACGCTGACTAATGCCACGAGCCTCCAATTCGTCCTTAATCATCTCACCCGGATGGGTCAGATAGTGCGGTTCCAAATTGTTCGCAATCATGCGATTGTCGATTCCTTCAACGTGTACCATAATCTTATATCATTTATAATGGTTTGACAATTCCGTAATACTCACCACCTCTGCTATCGTCTTGTCGCCATCGAGAATTTCGCGAAACTCTATTCGATATTGGTCGTTTACCCTTACCGAGGAAAGCCCCTCTTTATCACCGTGCAGGGCCTCATAATGCAGTCCTCCATATTGAGCCAATCCCCTAACGTTAGAAAGTTGTTTCATAAGATCTATAGTACGAGTATATTTCTTGACTATCTGCGGCTGGAAACGATGCTTTTTGTCACGGGTCTTGCCCTCTACATAGAGTTCCATCAGGTATTCTTGTTCAAAGGTGACAATCATTGTGAATCATATTTTGTGACAAAGATATAACATTATATTAACATTCACAAATTTGTGAACGATTGTTGTAAACCTTTTCAAGAAAAAATACTGTTAACAGCATAAAGGTGCAATTATCTATAGAGCCATTTTGGCATTTGGCTTAAGCCGATTGATCGAAGTCATTCTCAGCGCCAGCCTTCCAGCTTGTCCTGTATGTCGGGCAGGGTGGATTTGCTGAAGGAGGGGTCCTTGCCTTCGCGGATTTGCTTCTGGTAGTCGTTCAGCAGACGGAATGCGTAGCGGGAAAGGGCAACGACGGCGATGAGGTTAAGCATCACCATAAATGCCATGGCAAGGTCTACCAGGCAGAAGGCTTCTCCAAGGGTTACGTATCCGCTTATCAGTACCACAAGCCCGGTAAGTCCCTGGAAAACGCGTATTGCCCACTTCTTGCCGGTTATGAAGCGGACATTGCTTTCGCCGTAGAAGTAGTTTGCCACAACTGTGCTGTATGCAAACAGGAATATGCTGGCTGTCAGGTATATGGAACCAAACCTGCCCAGGTGGTGCTCCATGGCGTTGGCGGTCAGTACGATGCCGTCGTCATTGCCTGTGTACAGTCCGCTGAGTATGACGATAAATGCTGTGCATGTGCATATCAGCAGGGTGTCTACGTAAACACCTACAGACTGCACCAGACCCTGCTTGACGGGATGCGATATTGTCGCTGTCGCAGCGGCATGGGGTGCGCTGCCTTCGCCTGCCTCGTTGCTGAACAGTCCGCGCTTGACTCCCTGCATGATTACGGTGCCGAACAGTCCGCCGGCTACGGGCTTGGCTCCGAAGGCACTCTGGACAATAAGCGAGAGCATTGCGGGAATCCGGTCATAGTTGATGCCTATGATATACAGGGCAAGCACCAGGTATCCGACTGCCATGACGGGTACAATGATTGCCGAGAAGCGTGCGATGCGCTGTATGCCTCCGATGACGATTGCGACTGTGGCAAACATCAGTCCCCAGGCAATGTGGCCTTTCGCAAGACCTGTCGAATGGTTAAGGGCATCGCAGATGGTGTTGCACTGCACTATCTGGTTGGCAAGGCCGAATCCGTATATCATGAAGATGGCAAAAAGGATTCCCATCCATTTCTTGCCCATGCCGTATTGCATGTAGTATGCCGGGCCTCCGTAGAACGAGTCTTCGCCCTTGCGCTTGTAAAGCTGGGCAAGTGTGCTTTCCATGAACGCGGTTGCGGAGCCCAGCAGTGCCATTATCCACATCCAGAAGACTGCACCCGGTCCGCCTATGACTATTGCGCTGGCGACACCTGCCAGATTGCCTGTGCCTACACGGCTGGAGAGTGAAACGGCAAATGCCTGGAAGCTGCTTATCTTCTTTCCGCTGCTGTGGGTGGGGGACAGGTCCTGGTGCTTCTTCTTCCTGGGAGTCAGGGACCACAGGCGGAATTGCACTCCGCGTGTCTTGACGGTGAAATACAGGGCGCAGCCTACCAGCATGGTGACTACGATATAGGTCCACAGGAAGGACTGCAGTTGGTCTATGTACTGTAAAATGCTGTTTGTCATAATGGCAAAAGTACACAAAATATTGTATTTCTGCAAAAGATTGTATAATTTTGCATCCGATAATAAAAAAATAGGCATGTATTACATCAAGAAACGCATCGAGGTGTCGGGAAGCCACCACCTCACTCTGGACTACGAGAGCAAGTGTGCAGGATTGCACGGGCATAACTGGTATATAACGGTTTTCTGCAAGAACGATGTACTGAATTCGAACGGCATGGTCATAGACTTTGCCGACATCAAGCGTCTGGTCAAGGACAAGATGGACCACAAGAACCTGAACGAGATGTTTGACTTCAATCCAACGGCCGAGAATATTGCACGATGGATTTGTGACAATGTTCCGTACTGCTATCGCGTGGAGGTTGAGGAGAATTTCGGGAACACCGCAATATACGAGAAGGACTGATGAAGGTAAACGAGATATTCTACTCCCTGCAGGGCGAGGGCCGATGGACAGGTACTCCCAGTGTCTTTGTACGTTTCAGCGGCTGTAACCTGAACTGCAGCTTCTGTGATACGTATCATAGGGAGGGGCAGGAGCTGAGTGCATCTCAGATAGTGGACCGCGTCAGGGATGCGGTTTCCAGCCTGTCGCTTTTCACCCAGCTCACGCATGGCATGCATGTCGTGCTTACAGGCGGAGAGCCTTCGTTGCAGGTTACGCAGGAATTGATTGAACTCCTGCACAACGAGGGGTGGTATGTACAGATAGAGACGAACGGAACCGGTCAGCTGCCTGCCGGCATCGACTGGGTTACGTGTTCGCCCAAGGAGGGTTCTGCCCTGCAGTTGGATAGCGTCGACGAACTGAAGCTTGTCTATGACGGCAAGATGGATGTCGCACAGTACGGGGGATTCCGTGCACAGGTCTTTTCGCTCCAGCCGATGGATACGGGTGATGCCGAGGCCAACCGTCTTGTCATCGAGCAGACTGTCCTGTACTGCAAGGAGCATCCGCAGTGGCACCTGAGTCTTCAGACGCATAAAATGATAGGCATACGTTGAGGCATCTTATTTCCTTGTTCCTGTTTCTCTCTCTCTTGTGCTCATGCACGGGACGTACGGAGCGTGGTGTCATAAAAGGTGATACCATACGTTTCCGCTATGCACGGTTGCTGACTGTCGTGCAGAATGGCAATGAAGTGGAGATAACGGTCAGGAATCCGTGGCAGAGGAGTTCGGCCAATTTCCCTGACAGTTCGGTATTGCGCAGAATCAGGCTGCAGGTACCTGTAAGGAATGCGGGTGTCTATTCGATAGTGCACGCTGCATTGTTGCGCGAGCTGAACAGCGTGAATGCTGTCGGGGGAATATGCGACGTGCAGTATCTGACGGATTCGCTGATACTGGCTGATGTACATAACGGCAGTATCGTGGATCTGGGCAGCAGTATGCAGCCAAGCATCGAACATATCATCAAGCTTGGGCCTGATGTCCTGCTGAGTTCCCCATACGAGGGACAGCAGATGAACGACAAGCTGGAGAAGCTGGGAATCCCCATTCTGGAATGTGCCGATTATATGGAGGTGATGCCGCTGGCACGTGCTGAATGGATACGTCTGTTCGGGATATTGCTGGGCAAGCGCGAAATGGCGGACAGCATATTCGCCTCGGTCGAGTCACGGTACAATTCCCTGAAGCAAAAGGCGGCTGAGGCCAAGTCGCATCCTACGCTGCTGGCCGAGCGCCCGTATCAGGGTATATGGAATGTGCCGTGTTCGGGTTCCACGACCGCCAGGCTTTATGCCGATGCCGGAGCAAGGTATCTGTTTGCCGATTTAGAGGGAACTGGAGTAAAGCCGCTGAGCATAGAGCAGATACTGGACCGTGCCATAGGTGCCGACTATTGGCTTATCAAGAGTTTCGGTCCGCTTACGCGACAGCAGCTGGATGCTGATTTTCCGGCACTGAAGCCTATCAGGGCCCGTCTGCTGGTATGTAACAGTTCGGCCAGCGAATATTTTCAGGAGATACCGTTCCATCCTGAATTGCTGCTCGAGAATCTGGTCTCGATCCTGCATCCCGAATTGGGTATCAAGGCACAAAAAAGCTATTTTACCATTGACCCCTAACCTTTAACCCTTAACCCCTTTTAAGTATCACCCACAGTATCACAGGTACGCCGAATAGCGGTGTGATGGTGTTGATGGGCAGGGTAGAGGAGGAGGGCAGTGTGCATAGCTGATTGCACACCAGGCAGATGCAGGCGCCCAGTAGCATGGTCGTCGGCATCAGGGTACGGTGTGTGGCTGTGCCGCACAGCATGCGTGCAATATGCGGCGTGGCAAGCCCGATGAACGATATGGGGCCGCAGAATGCCGTGGATGTCGCTGTGATGAGTCCTGCTATCAGGTATAGCCTGCGGTTCATTCTTTGTGTATTGACACCCAGGTTCTGTGCGTATGCATCACCCAGGAGTATTGCATCCAGGGGCTTGATGTGCAGTATCGAGAGGATAAGACAGACACACATCAGTCCGGCAAAGACAGGTAGGCGCTCGATGGTAACGCCTGTGAAACCGCCCATCCCCCAGAAGGTGAAGGCCTGAAGGCCGTGCTCTGTAGTGTGGAACTGCAGCAGGGAAATGAAGCTGCTTGTGATATACGAAATCATTACGCCGGTGACAAGTAGCATTACGGGGTTCTTGAGCAGGGTGGCGAGTGAGGCGATAATTGCCATGATGACCATGGCGCCTGCCATTGCGGCAAGTATGACCAGAAAGTAGCCGCCCAACGTCGTTCCCATCAGCGTGATTGTCCCACCTGCAAACATCATGACAATGGCGACAGCCATGTTCGCTCCGCTGTCAATGCCCAGTATCGACGGGCCTGCCAACGGGTTAAGGAATGCTGTCTGCAGCAGAAGGCCTGCAGTGGCAAGCCCTGCTCCGCAGAGCAATGCGGTCAGCATCTGCGGCAGGCGGCTTTGCAGGATGATGTATGACCATGACGGGTTTGTGCCGCTGTCCTGTCCCGAGAGTATTTGCAGGGTTTCAGTAAACGGAATGTCCACCGAGCCCACAAAGATGTTTGTGAGGCACAGGACGATGAGCAGTATGGTAAGCAGGGCCTGTTTCATAGATATTGTGCGCTGTTGCCCAGGAATCTTGCAATGTCGCCTGTATCGGTAAGCTGCTGTGCCGTGCCGGTATGCATGGTTCCGTCGGTATTCATCAGCCATAGCATGTCTGCTGTCTTGAGCGCGAGTGATACGTCGTGTGTCGAAAGCAGTATTGTCTTGCCGTGATTGTGGGCCAGATCCTGCATCATCAGCATCAGGCCGACCTTGCTGGGAAAGTCCAGGAAGGCCGACGGCTCGTCAAGCAGGATAACGGGAGTCTGCTGTGCCAGTGCCTTGGCAATCATTACCTTTTGTGCTTCGCCGTCGCTGAGTGATGTCATGTTCCGGTTCCTGAATGCCAATGTCTGTGTGGTGCGCATTGCTTCCAGGATGATTTCATTGTCCTGCGGCGTGAGCTTGCCGAAGTATCCTGTGTACGGATGGCGTCCCATTGCGACAACGTCCCATGCCCGCAGCTGTGCAACGTCGATACGGCTGGTAAGCACGATGCTAAGTGTACGGCTGTCGGTTTTGGTTACTGAACCGTCAATGGGCTGCTGTGCTCCCGAGATTGTGCGCAGCAGCGTGCTCTTGCCCGAGCCGTTAGGGCCTAAAAGGCAGGTAAGGCGGCCTTCCTGCAAAATTGCATTAAGGCCGCTTGATACCTTTTTCTGTCCGTAGCCGGTGGTAAGATTGTCCAATATCAGGTTCATTCTGAATCCCGTTAGTCCTACTCGTAGCGACGGCAGTACCTGTATCCCAGCTTGTCGTATATCTTCTGCATTGTAGCCAGACGCTTCTTGAAGTCCTCGTAGTCTTTCTTCTCAGGCTCCAGCCACTGAATCTCGCTCAGTGCGGTGAGACGGGGCAGCAGCATGTACTGGATGTGCTCGGGGCTTACGATATACTCGGTCCATACGTTGCACTGGACGCCTATGATATACTTCTGCTCCTCGGCAGTCAGCTCCTTGGGTACCGGCTCGTATGCATAGACCTTGCTGACAGGTGTGTAGCCTCCGATAGCCAACGGCTGCTGGTCCTTGTTCTGCAGCTGGTAGTGGTCGAAATAGCACCATCCGCTGGGAGTCATTACGGCGCGGTGATGCTGGCGTGCACTGGCAATGCCTCCGTTTACGCCACGCCATGACATTACCATTGCGTTTTCGCTCAGTCCGCCTTCCAGTGTCTCGTCCCATCCCATCAGCGTACGGCCGCGCTCGGTGAGGAACTTGTCCAGTTCCTTGTTGATATATGTCTGGAGTTCGGCTTCCTTGGTAAGTCCCAGCTCCTTCATCCTGGCCTGACACTTGGGGCATGCCTTCCAGCGGTCGCGCGGACTCTCGTCACCGCCGATGTGTATGATTTTTGACGGGAACACATCACACAGTTCGCCCAGAATCTTCTTCAGGAAAGGCAATACGTCGGGATTGCCTGCACACAGCACGTCAGGGCTGACACCCCATTTTGTCCATACGCTGTACGGGCCGCCGGTGCATCCCAGTTGCGGATAGACGCTGAGGGCTGCAATCATGTGTCCGGGCAGGTCGATTTCCGGAATGATGTTGATGTGGCGTTCTGCGGCATATTTGACGATGCGTCGTATCTCTTCCTGCGTGTAATAGCCTTGCTCGGGGCTGTCGTCATAGACGCCGCAGTTCTTGCCGATGACGGTGTTGGGACGGAACTGCCCTTTCTTTGCCAGTTCGGGCATGCTCTTTACCTCGAAGCGCCAGCCCTGGTCGTCGGTCAGATGCCAGTGGAACTGGTTCAGTCCGTGCATGGCCATTATGTCAATGTATGTGTATATGAACTCGGCAGGTATGAAGTGGCGTGCGACATCCAGGTGTGCTCCGCGATACTGGAAGCGTGGAGCGCCTTCTATTACTGCGCATGGCAGGGATATCTCGGTTCCCTGTTCCAGGGCTATGGATTTCAGGAATGTCTGCTGACCGTAGAATACTCCTGCATCACTGGCTCCGTGAATGGTGACGCCCTTGGTGTCCACGACGATGCGGTAAGCCTCGGGATTGTCGTTCTTGAGGTCGATGACAGTCTTCGGCTGGTCGGTTGTTTTCCACAGAAGCTGTTTTCCGCTCTTGTCCATCTTGATGCTTTGTGGCAGGGGAACCACCCTGTAGTCAACCCCGGCAATGCTGCTGACTGTCAGTGTGGCTGCAGCCATAAACGCAAGTAATCTGCTCTTCATAAGTGTTGTTTGAATATGATTTGTGATTTGTTATCCGCTTTTCGTACGATACAAAGGTATTAAAAATATCCAAATATGCTGTATCGGTTACGTATTATTTGTATTTTTTTCTTATCTTTGCAGCCGATGATTTCTGTACGGATGATGAAAAGAATAGCAGTTTGTATCCTTGTGCTGGTATCGGCACTGTCTGTAAGCGCACAGTCACTGACGCTGCGTTCGATTACGGACGGCAGTTTCTCTGCCAATGGCGTATGGGGTGTAACACCTATGGCTGATGGCCAGAACTATGGTCAGATCAAGGATGGCAAGCGTATTGTCCTGAGCAGTTTCCAGACAGGCAAGGAGGTAAGTGTCCTGTTTGACGCAGACAATACAACCGGAAAGATAAAGCTGAAGAAGATAGACGGCTATATCATGTCTCCGACCGGCAAGGATATCCTGTTGCGCACGCAGACCCAGCCTGTCTATCGTCGCAGCCATACTGCGGTCTATTATATATATAATGTCCAGAACCGCAGTATCGAGGCGTTAAGTGACGGAGGTCCGCAGGAGTGTCCATTGTGGAGCCGTGACGGTAACATGGTGGCATTCGTGCGTGAGGGAAATATCTTCCTGGTACGTTTGCGCTACAACAATGCCGAGACACAGATAACGAAGGATGGCAAGTTCAACGAAATCATCAACGGCAAGCCTGACTGGGTTTACGAGGAGGAGTTCGTTACAAACCGCAGTTTCGACTTCAACGCAGACGGTACCATGATTGCATGGATCCGTTATGATGAGAGCAAGGTGCCGATGTTCTCCTTCCCAATGTACAAGGGGCTGAAGCCTGCTATCGAGGAGAACGCGCTGTATCCTGGCAGCTACGAGTACAAATATCCGGTTCCGGGTGCAGCAAACAGCAAGGTGACGGTTCATACCTATGAGCTGAAGAGCCGTGCGATGCGTCAGCTGAAACTCCCTTTGGATGCTGACGGATATATCCCGCGTATCGCTTTTTCGGATGATCCCGAGAAACTTCTGGTCATGACGCAAAACCGCCATCAGGACCGTCTGGAAGTGTATTGCTGTAACCCTCGCAGTACGGAATGCCGTATGATTCTTCGCGATGAGGTGAAGCCATACGTGGGCGAGGCTGCATATACTATGTTCAAGACTGTACCGGGTGGATTTGTAATCCAGAGCGAGCGTTCGGGGTATGCTCATTTGTATATGTATGACCTGAACGGAACACAGAAATGCGAGGTGGGCCGTGGTCAGGACATCATCACTGAGTTCTATGGATATGATCCGGCAGCTGGTGCATTCTATTATCAGGCAGTAGACGACTGTCCGATGCGCACTGCGATTTTCAAGTGCGACGCCAAGGGCAAGGTCACCCGTCTGACAACTGAGAAGGGACAGAACAGCGCAGTCTTCAGCGCGGACTACAAGTACTACATGCTGACATACATGAGCCTGGAGACACCACCCGTATATTCGCTCAGGAACGGCAGCCGTACATTGGCTGTGCTTGAGGACAACAAGTCTTTGGCCGACAAGGTCAGAGGCATGAATCTGGCAAAGCCTGAGTTCTTCAAGTTCACGACTGCCGACGGTGTTGAACTGAACGGCATTATGGTAAAGCCTGCCGGTTTCGACCCGTCAGTAAAATATCCTGTTATCATGTTCCAGTACAGCGGTCCGGGTTCCCAGATGGTCATAGACTCGTGGTATGCAGGAAACTGCTCTGCGGCATTGTTGGAGCGTTATATGGCCCAGGAGGGATTTATCAGCGTTATAGTTGACGGACGTGGTACAGGCGGACGCGGTGCAGCCTTTGAAAAGCAGACTTATCTGAAACTGGGGCAGCTGGAGAGCCATGACCAGGTCGAGACTGCCATTTGGCTGGGTCAGCAACCATACGTTGATAAGGACAGGATCGGTATCTGGGGCTGGAGCTTTGGCGGTTTCAATACACTGATGTCAATGTCTGAGGGTAGGGGTGTGTTCCGTTGTGGTATTGCTATTGCTCCTCCTACATCATGGCGATACTACGATACTGTCTACACAGAGCGATATATGCGTACGCCGCAGGAAAATGAGTCGGGTTACGATGTGTCTCCGATTACCCGTGCATCTCAGTTACATGGCAGTCTGCTTATTTGCCATGGCCTGGCAGACGACAATGTACATTTCCGTAATGTTGCCGAGTATACCGAGGCTTTGGTTCAGGCTGACAAGGATTTCCGTCAGTTGATATATACAAACCGTAATCACAGTATATTTGGCGGTAATACACGTAATCATCTGTACCGCCAGATAATAAACCACTTTAAGAGCAATATGTAAATTCCGGCCCCGTAGCTCAGTTGTATAGAGCATCAGATTCCGGTTCTGAGTGTCGCGGGTTAGAGTCCCGCCGGGGTCACAAAAATATCTCCCCATTCTTTCCAAAAGGATCGAACGGGGAGATTGTTTATAGCCTTAACGACAGTCAGGTCGGATATTACATAATTCCCTGGGCCATCATAGCCTTTGCAACTTTCATGAAGCCTGCAACGTTTGCACCCTTCACATAGTTTACATAGCCGTCCGGCTGCTTGCCGTACTTGACGCAGTTCTCGTGGATGTTCTCCATAATCCACAGGAGCTTGGCATCAACTTCCTCGGCACTCCATGAGAGACGTTCTGAGTTCTGTGACATCTCCAGACCGGATACTGAAACACCGCCTGCATTGGATGCCTTACCGGGAGAGTACAGGATTCTTGCTTCCTGGAATACCTTGATGGCCTCGGGGGTAGTAGGCATGTTGGCACCTTCGGCAACTGCTATGACGCCATTGGCTACCAGAGCCTTTGCCTGCTCTTCATTCAGCTCGTTCTGTGTGGCACACGGAAGGGCAATGTCTGCCTTCTCGAACCAAGGCTTGGCACCGTCACCTACATACTTGGCTGTAGGATACTTGTCTACATATTCCTTGATGCGGCCACGGTAGATATTCTTCAGCTCCATGATGTAGTCAAGCTTCTCGCGGTCGATGCCGTCCGGATCGTAGATGTAGCCGTCAGAGTCAGACATGGTCATTACCTTGCCACCCAGCTGCAGAACCTTCTCGGCAGCATACTGAGCTACGTTACCGGCACCTGAAATCAGTACCTTCTTGCCCTCTACGCTGTCACCCTTGGTCTTGAGCATGGCACGCAGGAAATATACTGTACCATAACCGGTAGCCTCGGGACGAATCAGTGAACCGCCGAACTCAATACCCTTGCCTGTCAGTACACCGCTGTACTCACGGGTGAGTTTCTTGTACATGCCGAACATGTAGCCAACCTCACGGCCGCCTACGCCGATGTCACCTGCAGGAACGTCTGTGTCGGGACCGATGTGGCGTGTCAGCTCGAGCATGAATGCCTGGCAGAAACGCATAACCTCGGCGTTGCTCTTGCCGCGGGGGCTGAAGTCAGAGCCGCCCTTGCCACCGCCCATTGGCAGCGTGGTCAAAGAATTCTTGAAGGTCTGCTCGAAGGCAAGGAACTTCAGGATACCCAGGTTTACAGACTTGTGGAAACGGATACCGCCCTTGTAGGGGCCGATGGCGTTGTTGTGCTGAATGCGGTAGCCCATGTTTGTCTGAATCTGGCCCTTGTCGTCCATCCATGTAACACGGAACTGGTAAACACGATCGGGAATACACAGGCGTTCAATCAGATTTACCTTGTCAAATTCCGGGTGTTTGTTGTACTCTTCTTCAATTGTACCCAGCACCTCTTCAACGGCCTGATGATACTCTGGCTCGTTGGGGAAGCGTCTTTTCAAATCTTCTAATACCTTTTTTGCGTCCATAATTGGTCGAAGTTAATTATTTGAATATTAAATTGTCATTTTGTCAACTCCAAGGCTATTTGGCTGTCCAAATGCTTTAATTATATGCAAAGGTAATAAAAAAAATCGCGTTTATGCAACTTTTATTGGAAAAAAGTAATGCAAAACGCGATTTTTGTGTCTTTTTGTGTCTGGACGAATGTGTCTTCGCTTCTGTTTGTCTATTCCTTATAATATTTCTTTCCGTCAGAGATTACTATCCCTTTGACCTGAGATAATTTCTGTTTACGGCCGCTCAAGTCGTAACAACCTGATACGTCGTTACTGCCGTTGCAGTCTATATCTGCAATGCCTGTGGGAATGGAAACTTTGTCTGTCGTTATCGTCGAACCTGCATCGGCACCGCCTGTCCAGTATGCCAACTTACCGTCACGCAGGTTCAGTCTGCTGCTTGGGTATCCGTCCTGAGCCATGAAAAAACCGTCTGTGGCATAGCTTGACTTGGTGATAACCCAATGGTTGACCTGGCTGGATGTCTTGTTAGCCAGCAACTGGACAAAAGGGTACGTGCTTCCTCCTGTATTAGAACTTACGTCAATGGCTGACGTAAGAACGGCATCTTTCTGTACGGCACTGTATATATAGTATCCGTCAAACGGATTTCCGACAAAAGCCCACTTCCCGTTGTCGTTATCGTCTGCCGGTTTTGTGGTCATTGATATTGTCGTGCCGCCAGAACCAACGGTCCAGTAACTGCTTGTATTCTTGATTGCGATATTGTACCATGCAGTGATGTTCTCTGCATCGGCTGCAGCCGTGAATGGTGTGGCGGCAGTTACATCAATATCCCGGGTTACGTCCTCTGTAACGTTTTCTGTCGGTAGTGTGTATGCGGTGAAGTCGGGCAGTGCTGTCGGTTCGGGAAAAAAGTTTCCTGCCTTTGTCCTGATTGTCTCAGAGCCCTTCTTCTCACCGTTGAAATAGTAGTTGTAGGTTACGTTCAGGAATGAGTTAAATATATCCTCGACCTCGAGATTGGGATTTTCGGTAATCCACAGTGTCGAACCGTGGTCACTGTAAGTCCAGTTACGAACGCCCTGTGGGGCATTGCCCATAACGATGCAGGCATAGTACTGTGAAGTCTCGCTCATTCCTCCGCCTGCATGGATTGCAAATACACTGTTGCCGCCGTCACGGATGCCGTCAAGAGCCGTCATCTCGTCGGTGAACTGATAGTCGCGGCCGCTGCGTGTGACAAATTTCTTCTGTCCTACGTTGTAAAGGTAGTATTTTTCTCCGTCCTTAAGTATCTGCCATGAGTTGTCCTTGTCGAACGGATCAACCTCGTCCCTGTATGAGCTGTTGCCGACCGTACCTGACTTTGTAACACCGCGCAGGCTTACATACTGGGTTGTAACGCCGGGGTTGTAGCACAGGTAGCCTTCTCCGTTTGTGGAGTGTATGAAGTATGCCTTGGTATTTGAAAGCTGGTCAAGCGATGATATCTTGCTGCCTGTCTTGATCTCGGCATAGGTCACGGTCAGTGTCTTGTCCGTCAGTTCCTTGGACTTGACAGCATAGCCGTCAATGGCATTCACCTCGACATCGTCAGCACTGAAGAACTGGCTTGCCTCGATCACCTGACCATTGGTATATGTCTTGCCGGCGTATGTCACTGAGCCCTGTCCTTCGGGTGCACCGACAATGACAACGGTGAACTCGTTTATCGACTGCATGTCACCATTGAGCATAACTTTGCCGCCACGCATGTATTCGGCTGGAATCTCGTATGTATTATCGGCACTGATTGCCGATGCAGGAATGACAACCTCGATATAGTTGGGATTTCCGTTGTCGTCAGTTTGCGGAGCATTCGTGTCTACATTATATCCGTAGCGGAGGGTAAATCCGTTTTGTGTAAATCCGTCTGCAGGTACAATCTTGACAGACATTGTCGTTCCGTATGGATGTGAATAGTCGCTGAGAACAGTGTTGTTGCCGTCGTTCAGGTAAATATTGCCGTTCAGCTGTGACTGGTTTACAATAACATCGGCTTCATGAATATCCAGCATAACATCTGTAATGCCACCGCCATTGCTGGTAATCAGGTTGTTTGAATTGGTATTGCCGGCAGGATCCGTGCTGTTCCAGTCAACCTTGTAGCGCATACGGTAGAAGCCTGGCTGTGTGGCTGCCGGAATCGTAAATGCCGCCATTGCATTGCCGACGGTATTTCCTGTACCCGTTGTTGCAATCATCTCGGATTCTGCATCGAATACACCGTTGCTGTCCCAGTCGGTATATACATAGGCAGACATATAGGAACCTGTGTAAGTGACCTTTGGAGTAATCTTCTTGCCGGCTGTTGCCGAGAACAGGGTAGTCTTGGTTACATCGTTATAGAAATACTTGCTCAAGCCTGAAACAGACTGTAGCGAGCCTCCTGCTTCGGTAAGCCCAATGCCGTCCAGATGTCGGTCCGTACGTGTAACCAGGGCATCCTTGTCGAATGAAATTGCGTATTTCTCGGTTGAGAAACGCTTAGCGGGATTATTGTCAACGACAATCTCGTCAAAGTATGCTGCCCAGTTCTGCATATCAGTAGAGGGGGAACTTACGTCCGGAACAATCACCAGCGAGTAGATGTCGATACCGTTGTTGGGTTTTTCTTCCTTGGTGTAGCTGAAACCCTTGAACGAGCATACAACGTCTTGCCAGCCATTCTGTGCTGTAATATTGCCGCTCGACAATGCCCAGAACTGTTCGTCGGTACCGTCTTGCCAGCTCCATTCTTCCTCTACGCGCTTACCCAGACCTATTACCATCATTCTGCTTGCAACAGGTTTGTCCTTCAAAAGGGCCATGATATGGATATACTGCAGGGACTTTGTCAGACGGAACGGTTCGTTAAGGTCGATTCGTACACCGAATGTGTTGCTGCCGTATTTGCTGCGTTCAACAGCGACCACCTTGGCAGTTGCGTTTGGAGCCTTGCCCAGGGTAGCATCAACTTCCGTATTGGGATTGTCAACTACTTTGGCATTGCCCTGAAGCGTTCCATTGCGGAAAGGTGAGTTCGCCCAATTGTCATAAACGCTTACATTCTTGAAGTCCTGTGTCTCAAAACTGATACTTGCGACCTGTGCGCTTGCGTTGAGTGCCATAACCATCAACGCCGAAAATATATACTTCTTCATAGTCTTGTTTTCCTTATATGTTGATGATTAGTACACGTTTATATTTGAGATAAGCGGGCAGGCACGGCTGTCCAGTATTGTGATTCGCATTGCACGGACCTTGTAGCCGTTGCCGTAGCTGTTTTCCGTACTTCCGTTCAACGGAATAATTCGCTTGTATCCTACTGTTGTAGTGATGTCCTTTGCCAATTCTTGCCAGTCGGTTCCGTTCTGGGTGTATTCGATCTTGAAATCCTTGATGCGCTGACCCAGTTCAATGGGTTCCTGAAGTACCAGGTAGCGTACGGTAGGAGCCGATGCCCATGTCAGGGTAATGCTTGCCTCTCGGGTGTTGTCGTCAGTTGCCCAATATGTCTTGCGGTCACCGTCAGTAAGGTTTGCAATACCGTAGTTGCCGCCTGTACGCTCTTCGCTGACCTCGATCTGGGCAGACTTTGCATAGTCTGTTGCAGCTGTAGACTCATCCAGTTCATATACAGGAACGGCCAGGCGCTCATGAAGCATTGTGCCCAGTTCCTTTAATGTGTTTACTGTCTGTGTAGGCAGGACACCGTAGTTGTCAGGAGGGCAGTTGAGTATAAGCGTTGCATTGCGGCCGACTGTTTCCAGGTACATCTGGAACAGGCGTGCGGCACTCTTGATGCCCTCACCGCTATGCCAGAACCAGCCGGAGTTGGTTGCCTTGGCATCACTTTCACCCGGATGCCAGTACCATCCGTTCATATCACCGGTTTCTGAATAGCCCATTGCCCAGCATGTGTTGGCACTGTAGCCCTGCTCGTTACCTATCCAGCGAGCCTCGTCACCTACGCCCCACATTACGCAGTCAGGTGCAATCTTATGAACCTTTGCACGCAAGTTGGGTATGTCGTAATAGATGCTGGCATCTACGCTGCGGGTTGTCCTTGCTCCGCCATAGTAGCCGTCGCCGCCATTTGCTCCGTCGAACCACATCTCGAACTGGTCACTGCCGTAGGCTGCCAGTTCCTCGCACTGCGGTATGAATACTTTAGTAACGTAGTCATCGGTTCCGTAGTATGCGCTGTTGCGGTCCCATGGTGAAACATAGAAACCATACTTCATCTCGTGTTTCTTGCTGGCCTTGGCAAATTCCTCGGCAATATTGACATTGTGGTATTGCCCTCCGCCGTTGGTCAGATTATGTGTCGTGGTTGCTGTCGGCCACAGGCAGAAGCCGTCGTGATGCTTTACTACGGCAATGCCGCCTTTCATTCCGGCAGCCTTGACGCTTGTTACCCACTGCTCAGGGTCTGGTTTGCCAAGTGGCGCATACGTGCTCTCACTTTCGTCACCATATCCCCATTCCTGGTTGGTGAATGTGTTCATTCCGTAATGGAAGAATGCATAGAACTCCGTCTCGTTCCATTTGACCTGTCTGTCCGATGGCAGGGGATGGCATGGCAGAGGTTTGTTGTCGGGGTTGGCCGGTGCTTCGTTTTCAAGCGTGAATGTCTGCCCCCACGTTGCTACAGGCAACAGCAATATTGCCAATAGAGTCTTGATTTTCATTGTTTAGGTTATTTTGTTTATTTGTTATTTAAAAGACTGTTTTTATATTTAATGCACGCCAAAGTTCGTGATTTTTTTTTTTTTTACCAAATATATACCAAAAAAAATCCCCACATCATTGTGATGCAGGGACTTTATGATTATCCTTTTTACTCTGCAAGGGCAGGGTAGGGGACTTATCGGTTGCTGTTGTCCGGCAATGGCAGGTAGATATTCTTCTCTGTCAGACTATTTGCCCATGTACTTGCCGTTTCGTCGCGCTTGGCAATCTTGGACCTGATGAATGTCATGTCAGGAGTGCCGTTTCCGCGGTGCAGTGCAGCACGCAGGATGTCAAAGAAACGGCTTCCCTCGAAGGCAAGTTCCAGAGCTTCCTCGTCAACAATCAGTTCCTCGATGGCCTCCTGCACTTCAGCCAAATTAGCCGGGTCGTACATTTCCTGTTTTGTCAGTGTCGACTTGCCTGCTGCTTCACGCTTGAGGTTAATCTGATCTACGAAGTTGTAAACGGAATTACGTTCGTTGTACTTCAGCAGGCCGCAACCCTTCTGGTGAATGCCACGAGCCATATATTCGCCGTCAGACAAGCCGGTCTTGGGATAGGAAGATGTGGCAAGGGCATCGCGAGGTGTCAGAGGCCAGTTGGTAAAGTAGTTGATCGGCAGGGATGTTGCCCCGGCAAAGTGGCTTTCGTCCTGGAAGTTCAACCATTGCTGGCCTATACTTCTACGGTATTCATTCAGACTGATATAGTTGCAAATGATACCGCTTTCATCAGACATATAGTTTGCATATCCTGCATCCTCGACGATTCCGCCTGTTATCATGGTCAGGTCTTCTATTGTCTTGCCTTCCGGAATCAGGCTGTTGTCTTCAAGGTAAGTGTTCAGTAATTCAATGTCGTTTTCGTACGCATCTTCGTCAATGTCGGGATTTGTAACCTGACACTCTGGCAATTCCTCGTAATTTTCCGGAACTGTCACAGTTTCACCCTCATCATTCTTGTAAGTGTAGTAAACGTAGTACTTGTTGGGCAGGAAATCATCCTCCTTGCTTGGCAGCCATTCTTTGTTCTTTGTCAGGCCGTTCTTCAGGATTGCGAATGCATATCCCGGGAATCCGGCGCGGTTCAGTGCTTCGGCAAAGCGCAGCCATATCTGGCTCTTGCGGTATACTATGGGATATACAGTCGAGAATGCCCCATAGGGGTTCTGCTTCATCACGTATGTCTTGTACTGTGTGGTACCGACAATATAGTCACCCGAGTTGTATCGGCAAATATAGCCATTGCCGCGTTCACCGGGAACACCGCGTGCGTCACCGACGTCTTCCAATACCTGCAGGCTTGTCTTTGTCATATCATCAATATCGTCCAGGTTTGGACAGATGTATGCCTCATACTTTTGTGACTTGCGCAGTTCCTCATAGCCTGCACTTGGTGACAACTGCTGTTCCCAGTCCTGTGTCAGCCAGATTGATGCTCTCGTAATGGAGTCATTCTTGCCTGTTGACTGTGTGATGGTTGCCTTGAAACCAAACACATCATTCACGCCACGCTGTACAGTACCCCACATTCCGTTGGTGCTGGATGGAATGGCAGTAACGGCCTCTTCGCTTTTCTTTGTCCTGCCGGTTTCGCTCCATGGCATGCCGACTACTGATCCGTGCAGTTCCTCACCCTGGTCGCGATATGCCGTTGAGTAATAGCCTGTCGGCAGTACACCGCCGTATTGGCCGTACAGGTAGTTGTAGTAATACTGTGCAGCCTTTTCGTACTGGTTACCCATCAGATAAATGTCAGCAAGTACCAGCGCACAGGGGAACATTGCCTTTGTGCTCTCGCATACCAGTGTGGTATAGCCGTACTTGTTGTACTGTGGAAAACCTCCATAAGGTGCAGGCGTGATTTCCACGTTGTATGCATTGATCAGGTCCTCTTCCAGTTTCTGGTACAGGTTGCCTGCATTTACACGGTTCTCGGCATCCTTGGTATCAAAGTTCTCTACATCGCCGGTAGACAGCATCGGTTTTGTATAGAAGGGAACATCGCCGTAGTTGACTACAAGCTGCATATATACCCATGCACGGATGGCCTGAACCTGTGCAGCCTCGCGTGTCATGTATTTTACACCACCTGATGTCTTCTTGTCGGTATCGACACTGGCGAGGTATGCATTGCATGAATTTATTACCTGGTAGTAGTCGCTTACTTTCAGATAGCGGCATGCACCGTCCCTGATGCCTTCGGTATCTCCGTTCAGGCCGAATGTCAGGATGGCATTGATACTGTCGGAAATGAAACTGTCTCCGTTATCAGGAATTCCGTCAACCAGGTCTCCGCGGCATTCGCCCAGAATTACATAGCGCTCTCCCAGATTCTGTAAGCCCTTGAGTATACCCCAATATGAGTACAATGTGTCGCCTGCTACGCTATACGAATAGCGATCGCTGTCTGCGCTCATTATGTCCTCGCAGGAAGTGGTGGCTATGCTCAGCCCCATACAGAGACAGAGCAGGGTTATAATTGATTTTGTCTTCATACTATAGATTACAGATTAATTGTTACACCCAGGTTGAAACTGCGACCGCTTGGGATACGACCTACGTCGATTCCCTGATAAAGTGTGCTGTTGTTTGCACTTGTCTCCGGATCTGTTCCCAGATACTTGGTCAGGCAGAATACATTGTTAGCTTCGCCCCATACCTTCAGTCCCTGCAACCAGTTGTTGTGGTAAGGGAAGGTATATGTGAGGCGTATATTCTTCATCTTCAGATAACTGCCGTCCTCTATCCAGCGTGAACTCATGCGCTCGTTGGCAACATAGCTGTCACTGTTGGTATAGCATGCGCGTGGAACATCGGTAATCTGTCCTTCATAGGTCCAGCGGCGTACCATTGCCGTTGTCTGGTTGTATGTGGTGTTGCCGGACTCAAGCATTGCACGCTGATAGTTGTAGATATCATTGCCAAGGCTGTACTTGAAGATGATATCCATGCGCAGGTTCTTCCAAGTTACGTTTGTGAAGATATTACCATAGATGTCAGGTATTGCATTGCCAAGGGCAACTTTGTCGCTCTCGTCAATCCAGCCGTCACCGTTCTGGTCGACAAATGCCATATCGCCGGGACCGAATTCGCGGTACTGGCCTGCTATGCCTGTGTAATATCTCAGATAGCCGTACTTGCCGGCACTGGATGCCTCGTCGGCACTGGCAAATACACCTGTGCCGCTGGCTGTGTTGCGGTTAACTTCCCATCCGTAGAATGTTCCTGCACTATAGCCGACGGCTGTCAGGAGATTCTTGTCGCCGTATGCGCTGGTAGTAAATCCTCTCAGCTCTCCGGTCTTGACATCCTTCACGCCGTTCTCGTCGCGTGTCCACAGTTCGATGGTATTGTCCTTTGAATCGGGAAGATCAGTAACTACGTTGTTGAAGTGACCGACACTTGCGCCCAATTCCCACTTCCAGTTCTTAGAGTTGATGAGAGCTGTATTGGCCTTGAACTCGAAGCCCTTGTTGGTCATTGCGCCTTCGTTTGTCCAGAACTTGGATATACCTGCTATGTAATACTGGTCTGACAGGTCGCGCATAGTGAGCATGTTGCTGGTCTTGTTCCAGAACAGGTCCACACGTGCCTGCAGGCGGTTGTTCAGGAATGAGCCTTCCAGTGCCCAGTTAATCTTGCGGACAGTCTCCCATTGCAGGGAACTGCTGGCAATATTCGACAGGTACTTGCCAAATACATTCTCGAATACCTGCTCGGTCTTCCAGTACGTACGTGCGGCATAGTAGTCGATATTGTCATTACCATTCAGCTCAATGCCGAATGTCATCTTCAGGTAGTTTACTCCATAGGCCTTTGGCTTGAACCACTTTTCGTTTGTCAGAACCCATCCAAGTTGCAGGGATGGGAACCAGCCCCAGCTTAGACCTCCGATGTGCATGCCTTCCTTTGTATTCTTACCGAAGCGGCTGCTTGCCTGTGTGCTGGCGGTAAAGTTCACAAAGTAGCGGTTAGCATAGTTATAGCTTGCATCCAGATAGTATGCCATATCCTTCCACGAGTCGTTTACACCGCTCGAGTTTACATACTGCATGTTCTTGGATATGTTCGGCAGCTTGTCGTTCTCGTTGTTGTAGCCGTTCAGATATGAGTACGAGTAGTCGTACTTGTTAAAACGCCATCCTACGTAGCCTGCAAATGTATGTGCTCCCCACTGGTTCTTGTATTCAACACGCAGATCATTGTTGATTGTGGTCTGCTTTGTGAACTGGCTCTTCAATACAGAGTGGATTGTTCCCAGGTCAGTCAGTGCATATGGCGTTGCACCGTTAGACGGCAGGAAATACATCTCGTTGTTGCGGCTCAGGTTAAAGTTGAAACGGTCGGAAACAGCCCATTCCTTATTAATCTGATACTTGGGCTGTACATTGATGCCGATATTTGTCATCTCGGCATAGTTCTTGTTCTTTCCGTTACCGTTCGCCAATATCCAGTATGGATTACGTGTTATCTCGTTGACTTCCTTCAGTTCCTTCGTAAATGCAAAAGGATCCTTGATATAGTAGTTTTTCCTGTTGATTTCGTCATCAGTAACTTCTGATGCATACTTACCTGCCCATTCCTGTGAAAGGCGCAACTGTGCGTTGTCCGGGTCCGTCTGATCCACATAATATGCATATGGGCTGATAAACGGTGCAGTAACCAGTCCCAGAACATTTACCGAACCTATGTTCTGGTTTTTATAACTTTCGCTCCAGCCGTTGTCCAGGATATTGTACGATGTCTGGTTATAGTTGATATCAAGGGCGGTTATAATCTTGCTGCCAATCTTGATGTCAGTATTGAAGCGCAGGTTCAGGCGGCTCATGTCGTTGCCCTTCATTGCGCTCTTGGCATCTGTATAGCCAAGCGACAGGGCATACATGCCCACGTCATCGCCACCCTCTACGCTTACCTTGTAGTTCTGCGCTGCGGCAGCACGGTACATATCCTTCTGCCAGTCCGTGTTGTTGTTGTACACATTACGGTAGAAATTGGTAGGGCTCTGATCCAGGAATACGAATGAATTCAACTTGTAGTTGTTCATGTCCTTGATTGTCGGAATCAGGTCACTCAGGTAATTGGTGTACTGCGGACCGTTCATCACGTCAATCTTGTTGGGAATCAGCTCTACGCCTCCGTAAATGCGTGCGTTGATTCGTGTAGCCTGGCTCTTGCCGCGCTTGGTGGTGATTACGATTACACCATTTGCGCCTTTTGCGCCATACAGTGCAGTACCGTTCTTCAGAACTTCGATTTTGTCAATGGTTTCCGGATCAAGACCTGCCAGCACGTTGTTATAGTATCCCTCGTGCAATGCCGTGCGGTCATACTGCATGTCAATCATGTTGCCGTCCAGTATAACCAGGGGCTGAGCACTGGAATTGATGCTGTTGATACCACGGATGGTCATATATGCACCCTGACCTGGCAGTCCGTTTTTCTGTACGATGTTGATGTCACCTGCCAGTTTCTTCATCATATCTGTCTCAATAGTGATGGAACTGGTCTCGGACAATGTAGTAGCGCCTTTGGCGGTAATCTCGGTATCTTCGCCGTAGAAGCCGTTGAATGTGGATGAAATCATCTTGATGTCATTGTCAACGTTTTCTACGATTGCAACTTGCAGAGGATTATATTCCGGTGCATAGACGTACATCGAGTTGAGGAATACGGGAATCTTTACCTCGTATGTACCGTCTTCATCCGTCAGTGTAGAATAGCGGTTCATACCCAGCGCCTGTACGCGCACACCTCCCATGGGAGAGCCTGTGGCAGCATCGGTTATGCGTCCTTTTACTACACGTGTCTCATAATTAGGAGCAGTTTTCTTGATCTTGCGGACCTTTACGGTCTCTTCGTCCTGCTGTGCCTGCTGTGCGTAAGCAGATGAAATGCCAAACGCAGCCAATGCCAGGAAACAGATGCCGGTGCGACGGATACTGCTCATCAGGTTTTTGCTAATTGTATTGTTCATTGTAAATTGCTATTACTGTTTGACATTAACTTACTTTACAGGCTCGAGAATGATTCTGTCGATGTTAAAGTACGACGAATGATGTGGATCATTGTTCTTGGTACATACACATTTGCCTTTTGCGTATCCCTGTGACTTAATGCGCAGTATTGGATATGCGTTGCGTATGTTCTTGTATGAAACAGGGAATTCCACGTTTTCAAACACGGTAATAGTGTCAACTTTCTCACCATTCCAATATACGTCCTTCTTTTCCAGCTTCTGCTGTTTATCATACCTGTAGTCATCCTTTGCAATCATCGCCTCCGTCCAGTAGTAGAGTGTGAATGTCATCAGGTTATGCTGGTATTCGATGCTGAGAGTGTCAAGCTCGCCGGTCTCGGGATTCTCCTCTGTATTGACTTTGAAGAATATCGGTGTTTCCTGACTGTCTTCATACCAGCGTGGAACCATTACCACCTTGATGTCATATTTCTGACCGCTTGTTGCGTATGCCGAACCCTGCTTGCTGCCTTCCAACGGGAATGCAATATCAGGTAGTGTGTTGGTACCTGTTCCGTAGCAGCGCATATAGTTCTGCATGCTCAAACGACCACCGTATTTTCCGTCAATCCAGTTCTTTGCTATTGTATTGTTCAGTGTTTTTACTGCGTACAAGGTAGCATTGGACTTGTAGTAGTCGTTGTACGTACATTCCACATCGATTGCACGGTTCCAGATATCTTCCGGAACGTTCCATTCCGATGCCTCGATTACATAGCCGTTACTCATCTTCTTCTGTACACCTGCGAACAGAACAGACAAGTCGCAGCCGCGTTTCTGCGGGTCCTTGGCAATGTTGAAAATCGTGTCACCCAATGTGTTCAGCAGATATTCACATTCCAGATAGCCGCCGTTCAGCAGGAATTCCTCCATCGTCCATTTCACACCCTTTTCAAGCTGTGGCTGTTCATTCAGGTTGAATGCCATAGGTGAAACTATATCCATGGTAATGTTTGTATCGCGCAGGGAATCCGTTGTCTCGTAAAGTGAGCCGTCGGAAGTCGTGTATTTCGTCTTTCTTGCACCAAAGATATCGATGCTCTTTGCCGACTTGGCGGTTTCCTGCTTCAGCTTGTCCATACGCGGATATGTACTTACATAGCTATAATATGGAGTAAGTTTGCTTACTGCTGCATCCCATGCCTGGTCTGTAGGGATTACGACAATATATGTAGAGTCCTCGACGTTGATACGGGCATGCATCATTTTCAGATTGTTCATCCATGCATCTGTGGCGTCAGCATCAGTAGGATTGTACCAGCTTCTGCTGAAGTTCATGTTGTCCATGAAATAGACGCTGTCCACATACGTAGGATTTCCGTCCTCATCAGGAAGGCCCTCGATGCTGGAACTTGCCAGGAAATATGTCGTATCACGCTTGACGAAATACTCACTTATTTTGCTCAGGTAATCCTTACCGCCGAATTTTATGTATTCATAGATGTTGTAGTCAAAGTCAGACGGTTTCTCGATGACGTGCAGAAGTCCGTTACGCGTACCGATGTTTGCTTCCCTGACCTTTACGCTGGCAAATGTGGATTCGGCATAGTCCAGTTCCACAAGTTTGTTGTTTACCAGTCTGACTTTTTCAGACGAGATGCCGGTAAATGTCATTGGCTTGCGCGACAGAGCCATGTGGTTACCTATAAACTGCTGCTGGAAATTGTAGCCGTCATTTTCAGCCATTGTTTTCCACTTTTCCCACTCTTCTGGACTGAGGGCATCATCGGCAACAGCCCAAAGCGTCACGGCATTGTTGCCGTCGAGGAGATCGGCATAGGTGTAATATACCTTTTCTCCCTGCTCGTTGGTTGTATACGCCGGATGATTTTCGTCACGATAGAATTTTGCAAGTTTCATCAATTCAGCGAATTTGCTCATATCCTCACGTGATTCGATGGTTTCCCAGAGAGTTTCTTTCGCAGTATTGACATCCTCGGCAGCATAATGTTCGTTCCATGTGTCGGTACATGACGGAACGGTGGCCAATGCAAGTCCCGTTACGAGGATACCAATATATTTTCTTCCTATTTTCATAATATAATATGATATAGAGTTTAGGTTATTGTTAGTTTACCAGATATCCTCTGGCTGAGTAGGATTGTCGTATATCTCCTTTGGACAGAATTCGATATAGTCCATGAAGAACTGTGCACCGTTATCTTTCAATACATTCTTGAACTGAATGTAGTAGGTTTCGTTTGCATGCAGTTCCTGACGGACGATGATTCGACGGGCAATGCTGTAGCTGCTGGAATTTTCTGCACGCATTGTTACAGACTGGCCTACCCTGTAATAGCTGTTGGGAGCCTTCATCAGGTTATTGTTGCGTAACTTCTTGTCGACTTCGATGTTTGCTTCTTCATCGTTCAGGTCATCAACGGCATAGCCATAGTTGGTTTCCAGATTGCCGGAACCCAGATACCAGTATTGCAGCCCCTTTCTCAAGTCAAGAGGGATTCCGGCTGCAGGCAGGGCATTCTTGTTGGTTCCGAAATAGCACTGGCACATACCGCGCTGCTTCGAGCAACTTACACCAAAGCGGAGTTCGTACATACCGTCCTTAGGTACAGGCGGCAGCTTCATCGTCATCTTGTACTGACCGATAACGTTCAGCTCGTCACCTTGGTAGTTATGCCACGAATATGTCTTTGAGTTACGTCCGGTCAGGTAATAGAATTTTGAGTTTTCACCGATTTCACAGTCATCAAAGTATGAACTCCAACCATTCTCTCCGGTTTCCTTTGGACTGAAATCCTTGGTTGTCGGGATGCCTCTACGCAGGTTTTGGTCGTCGTTGTTCTCGTTTGCACGCATATCGTTGGTCATCAATTCCTTGAAGAAGGTGGTAACATCGATTCGCATACGTTCGCTTGCAAGATAGTTTGCTGTTTCCTCGTTGAAATAAAGTCCTTTTCCTCCATCAGGGATAATAATCGGATAGATAAATGCATTGTACACCTTCTTGAAATCTGCTGTTTTGATTTCAATACCGGGATATACAGGGGCTCCGTTCTCGGTGTAATCCCCGTTACGGGCATTGTTCAAAGTTGGAATGCGGTTGAGCCAGACAACATTCTGGCGTCTGTCTCCATAGGTTCTGGATGCCTCGTATGTCTTAAGAAGGCGACGTGCACCCATCGTAGTATAATAGTCCATTACCGAGGCTTTCTTTACCTTGTCTGTAACATTATACCACAATTCGTTGAAATGTATAACCAGCTTGTCATTGGCAATACGTGCCGGCAGCAGGTGATATGTTACAAACTGGTTCAGGATATTGCTGCTCTGTTTCAATTCCTCCCAACTTGTGCCTTCTGTTGCGCCAAAGTCGGTAGAATAGAGACCGTTGGCTTTTACGTAGTCGTATACGGCCGAAACAACATCTTCCGGAGTAATGTTTTCGTCAATTTGTAGGCCTAATTGTTCTTCCCACCATTCATCAGGCTCGGCAAACAATGTGAAACCGATGTATCGGCGGTTAGGCAGATAACCTGGCTTACCCTCTGTGTTATGATTTGGCAAATCCTTGATTTTTCCTGTCTGCTTCTGAGTGAAATAGTAGGTATCTTCGGTCTTGCTGAGCTCTTCAATCAATCCACAGGCTTGAGCCAGGGCAGCATACACATAATAGCCCTTTTCTGTTTCCTCAAGAACCTTTTCGAAATACTGACCCAGACTTTCGGTGCTTGGAGCGATTACCTGATGTACCTGGTGCACACGTCCGTTGATGGCATATACATCATTATTCTTGCCATCTACCACCGCACCTTCTACCGTGTATTTGCCCAGTTCCTTCATTTCTGCAGGGTCAACACCCTCAGGCCAGGTATAGTTTTCTGTCAAATACACCTGCAGTTTGTTGTCAAGCATGTTAGGCAGACCGATCATTTCATTACGTTCTGCACGTTCTCCGAAATAACTTACCTGATATGCAGTGTTATCGTCACCGCCGTCAATGATTGAATTCAGAACAACCTGTTCCTTCTTTTCCTTCAGCAGCTTCGGGTCAGCCAGGAATTCCGGAGCATCCCATGAGGGCTCGGAAATCTTCTTCTGTGCTACCAGTCCTTCAAGATATGCCTGAATGGCATCGTTTGTCGGAGCAAAGCAAGTGTAGTTACCACGTGCCGACATCAACTGTGCGACGGTTGATGATGACTGTTCGCTGATGGCTACCTCATTCAGGAGCTTGACATACTCCTTGTAAATGGAATCCTTTTCACCGTTTGCGTCTTCCTTGACCTGGCTTTCCAGATAACTGAGGATTGTGTTTCCTTCGAAAACGTAACGTGCAGAATCATCAATTTTCTCCGTACAGTTCTGGAAGAGAACCGCAACCGCCATTACAGGCAACAGGAGAAACGCTTTCTTAATAATATTTGTCTTTCTCATTTCTTAGTCCTCCTCAATTATCTGTCATACTTGGATTTGTTCCATATAGGGTTCTGGGAAATCTTGTCCTGGGCATGAGCTGCACGATAGGCCTTGATTTCCATGTAGTAGATAGGACAGTACAATCCCCACATGTTTACACAGCGGTTACGTGCTGTCTCGTATCCGGTAATGTCGGTCATGAAACTGTTGAACATTTCCACCATACCGGGATCTTCGTTCTTGGAAGGATCCGTTTCATGCTTAACAGCCCCCTGGTTATTGCGTTCTGCCCAGCGTACGAGGTCAAACCAGCGTTTGCCTTCGCCAATGAACTCAATCTTACGCGTCTTCATTACGTTTGTTACCCAATTGTCTGTATAGAAGTTGGTTTCATATGTTTTCAGAGGATCCTTCAGTTCCTTATTCAGGTCATATTCGATATCACCTCCTTTTTCGACATCCACATACCAGCGACGGTTGACCATACGCAGAATCTTCTTGCACAGAGTCTCGTTTTCATCCTTGTTGACACCTAGCTCTCCAAGACATGCAGCAGCCTCGGCTTCAATCAGCAAGGCATCGCTCAGACGGTATACAATCCAGTTGTTATATGTCTCACTAGTTGCCTTTACGGTGATTTTTACATCCTCCTTACCTATGTTTTCTTCAAAGAGGGGTTCGGCCTTCATCCATTTCAGGCAATACCAGTCCTGAGAGTTATCTACACCGTCAATATTTTTCCATGCACTGAACCAGTGTCGCATGTCCTTGCGGTTGTCCTCGCTATATGTGGTAACAAGATGTGCCCCTTCGCTGTAGCCCCAGAAGGAGTTTACAGTACCGTTGCTACGGCTGTCCGTACTGCTGAACTGGATTTCAAAGAAGCTTTCGTTCGAGTTCTGTTTCTTGAAAATTTCCTCGTAGGCTTTCATCTGAATCTTGCCGTGATGTGCGTCATCAACGGTATTCTTGTACATGAAGTCAAGGCCTGTGCTGCGACCGAATGTAGGAGCATTTGACCATGAAAGATAGCCTTCACGGTTGGCCATCGGGGTACTTCTCTGCTCCTCGTCAAACTGGTCACCCAGTTTGCAGATAGCCTTGTCGGCATATTCAATAGCAGCATTGTAGAATGGCGCAGGATCCTGCTTTGTCATTGATTCTTCCAAAGCAGCGATGTCAGAAGAAAGTACTTCTATTTCAGAAGCAAGTTCAGCCAGTCGTTGCCTGTATTCTTCAATTTTCTCTGCATCTTGCTCTTCTGTGGGTTTGGCTAGCTCTTCTGTAAGCTTGTCGTTTATGTCAGTCTGATCATTCTCGGCTTTTGTGAGTTTTGTTTTCAGATCATCCCTCTTTGCCTTGACATCCTCATATCCTGATTCTGTCAGACTTGCACGCCAGAGATTCATATCAGCCAACAGACAGTTGATGGTACCGTTTGTAATCAAGCCCTTTGTGTCCTCGGTGTTAATAAAGCGATTACGTGCCTGATTTTCCACAGCTTTGACTTCCTTTATCAGTTCATCCATAACGGTTAGTGCAGGCATCTGCTCGAAATACTCAACCTCAGTGTCGGTGTTTACAACCTTGGTCGTGTATGGCACATCCTTGAACGCGCGTACCAGATAGAAATATGAAAGCGCGCGTATTGCTACCATCTCTGCTTTCATCTGCTTCCATTCGGCTGCAGTGAACTGCTTGTCCTTCTCCAGAACTTCGTCACCATGCTGAATGACCTTGTTACAATAGCCGATGACAGAATACATACCGCTCCAGTCATAGATTGACCAGGTAGTATCAATGTCAGCCTGTATGATATTACGATACAGGTCACGGTTACTCTGGCTGCTGCTTATAACCGTATTCTGCTTATATGCATCGCTGCGCAGGTCACCCCAGATAATCATCTTTTCGACTTGGGATGCCAGTTGCTTGTATGCAGCATAGCGTACGCCTTCCAAGTCCCGCTTGTCTTCCCAGAAAGTCTCCTCGGTAAGGTATCCTGTAGGAGGAACGGTCAGATAGTCGTTACATGATGCCAAAGCTCCAGATAACAATACTGACAGGAAAGATACTTTTATGATATTATTAATTTTTTTCATTGTCTTCATGTATTAGAAACCAAGATTTACACTGCATGTAAATGATCTTGAACGTGGAACTTTTGCATAGTCAATAGCAGGGTTGAAACCATTAGGACTAACCTCGGGATCAACACCGGTATAGCTGCTGAAGCATGCTATGTTGTTGATTGATGCAGACAATCCCAGTACCTTGACACCGCACTTCTTCAGGAAGTTGATTTTCTTTGGTTCGAAATCATACTTGAACTGAATGTACTGGATACGAAGGAAGTCACCGCTTTCAACATATCTGTCGCTTGGCAGGGAGTTGTAGCTCTGAACGCCTGTACCGTAGTAGTTCATGGCACGTGGCATTTGTGTGATATCTCCGTTCTTGCGCCAACGCCATGTAGTTGCGTATGACTGGTTGTTGTTGTCATGCATGCTTTCGTATGTGGCACGCGCATTGTTGATAACCATGCTGCCGACACGGAAGTTCAGGCCTACGTTCATGCTGAACTTTCCGTAGAACAGAGTGAAGCCGCCACCACCATAGAACTTTGGATTTGAGTTGCCGAGATAAACCATGTCATAGCGGTCAATCTGGCCGTCCTTGTTGATGTCCTCGTAAATAGCATCACCGCCGCTGAACTGGTAGCGTGTTCCGCCATCGTTGTTGTACACATAGTACATTGGCAGCGGATTGCCCTTCTGGTCGGTAAGCATATTGCCGGCCTTGTCGTATGCGATAGGACATGTGTTGTTCTCACCGCGACGCTGAGCTGCTGCTGCAGTATTGGTCGGATTCTTGTATTTCCATTCTCCATTTTTGTACTCGGCATCATTGTAGCCTGTTGCAGTCCAGCCGTTCTTGACAAGATCGTTAAACTCCAGATAGTTGTCTGCCTTCCTGACTTGATCGCCGTTTGTCAGGGCCTCGTTATAGCCATAGCTTGTCCAGCTGTTCAGGTCATAGCCGTTATGATCGTAGTCGTAACGGTATACACCCTGATAGTGGAGACCGTAGATAGATCCCAGGGCATTGCCTATCTGTACACGTTTGTTCCATGCCTGATTCGTAGGCTGCCAGCTTTCCGACCCGTTTACGGATTCGAGATACAGACTGTTCAGCTCCTCGATTTCATTAAAGTTCTGCGAGAAATTGAGACGTGCCTTCATGCTGAACTTGCCTACCTTTGCGAACTTGGCTGTGGAGAGGTTCAATTCCCAACCCTTGTTGTACATCTGACCGCCATTCACACATGCCAGGGAAGAGAAACCATTGGCACTCGGTATGCGTATACCATAGATCAACAGGTCTTTTGTACGCTTGCCATAGATTTCCAGTTCGGCTGTAATCAGGTCATCCAGGAAGCCGAAGTTGAAACCAATGTTCCAGATAGAACTCTTCTCCCATCTGATACTCTGCAGGGCAAGGTTTTCAGGAACGATAACATCATGGCCGTTGTATTTGCCGGATGAACCATAACGGTTATACTGGTTGTTGCTGCCGATATTGCCGTTACCGTATATACCCCATGTCGGGCGTATGGCAAGCATGGACAGCCATTTTTTGGACCACTTCATCCAATCCTCGTCGGAAATGTTCCAACGTGCGGCAAAATATGGGAATGTTCCGTATTTGTTGCCGGAACCGAAGTTGGTGTTACCGTCGATACGAACACTTGCGTCCAGGTTATACTTTGACTTGTATGAGTAGTGAGCCTGGAAATAGAAACTTTGTCCACGCCATGAGCCGGTGGTGGCATTTGCTGTGGTCAGCATACCCTCGGATGTCGGGTCTGTAATGCCGTCGGGCAGGTTCCATTTGCCTATGGACTGGCTGTTACTGTTTCCGGAATGTATCTCGAAACGTGCCAGACCGCTAAGACTGTGATCCTTGTTCTTGAATGCACTGTAGAAACGCAGGTCGTGACGTGTCGAGAACTGTAATGACTTGTATTCGCTGTTGGATACGTAGTTACGGTAGTTGGCACCCAGACCGCTGGTGTTGTCACCACCATATATCCAAGGCATATTCTTCAGGTAAGACGGTGTAAATGACTCGTCGCTCTTGTTATAGATGTCCAACTGTACGTCGGCAACATAGTTCAGACGCCACTGGTCGCTTTCCTTGCCCAGGAGCTTGTACTCCAGCGAGAACTGCGGATGCAAATCGTATGTTTTCTGTTTGTCGTTACAGTAGTTGGCGTATGCAATGGGATTACCATTGGCAAACATATCACGCAATTCCCATGAGGTGTATTCGCCACTGTTGTCAATACGTGTTGCGGATCCTGAACCAAGGGTGGATGCTACAGGAAGCATGTTGAAGTAATTGTTTGTCTGAGCAAAGATCTGATTACCATATTCATCGGTAATCGGGTTTCCTGCTTCATCAACCAATCCTTGCCATTCATATATGCTCATGTTGGGCATTGCCTTGTACGCCTTGCCATTTGCTGTGTTTGCAACGCTGTTGTTGTGGCGTGTAGAGAATGTCAAAGGCATGTTCACACTGAACTTGATACGGTCACTGATCCAGTAGTCCAATGCCGTTGTCGTACTGAAGCGGTTGAAGCTCTGGTTTATGTTGGTACCCTTGTTGGTATCGTAGCCTGCGCCGATACGGAAAGTTGCCTTTTCGCCACCACCGGACAGCGTTACGTAGAAATGATGCTCGGCACCGAACTGGTTAACAGCACCTACCCAGTCAGTATTCTTGTTGTAGTTGTTGTAAATGTAGTCGTACTTGTTCTTCGGGTATTCCAGTTCGGGAATTTCTATATCCCAACCATTCTTTGGATTGAACAGGGACTCCTTCATATACATGGTGTACTCGTCACCGTTCAGCATCCTATAGCCTGAAGGCTGCCATGTACCGGTGAACTTGTAGTTGAAGGTAACGCTGGTAGGACCACGCTTACCGCGCTTCAACTTGATTTCGATTACACCGTTGGAACCCTTGGCACCCCATTTGGCAGCAGCACCGTCCTTCAGGACCGTGATACTCTCGATATCCTCGGGGTTTACATTCAGAAGGGTTGAAAACTGTTCCTCATTGTCCATGTCTCCCCAGTCGACACCGCTTGTGGCATCCTCGGGAAGTTCCTGAATGTGGTCATTTACGACAATCAGGGGCTGTCCGCTACCTGCATTCAGCGTAGATGTACCACGCAGACGCATGGTTGTACCGGCACCGGCATTACCCGAGTTGGCAACAATATCCAGACCGGCAATCTGTCCTTGCAGTGCTTCGTCGACAGAAGTGAATGCCAGACCGTCCAAATCTGCCATGTCAAATTTCTGAACGGCGCCGGCAAATTCTCGTGCAGGAATATCAAGACCGGTAGTCGCAGCCATTTTCTTGGCGGTTACCTGGACTTCCTTCATGGTCTTGGTGTTGTCCTGAAGTGTAATCTTGAATACAGTTTTACCAGCCAGTGGAATTACAGCGGTCTTCATTCCGATATAGGAAACTACCAGATTGTTCTTCCTATCCTTGATTGACATGGTAAAGTTACCATTGAAGTCAGTAACACAGGCGTTTACCGTACGGTTATTCTTGTCGACCTCCTTTACGTTGGCACCGATAATAACATCGATAGCATCCGATACAGTACCGGAAATACGCGTCTGTGCATTTGTGGGAAGTGCCGTCATGACTATGCCCACAAGCATAAACATTTTTATTATTTTATTCATGGCAATAGTATTTATCGGATTTTGAATCTTTCAATGTAGTTACGCAATCTGGCCGGGGATGAGAAATCGGGTTTCTCTGGCATTAGGTAGCCGTCTATCATGTGGACGACGGCATAGTTGCTGCCATCGACTGTTATACCGTTTAATCCATTTGCCTTTCTTACCGGTAAGCTGCAACTGCGGTCACATGTCATAACGTTCCTGACGTCATGCGTAATTCCGTTAACAGTAACTTCTTGTAATGCCTCGGCATATTCGCCGTCTTCCTTAGTGGAAATAGAGAGTACTCCGTTCTGACGTTTTACATACAGTTTTGTAAATGTCTTATACTTGTTATCGAAACTGTTAGATATCAGTTCGTACTTTTTGTCGGACTTGTCTGCGAAAACGCTGTTGTCGGCAAAATGCAGACGGACAAAGTTTGTGAGCCATACGATATTAGCCTGCAGGCGGAGGGAATCGTCCCTGTGAATCAGATTTCCGTCTTCATCCTTGTCGCAGGATTCAAAGTCCTCGATGATGCCTTCCCATGTTGGGAATTCATCAACATTATTATCGTACAGATTCTGTATTGCTTCGTTTGAAGGAGCGAATATGGTATAGTTGTAGTTTTGCCAGAAACTTACGTTGTAATCGACACCGTTCTTGTCAACGAATGTTGAATATTTGGCAATAGCGGCATTCAACTGCTTTAGTTTATCTGTATTGGTTATATCATATTTGGTCTCGTCCACAAGTCCCGATTTCTTGATAACCTCGTCAAGGTCAATTCCGGGATGGTCGCAGATTTCGTAGAAATTCTGGTATGGATTGTTTTCGGCTGCACCTTCTGCTTCAGACTGCTTACTGCCGTTAAATCCGCGCGGAACATTTGACATTAAGCTCCATACTGATCGTGCTGCAGGAATCAGCGGAGCATTCATTGTGAATGTATATCCATTCTTGTAGTCTCCAAATTCTGTAACTTTTGCGCACAGTATGCCTACGCCCCGTCCGTCTTCCTCTCTGATATTTTCTTCGTCAACTAAATTTTCATTGGGAATTTCAAATTCGCGCTGATTCTCGTACTGAAAACCGCCTTGGGCGGCAATAACCTTGCCGTCTTCACGAATAACCCTGATTCCCATACCGTCCTTGGACTTGTAGAATTCGTCCTCGGCTTCGTTGATATTCGGAACCAAACGGCCGTTGTTGTCGTAATAGTCAGTTCCCAATGTCTCGTGTACTATGGTGTTTTGTTCCAGCATCAGGCGCAGACGGTTGACAATTTCGGCCTGGGAAACATATCGCAAAGTCTGTTCACTGCCAATCTCACCATAATTTACATTGTAATTGGCCAACACATAGATTTTCTTTCCGTTTTCGTCGGTCTGGTATCTCTGGGCTGTGGCAGCTCCGTTTTTGAATGGGAAATTGCCGGTTCCTGTGTACATCATACGCATTACGCGGGCATCTCTGAGAGATGAGAAGCTCATTGGGTCGTAATTGTACTTTAACGCGTTGTCAGACGGCATAAAGAATGTGAAACAGCTCTTCATAGCCTTGAGGTATGCATAGTAGTTGATACCCATGATGGCACTGCCTCCCAGGTCCTTGTCAGAATAGATGGCCCAGTACATGATTTTCTTGTCAGACTGCTTCTTGATAAATGCCGGAGTGGCGACACAGTCAAAATCTGTCGGGGTAAATACATTATTCATTATATATACAGGACCGTTGCATGCCAGTATGACTTTATGGATATTTCCTCCGTCTGCTTCCATCCTGGTGTCAGGTTCGCTGAATATGTCCTCCTGTGAGTCAGGCTCGACCATCTTGAGCATCTTGGACGGGACAGCATCGGCAAAACTGTCGAACATACCCTGATTTATGATTTTGGCCATGTTGGTCAATGGAATCTGGTCAATGTCCTCAAACAGTTTGTTCATGCCTTCTTCGTCCGTACCGTATTCGGACGGGTTGTATGGATCTTTGGTGTATTCCTCAATCAGCACGCGGCCGCCGCCGTTTTGGAAATACTTGATCATCATCTCGTCACATGGAACAAAGATAGCTCCCATGTCCTGGGTTACTTCTTTTCCGTATGGGAAGTATGCATTCCATCCCGGATCGAAATTAAGGATGGCAAGTCCGTCGTGTGCGAACAGGTTGCCCTTCCAGTCCTTACGGATTTCCCTGTTATACGACTTTGTAGAACCGAATGAACGCTCGGAGTAATAACGCTTTACGTAAAGTGTGTCCGTTTCCTTGAATTCAGGATGCAGCAGGCGGTACTGACGTGCCAGTTCCGTGCTGTGGAAAGGAACAGAGAAACGCTCCAGCATGTGACTGAAGATGTTTGTTTCACCATTGGTGCGGATTACCTCCGACATATTTGCCAGTGGAACCAACGGCTTGGCTGTATATTCGAGATAACCGTTTTGGCAGACAATGTCGGCACTGTCGAGCTTGGCGTCGTAGATATGAACGTCACCGGTCAAACGGGTTTCACCGTTCATCAGTATCCGGAAATCGTTGTCGGTAATCTGATTGCGGGACATATACTCGTTTGTGAAGTGAATCATCATGGACTGCGAGCTGTCCTGAGACATCAGAATCTTGCTTTCGGGTGTATAATCCACTCCGTTCTTGATGCGTGCCCACTGGTCGACTTCAGGATAGTTGCCTTCGCCGACAGCCTGCTTTTGCTTTTCTTCTTTCCATTTTGTCTGGAATAAGTCAGATATTGCAACCAGGGTAATCGTATCCGTCGGTGCAGCCTTTGTCAAATGACGCAGGGTTTCTCCTCGTGTCGGGTTGGTCCCGGTGCTGCTTGCCAGATTTTCCATAACGATGGCGTTGGGCAGCATACTGGTGTTCAGGAGAAGCAGCTTCTGAGCCTTGGACAGTTTCTCGTAGCAGGTTGCATTGTGCCATGGATTTGCTTCGGGCAACTGTGCGTTTGCCTGGAAAAATGCCTTCCACGCATCATCATCTGCAGCAAAGACAGTCCTGGAACCAGTCCTCTTCAGGATCTCGACCAGTTCTGGGGTTTCTCCCTCATGTAGACCGGAGTTCAGCTCGGGGTCAGCAATCAGCCTGAGATAGTACTCGTGGTTTTCGCTCTTTACGAGGGTTTCGTAGATGCTTTCGTTCAGGTACGAGGGCTTTACCTCGTCCAGATCATAGTCATCACTGCATCCAGCGAAAGTCCCGCCGAGAGCCAAGAGACACACGGCAACTATGGTGTGCTTGCTCCATTTGTTCAAACGGTTTCTCATACGCTTAGTTTTAGATTATTTATTTTTTACTTTTTACGCACTTAGTGAAAGCAAATTTAAGTTTTTTCCACCAAAAAATCTAAAGACGTTAACATTAGCTTCCTCCGTTTAAGAGAAATTAACAAAAAAAATGCAAAAGAAAGGGTAACGCTAACTATTGAATGTGTAAAGCCGATGTGTCAATTCGACACTTTATTTCTTCGGCAACCGAATCGATAGAGAGTGTATCAATTGCCATGGTGTCTGGCTCCTCGAAATCCATGTCATAGCCTATTGTCCCGTCAAAGCGGCATTTGTATTTCGTGAAAGCAGGATCGGACAAGACTTTTTCGATGAATTCTCCAAAGACAGGGAGTGCAGTCCTGCTTCCCTGACCCAGTTTGCCGCTGCGGAAGTGGATGCAACGGTATTCGCCTCCTACCCATACGCCTCCTACCAGTTTTGGGGATACTCCCACAAACCAGGCATCCGAATGATTGTTGCTGGTGCCGGTCTTGCCTCCGAATTCGGTGCTGCCTGTGAATTTGCGAACCCATGTCCATAGCGAGCTGATGGTTCCGCCTTCCCCCTTCATGCCGCCTTGCAGCATTGTCGTCATCATTTTAGCAGATTCTTCGGGAATCGCCCTCTCGTTTTTCAGCCTGGATTCGTAAATAACGTTTCCGTTATGGTCTTCGATTCTCGAAATCATTACCGGCATATTGTAGATTCCGTCATCAACCACGGTACAGTACGAGTTTACCAGTTCCATAAGGGTTACATCACTGCTGCCAAGGCTTAGCGACGGTGTTTCGCTAAGAGGGCTCTGGATGCCCATCTTGTGTGCTGTTTCTGCAACATTGTGTATGCCGACCTTCATGCCGGTTTTTACGGCAATGGTATTTATGCTCTTTGCAAATGCCCGTTTCAGGGTGTAGCTCCTGTTGGTGTAAATGCCGTCTGCGTTATGTGGAGCCCATGTCGTCGGGTTGCCGTCGGCATCGGTATCCTGATATGAAATATAGCTGTCTGTCTCTGTGCTGCTGGGCGTCATTCCCTGATTCATTGCTTCGGTGTACACAAACAGCTTGAAGGTCGAGCCAGCCTGCCTGTGGGCCGTCACTTTGTCGTATTTCCATGAACCGAAATCAATGTCTCCGACCCATGCCTTCACCTCACGCGTATCGGGTTCCATCGCTACAAGGCCGCAGTGCATGAACCTGACCATGTAGCGTATGGAATCCAGTGTGCTCATGGTTTTCTCTATCTTGCCTCTGTACGAGAAAAGCCTGACTTTGTGCGGTCTGTTCAAGTCCGCCATAATGCTATCCTTGTTGTCAAGATATTTTGCAGACAGATATTTGTATCTGCCGGTCTTCTTAGCAATGTCCATTATGAAGTCCGGAAGCTCGTGCCCGGTCTCGTCAACCCATGGCGCGGATTTGCCCCAGTGACCGTCAAAACTGCCCTGGATCCGCTTCATCTGGTTCAGGCATGCCTCCTCGGCATATTTCTGCATGCGCGAATCTATTGTGGTATAGATTTTAAGCCCGTCGGCGTATATGTCCAACTTGGTTTCTTCGTCACACCCCGGGATTTCTCCCATTTCACAGAGTTTGTCTATGTAACTTGCCAATGCCTGTCTGAAATAAGGCGCTATCCCGTCGTACGTGCTTTCCAGGCTTTGCTCTTTCAGTGTTAGCGGAGTGTTTTTCAGACTGTCCAGCACCTGCTGCGTTGCAGGTGTTCCGTTGACTGTGATTACGTTATGGTCAAAGGCATTCTGCAGGACTACATTCCGTCTTTCAAGGCTCTTCCCGGGGTTGATTATAGGATTGTAGGTGCTGGTTGCCTTCAGCAGTCCTACCAGTGTCGCAGCCTGCTCCCATGTTATCTTGTCAGGTGTGGTGCTGAAATATTTCCGGGATGCTGTCTTGATGCCGAAGGCACAACTTCCAAAGTCTACGGTATTGAAATACATTGTCAATATTTCTTCCTTGTTGTAGACTATTTCCAGCTTTGTCGCAACTATCCATTCTTTTGCCTTTACAATCAATATCTTCAAGCCGGGAATCTTTCCGAACAGACCGGTACTGTACTGCGTTCTGACGCGGAATAGGTTTTTTGCCAGTTGCTGGGTAATTGTGCTTGCACCTCGTGCACGTCCCCTGGTCATGTCCTTGGCCGCTGCCAGCAATCCGACATAGTCTATTCCGTGGTGTTGGTAGAAACGCTCGTCCTCGGTGCTTATCAGTGTCGCAATCAGTTTCGGGGAAATCTCGTCGTAAGTTACAGGTGTCCGTAGTTCGTTGAAGTATTTTCCCATCAGTACGCCGTCGGCACTGTAGACCTCGCTTGCCACATTCAGCGGTGGATTCATAATATCCGAGAATCCGGGCGAACGGCCGAACAGCCATAGGAAATTGCAGTCTACGGCAAGCAGGAACAGCGCTATTGACAAAATGAACGTTGCTGTCCATACAACTGTTTTCCTATACCATGGACCAGAGTATATCTTTCGCCTGCTTTCATTCAGGGATTTCAAATATGCTTTCAGCGGTTTCATTCTGTATATTCTCGTTTATTAGCGACCATATATTCTCTATATCATCGGGATGGAACCAATGTATATCATTGTCATGCATGAACCATGTCATCTGCTTCTTTGCATACACGCGTGTATTCTTCTTAAGTCTCTCGGTAGCCATCGCCAGATTCCATTCTCCTTCGATTACCTTGAACATCTCCTTGTATCCTACGGTATTCAGCGCGTTCAGTCCGCGTTTGGGATACAGGAGTGCGGCCTCATGAAGGAGCCCGGCTTTAATCATTTCATCTACACGTGCATTTATTCTCGCAAACAGTTCCTCGCGTGGTCTCTGCAGCCCGATTTTAAGTATGCGGAAAGGTCTTTCTGCCGTGCCTGCCTCCGTTCCGTCGCTTCTCAATGTCCTGCGTGTAAGGAAGCTTGAGTACGGCTTTCCTGTAGAGTAGCATACCTCCAATGCATGTACGACCCTTTTGCCGTTTTTGCGGTCAACTGTTTCATAATGCACGGGATCCAGTTGTCTCAGTTCTTCCAGCAACGTCTCCAGGCCTTCGCGTTCCAGCCTTTCCTTCAAACGCTTGCGGATTTCTTC
Organism: Bacteroidaceae bacterium; assembly: GCA_017617635.1. Classification (GTDB taxonomy): domain Bacteria; phylum Bacteroidota; class Bacteroidia; order Bacteroidales; family Bacteroidaceae; genus Physcousia. Next base: position 13,883 of record JAFZVW010000057.1, on the reverse strand, counting down.
TTTGACCCTGGGAATATCATCAATACCATTGCATACGGCATCAATGTACATCATACTGCCACCGGATAGCAACAGTGCATTGTGTCTTTTGAACAAGTCGGATGTAAGTGCCAGTACATCCTGTTCGTATCTGGCAGCACTGTAATAGTCTTCCAAGTCCAGCGTACCGGTAAAATAGTGTTTGACTCGTGCCAGCTGTTCTTCGGTAGGAGAGGCTGTCCCGATGTGCATTTCCCTGTATATCTGGCGTGAATCACAGTTCAGCACGGGACATTTCATCCTTTCTGCCAACTGAAGGGTAAGTTCCGTCTTACCTACGGCTGTGGGGCCAACTATGACAACCAGCAGCGGTTTCATTACATCTGTTCTATAAATAGAGATTGCCTTATCTGATAAATCCCCGCTTGCTTGTACGGATAAATTCCAGTATGTATGCAATTTCGGGACTGTCCGGCTGTTCGCTTTCGACGCGTTCCAGCAAGTCCTTCAGCAATCCTGTTCCCTGCAGTATAGTCTGATATGCCTTGTGTATGGTGTCGATTGTATCCCTGTCAAATCCCCGGCGGCGCAATCCTACGGTATTCAAGCCGCAGAAAGCCGCAGGGTCACGGGCAATCATGGAGTAGGGCAGTATATCCTGTGATGTACGAGTTCCACCGCCTACCATGCAGAAGCTTCCGATACGGCAGAACTGGTGTACCAGTACATTAGCCGATAATATCGCCTTGTCATCAACGACAACCTCTCCGGCCAGTTTCGTGCCGTTGCCTATAATACACTCATCGCCTATGATACAGTCGTGTGCAATATGGACACCCTCCATCAGAAGATTCCTGCTGCCCACTACAGTCCTGTTCTTCGCAGCAGTTCCGCGGTTGATTGTTACGTTCTCGCGAATAGTATTGTTGTCGCCTACCTCTGCCGTGGTCTCTTCTCCTACGAATTTCAGATCCTGTGGAACAGCACCTATTACTGCTCCTGGAAATACAGTGTTTCCGTTTCCTATACGTGCTCCGTACAGAACCGTAACGCTATTCATCAGCTTGTTGTTGTCTCCAATCACCACATTCCTGTCAATGTAGCAGAAAGGACCGATCTCGCAGTTGGCACCGATTTTTGCCTCGGGATGTATGTATGCTAATGGACTAATCATGTAATTCAGTGTTTTTACGGGTGGCAGATTATATCAGTTTTCTCAGTTTTCTGGCAAATATATTGTTTATTGTATGGCCGGGCTTTGTCGCTACGATATGTCCCTTAATAGGCATGCCTACCAGCGACAGGTCTCCAATAAGGTCAAGCAGTTTGTGGCGTGCAGGTTCGTTTTCCCAGACCAGAGGCTTATATTGCATATAGCCCAGTTCGGTTGCATCGTAGTGTCCTACGCCTGTCAGCTGACACAGCTTGTCCATGTTCTCCTGCGATGTCTCGGTCTCGTATATCACAATGGCATTTTCCAGGTCACCGCCCTTGATAAGGCCGAGGTTCAGCAGAGGCTGTATGTCACGGACGAATACGAATGTACGTGCACTGGCTATTTCACGTGCAAAGTCCTTCATGCTGCTCAGACTGGCAGTCTGCATGGGCAGCAGTTCGCTGTTGAAGTCAATGGTAACCGTCAGGCGGAAGTCCTTTGCGGGCAGGACGGAAACCGTTGATCCCGTCTCATCGTCACGTACCTCCATAGGCTCCCTGACCTCCAGGCATTTCTTTTCCATGTCCTGCGCAGTCAGGCCAACCTTGCGCAAGTTGGTGACATAAGGCTCGGCACTGCCGTCCAAAATAGGAAATTCAGGTCCGTTGACCTCTATCAGGACATTGTCGACACCGGCAGAATACAATGCGCTCAGAGCATGCTCTACCGTACTGCATCGGAATTCCCCGTTCCCCAGCACAGTACCTCTGGTTGTATCTATTACGTTTTCTGCCAACGCCTCCAATACAGGCCTGCCTTCCAGGTCTGTACGGCATATCCTGTATCCATGCCCTGCCGGTGCCGGCAGGAATGTCACGGTCATTTCCAGCCCTGTGTGCAATCCCTTTCCTGAAAGCGAGAATCCCCTTGACAGTGTCAGCTGTTTCATGTCAGTCTTTGTTTAATTCCTTTTTCAGAGCCTCAATCTCCTTTTTCATATTGTTCAGTTCTGTCCACATGTCAGGCAACTGCTTGACTACAGCCTGAGCCCTCCACCAGCGGCGCTGATCTATTGCAGGTGTGCCCATCAGCATTTGCCCTGGCTTTTTTACCGTATTGGGTATGCCTGACTGTGCCCCGACCATGGTCTTGTCGGCAACAGTGCACTGACCAGCCACACCTACCTGACCTCCGAACATACACCACTCGCCGACCTTTGTTGTTCCGGCTATTCCGACTTGGGCAGACATGACGGTGTGAGAACCTATCTCGTTATTGTGCCCAATCTGGACAAGGTTGTCCAATTTTACACCGCTGTGAATCACCGTTGCTCCCATAACGGCACGGTCCACACAGGTATTGGCTCCTATTTCCACATCGTCCTCGATAATGGCAATGCCTATCTGGGGTATTTTCTCATAGCCGTTCTCAGTCTGCTGGAATCCGAACCCGTCAGCACCTATTACGCAACCGGCATGCAGAATACAACGCTTACCTACACGGCAGTCATGGTAGACTACTGCATTTGAATAAATCTCGGTATTTTCGCCCACAGAGGCATTTGCTCCGACTGTTGCATGCGGATGCAGCACGCATCCGTCGCCAATCTTAGCATTGGGTCCGATAGCCACGAAAGGAGCCAGATAGACATCCTTGCCTATCGTTGCTGTTGGATCTATGAATGCCAGTTCAGATATACCCGCTTTCTTGGGTTTCATGCTCTCGTATACCTGTAGCAGCTTAGTCACGGCCCCACGTGCATCGGCAACCTTGATCAGGGTTGCGCTGACATCCTGCTTAGGCTCGAAACTGCTATTTACCAGAACAATGCTGCTCTGTGTGGTATATAGATATTTTTCGTATTTGTCATTATACAGAAAACTGATGCACCCCGGTCTGCCTTCCTCAATCTTGGCAAAGTCATTAACCTTGACCTGCGGGTCGCCTACTACGGTTCCTCCAATAAGACCGGCTATCATTTCTGCTGAGAATTCCATATTTATATCTTACAAATTTACGATTTTTATTTCAGGTTTCCGTATTGGTATTTCTTGCCGTTGGCTGTGGTAAAGGTAATTGCCTCTATCGACGGCGCATCGTTTCGGATGCCAAGCTGTGCACTCTTTGCCGCAGCGCTCTTGATGCTGGCAAACTCCTTCTTGAAGTCCTTTGCCTCGGAGATGGGTACGGGCAACATGATGCTGTTCCACGGGGCAATGCCCACCGAGATAGGGAAGCACTCCTCGTCGGCATCGTATTCGCCAATAGTCAGTTGCAGTTCTCCCTTCTCCCATACCTTTTCTTCCAAGTAGCGTTCGGGAGCGTCGGCCATAATATCGCGCAGATACTCTTCCTGCATCTTTGCGTCCTTCATACGAGCCTCGAAGTGGTCGGTTTTCTCAAATTCACCTTTCTTATCGACGTATTTTGCAGCCTCCTGTTTGTACCATGCTGTGTAAGACAAATTCTTATAAATATTCCATGCTTTGTTTGCTGCCTTGTCAGAATTGTATATGAAAGGAATTACGACGTTTTTCTTTTTGTCAATCACCCCATATCCCTGCTCATTTCCCAGGAGGAAGTAAACTCCGATATCCGACAACTGCTTCAATTCAATCTGTGGATATTCCGTAAACATCGGAGTAAACTCCATATCATATATTTTGTAGTTAAGCGTGTCCTTCATTTGTCTTACATAGATAAACTCCTTGTCAGTGTCAACCGAGTGGAGGCTATCTAATGTAATGCTTTTCAACGGAGCATAGAGTGTCTTATAGTTTTTGCCCTCCTTTATAAAACATGTAGAATTGGGAATATAATTAAAATCTTCACCTAAATGACTATAAGGAGTCCTTATCTTCAACAACCATTGCAGCGAATCATTTACAATATTGCAAAGTCCAGAGTAATCATAATCATATATTTTTTTGCCTATTCTATTGTTGTATATAGTCAATTCATCTACGAAAAGCATTCCATCCAGCAGGGGAGAAGACTCTTGTTGCTTTGAATCAAAGAAATAGATTATGACTCCATAATTATCATCTTCCAAACAAAGTGTGCCATACGGAATCTTTTTTGATTTATATTGCTTGTGAATTGCCTCCGTTAATTTAGGTATAATCTCCTTTCCTGTCTTGGTGTTTACAAGACTAAGCGTGTTTATCGAATATTTTTTACTATTACTATATCCTCTGCATCCATCGCATTTTTCGCTTGGCACATGTCCATTGGAAAGAATTTCATAATCGCCGTATTTCCAGTATTTGCGAGACTCATTCCTTCGAATTTTCTTCTTCTCGAAAATTCTATTATAATTCTCTTTGTATTCCCGTTCCCTGGCTTCTTTGTTTGGATCATATGTTTGCCTGGGTCCGCTCCAGCTGCTTGAAATCAAACCTGAAAGCAGGGAACCAAGCGCGTAGGAGGCTGCACTGGCGGCGGTGTAGGTGCCGTAACTGCTGCTTGAACTGCGTGAAGAACTGCTACCGCCCGATGAACGATAGTACGGACACCAGCTTTCGTGCTGCCATGCGTATGTGATATTGCCCATCGTTATTCCGCAATGAGAGCAGGTCTTACGTACTCGGGTAGGGTTGGCTGTAGTTTGCCTGACGGCCTGGCCTTGGCTCAGTCCTGCGCCCTGTGCCTGTGCGCCAAGAGTGACGGCAACCAAAAGTGCGAGTGAAAGCAGTATCCGTTTCATAGTTCTTAGTTTCTGATTTTTTCCAGTTCCTTCGCCATCTGCAGTTGTACCTTCTTTGCCTCGCGGGCAGCAGCTTCTGCAAAGTCCTCTCCGGCAGAGGCATATATTATGGCTCGTGAAGAGTTGACCAGCAACCCGCAATCCTTCGTCATGCCGTATTTGCACACTTCCTCAAGACTGCCGCCCTGTGCGCCGATTCCGGGAACCAGCAGGAAGTGGTTTGGCACGATTTTGCGGATTGCCTCGAATGCCTTGCCCTGAGTAGCACCCACTACATACATCATCCTGGTGTCGTCTGCCCACTCCTGACTCTTGCGCAGGACACGCTCGTACAACGGCATCACCTCGGTATCAGGACCCTGGCCCTCTGTGTCCCTTGTACGCAGGAGCTGGAAATCATGACTGCCCTTGTTGCTTGTCAATGCCAGCAGTATCACCCAGTGCGTCGTACCCTCTTTGCCTTCTGTCAGGAAAGGCTTTACACTGTCCTCGCCCATGTACGGGGCAACGGTCACGGCATCCAGATTGTATTCGTCAAAGAATGTCCTTGCATACATGGCGCTTGTGTTGCCTATGTCACCACGCTTGGCATCTGCAATGATAAACTGATCGGGATAGTTCTGCTGAAGATATCTGACTGTCTTCTCGAAAGCCATGATGCCCTTCACTCCAAATGCTTCGTAGAAAGCCAGATTAGGCTTGTACGCAATGCAGTACGGTGCAGTTGCATCAATTATAGCCTTGTTGAAGGCAAAGATCGGGTCTTCCTCTTTCAGCAGATGGCCGGGAATCTTCTTTATGTCAGTATCCAGGCCGACGCACAGGAAACTCTGCTTACGCTGAATATTCTTAATCAGTTCTTCTTTTGTCATGGTATTATGAATTTCGAATTATGGATTATCACAACGCTGCCTCCTTCATCCTCTCGGCATTCTCTGCAACAATCAGATGGTCGATACAGTCCTGGATGTCGCCGTCCATGAAGGCTGGCAGATTGTACATGGTATAGCCTATGCGGTGGTCCGTCACACGCCCCTGGGGATAGTTGTAAGTACGTATTTTTGCAGAACGGTCACCCGTAGATACCATTGTCTTGCGACGGCTTGCAATATCATCCAGATATTTCTGATGCTCCTTGTCGTAGATGAAGGTACGCAGACGTGCCAGGGCACGCTCCTTGTTCTTTGGCTGGTCGCGGGTTTCCGTGCACTCAACCAGAATCTCCTCGTCCTCGTTGGTAAAAGGATTGCGCCAGATGTAGCGTGCACGCACACCGGATTCAACTTTGTTCACATTCTGTCCTCCGGCACCGGACGAACGGAAGGTGTCCCACTTGATGGCACCCTCGTTAATCTCCACGTCGAATTCCTCAGCCTCGGGAAGTATGGCAACTGTTGCTGCACTGGTATGTACACGCCCCTGAGTCTCGGTTACCGGCACACGCTGGACACGGTGTACACCGCTCTCGTATTTCATTATGCCATATACTCCTTCGCCTGTTACCGTGCATACTATTTCCTTGTAGCCGCCCGAAGTTCCCTCGTTATAGTTCGACACAGTCATTTTCCAGCCTTTGCTCTCGAAGTACTTGCTGTACATGCGGAACAGGTCGCCGGCAAACAGGGCAGCCTCGTCACCGCCCGTACCGCCGCGTATTTCCATTACTATATTCTTGTCGTCTTCGGGGTCAGCCGGAACCAGCAGCAGCTTTATCTCCTCCTCCAGTTCAGGTATGCGCTGCTCGCTTGCTGCCATTTCCTCGCGCAGCATGGCCTTCATGTCGGCGTCATCCTCCATCGCAATCATCTCCTTGGCATCCTCGATGTTCTGCAGACATCCCATATATTCCTTGCGGGCCTCCATTATCTTGCCCAGATCCTTCCATTCCTTGGTAAGCTTCACATACCTTTTCTGGTCAGCAATTACACTGGGGTCGGTTATCAGGGTGGAAACTTCCTCAAACCGGCTTACAAGGCCGTCCAGTCTCTCTAATATATCCATGTTGCAACTATTCCTCGGTATTAGTAGTCGAACTCTCCGTACTCACTCCTGATAGTCAGGCCCTTCCTGCCGTCCTCGATGCGGCCTACCACCTGTGCCTCGATGTTGAAGCTCCTGCTGATTTCAATAACCTTTTCAGCATCCTCGGGAGCAACGTACATCTCCATCCTATGCCCCATGTTGAAGACCTTGTACATCTCCGCCCAGTCAGTCTTGCTCTCCTCCTGGATTGTGCGGAAAAGCGGCGGGACAGGGAACATGTTGTCCTTTATCACGTGGCAGTTGTCGCTGACGAAATGCAGAACCTTTGTCTGGGCGCCTCCTGTGCAGTGTACCATACCGTGAATCCTTGGGCGCATCCCGTCCAGAACCTTCTTGATTACAGGAGCGTATGTACGGGTCGGGGACAAAACCATTCTGCCGGCTGTCAGCGGACAGCCCTCAATCTTGTCGTCCAGACGCTTCGTTCCACTGTACACCAGTTCCTCGGGAACGGCATGGTCATAGCTCTCCGGATACTTTTCCGCAAGATACATCGAGAACACGTCATGGCGTGCAGATGTCAGTCCGTTACTGCCCATACCGCCGTTATACTCCTTCTCGTATGTTGCCTGACCTGTGCTCGAAAGTCCCACGATTACATCCCCTGGACGGATATTCGCATTGTCAATCACGTCACTGCGCTTCATGCGGCAGGTCACTGTGCTGTCAACGATTATCGTGCGCACCAGGTCGCCAACGTCAGCAGTCTCGCCTCCGGTACCGTATATGCCGATTCCCATCCCGCGCATCTCCTGCATCAGTTCGTCCGTACCGTTGATGATGGCTGAAATAACCTCGCCCGGAACCAACATTTTGTTACGTCCTATGGTGGATGAAACCAGGATGTTGTCCACTGCACCCACACACAGCAGGTCGTCAGTGTTCATTATCAGTGCATCCTGGGCAATTCCCTTCCATACGTTCAGGTCGCCTGTCTCCTTCCAGTACATGTAGGCAAGCGAGGACTTGGTACCGGCACCGTCGGCATGCATGATGTTGCAATACTCGGGGTCACCGCCCAGGATGTCAGGGATAATCTTGCAGAAAGCCAGTGGAAAAATACCTTTGTCAATGTTTTTGATGGCGTTGTGTACATCCTCCTTGGCGGCTGATACACCACGCATCATGTAACGCTGATTGTTCATTCTTACGTATCTTTTTTATTTGTGCGCAAAGATACGAATAATAATTTACAAAGGCGAAAGAATAGTTAAGTATTATGGGAATTTAACTCAAATTCCAGAAATTCCACGAAGCCACGGCCTGCAGTTCAAGCATCTCGTAGCCGTTTTTGACAACAGCCCCCATCGCAGCACCGCGTTTCATGAACTCCGTTTCAGCAGGATTGTATATCAGATCGTACATAAGATGCCTTGTTGTCAGGGCCTCGTACGGCAGCTCGGGACAAGTCTCTGTTTTTGGAAACATGCCCAGTGGAGTGCAGTTCACTATAATTGTATAGTCGGCCATTATTTCTTCCGTCACTTCGCTGTATGTCAGGCTGTTCCTGCCTGCTGTACGGCTCACTGACTTCCACTCTATGCCAAGCTTGTCCAGTACGTGGCATACGGCTTTTGCGGCACCTCCGGTACCCAGGACCAAAGCCCTTTTGTGATACGGCTTCAGCAATGGCCTGATGCTGTCGCGGAAACCTATTGTGTCGCTATTGAAACCCTTTAGCCTGAACCCGCGGCCGTCCCTTGTGTTTTCAGGCTTGTCGCGCTCAATCCTTATGACATTTACAGCACCCGTTTCACGCGCTTCGTCACTCAGTTCGTCCAAAAGCGGGATAATTGCCTGCTTGTGCGGTATGGTGCAGTTCAGCCCCTCCAGTTCAGGGTTGTCCCTCACTATATCCAGCATCATGTCGGCATCCGGTATTTCGTAATTCACATATTCGGCATCAATACCGTTTTCGGGAAAGAATCTCTCGTTAAAAAACCTAATGGAAAACGAGTGAGACAAAGGGTATCCGACAAGTCCGAATCTGCGCATACGGCCATGAACTATTTTACGGTAATATGGAAACAGCTCTGCTTGTTCTCATGCTTTATGTGGCAACGGCCCATTTCGCGCTGGTCACGCAGCACCTCGCTCAATACCCATTTCAGCGTGTCATTCGGTACTTCACGCCTGGTTTCTCCTGGATTGGCAACAGTCTGGTACCTGTTGTAGCAGATGTCAAATGTCGTACCGTACCTGTGGCAAGACTGTTCGCTTGCATTCTGGTTCTTCTGCCTCAGTTTGGCGACATCGTGTTCTGTGCGCAATACGCTTGTTACGATGATTTTGTGCAAGGGCACACCCTTTACGTACAGACTGTCCAGGAAGTTGTGCGCAATATCGTTCAGCAGTTCCGCCGCACGCGGTATCAGATATGGTATACTGCTGCTCATGGCCTTGTCGATACTGTAATACGGGTTCATTCCCACGTATACAAGTTCCTTCTTCCTATGTTCCGCCTCATTACGGTCTTTTACGGGCGAAACGCCCCATTTCATCGCACTTTTTATCTGCACTTCCTGTAAATCAGGGAAGCAGTCGTCATACGATGAAACCGAGTAAATCGGATGCGGAATAGGAAATTTGACAGGCTCTGAAGTTCGGGTCACTACCGAATTCTCTATTGCAATCAGATGCTGTTCGTCACCTTGCTGTACAGGTCCGCGTACAGCCTTTATAATCAATAGTACGAATACTGTTACGCAAAACAGACCTATGTAGATGTTTTTCTTTAGTCGTCTCATAATTTTTACGACACAAAGTTAAGGCAAATTGATTGAAATTCCAAAATATTTGTTAACTTTGTGCGCAAATCATATAAAAATGATAGAGAAGCACATAGTATTGGAGGATGTCGACCCTGTCGTGTTCTACGGTGTCGGCAATGTCAATATCCAGATTGTAAAGGCCCTGTATCCCAAGTTGCGCATCGTTGCCCGCGGAAATGTGCTTCACGTCATAGGAGACGAACTGGAAATGTGCGCACTCGAGGAGAATATCCTGAAACTGCAGTCACATTGCCTTAAATACAATAGTCTTGCCGAAGAAGACGTCCTGCACATCCTGCGTGGGGAAAAAGTCCGTCAGGACGGTGTCGAGGGCGTTGTCGTCTACAGCGTGACAGGCAAGCCTATCGCAGCCCGGAGCGGCAACCAGCAATTGCTTGTACAGGCTTTTCAGGAGAATGACATGATTTTTGCCATAGGCCCTGCCGGAAGCGGCAAGACCTATATGAGCATTGCACTGGCTGTCCGTGCACTCAAAAACAAGCAGATACGCAAGATTATCCTCTCGCGTCCCGCCGTCGAGGCAGGCGAGAAGCTCGGTTTCCTGCCGGGTGACATGAAGGACAAGATTGATCCCTACCTGCAGCCCCTGTACGATGCCCTCGAGGATATGATACCTGCACAGAAACTGCAGGAGATGATAGAGCAGAAGATAATCCAGATTGCACCGCTCGCCTTTATGCGCGGACGAACCCTCAACGATGCAGTTGTCATACTGGACGAGGCCCAGAACACCACTATACAGCAAATCAAGATGTTCCTTACCCGAATGGGTATGAATACCAAGATGATTATAACCGGAGACACCACCCAGTTCGACCTTCCCCGCGGTGTCCAGAGCGGTCTGACCCACGCATGCCAGGTACTCAAGGACGTGCAGGGCATATCCTTCATACGGATGACCGAGCAGGATATTGTCCGCCACCGGCTTGTAACACGGATTGTAAAAGCATATAACAAATACGAGACAGATGAAAGCACTGACAAGAACTGACCTCAACCTGCCCGGGCAGGTAAGCGTTTATCACGGCAAGGTACGTGATGTGTACAATATCAATGACGACCTTATGGTCATGGTTGCGACGGACCGCATTTCGGCTTTCGACGTAATCCTGCCCAAGGGAATTCCTTTCAAGGGGCAGTGCCTCAACCAGCTGGCTGCCAGTTTCCTGGATGCTACTGCTGACATTGTTCCAAACTGGAAACTTGCCACTCCCGACCCGATGGTTACAATCGGTCTCAAGGCCGAGGGCTTCCGTGTCGAGATGATTATCCGCGGCTATCTTACAGGCTCTGCCTGGCGCGAGTACAAGAACGGCTGTCGCGAGCTCTGCGGAGTCAAGTTGCCCGATGGAATGCGTGAAAACCAGCGTTTCCCCGAACCTATTATCACTCCAACCACCAAGGCCGAGGAGGGTCATGACGAGAATATCTCTGCCGAGGAAATCATCGCTCAGGGCATCGTAAGCAAGGAAGACTGGGAAACCATGTGCCGCTACACCAGGGCCCTGTTCCGGCGCGGTACCGAAATCGCTGCAGGCAAGGGACTCATTCTCGTTGACACCAAGTACGAGTTCGGTAAGCGCGACGGCAAGGTAATCCTCATTGACGAGATTCACACCCCTGACTCGTCACGCTACTTCTATGCACAGGACTATGAGGAGAAATTCCGCAAGGGCGAGCCGCAGAAGCAGCTGTCCAAGGAGTTTGTGCGCCAGTGGCTTATCGATCATGACTTCATGAACCGTGAAGGCGATGTCATGCCCGAGATTACCGACGAGTATGCACAGAGCGTCAGCGACTGCTATATCAGGCTCTACGAGCACATCACCGGTACGACCTTCGTACCTGCCGATGACGAGGGCGACATTGCAAAGCGCATTGAGAAAAACGTGACACAGTGGCTGGAAGCCAATAGATAAAAGGTGAAATACGGGCAGGAGAAAATAAATCCGTACTCTCAGGGCGGCGAGAAGAAGGAACAGGTTCGGGCTATGTTTGACGGCATTGCCCCCACCTACGACCTTTTGAACCACCTCCTCAGCTTCGGTACAGACCGCGGCTGGCGTCGTAAGAGCGTCGATTCGCTGCGGGAATTTTCTCCGCGTTCGGTCCTCGACCTGGCATGCGGAACGGGCGATTTCACCTTTTTGGTTGCACAGCGCCTCAATCCCTCGGAAATCATAGGCTGTGACCTGTCTGAAGGAATGTTGCAGGTTGCCAATGCAAAACTTGCCAGGCAAGACATTCCGCCCGGGCATAGGGAACGCATTTCATTCGTCATGGGCGATGCCCTTGACCTCGGTTTCCCCGATGACAGGTTCGATGCCGTAACCATAGCATACGGTGTACGCAATTTCCAGGACCTCGAGGCCGGACTCCGCGAGATGTACCGTGTGCTGAAGAACGACGGACACCTGCTCATTGTCGAGCTCTCTACCCCGCAGCATTTCCCGATGCGCCAGCTGTTCAGCCTATACAGCCGTTTCGTCATGCCTGCAGTAGGGTGGCTCTTCAGCCGTGACCGCAAGGCCTACAGCTATCTGCCAAAGACCATGGAAGCTTTTCCGCAAGCCGAGACAGTATATGACATACTGATACGGACAGGCTTCAGCCAGGTCCGTTTCCACCGCTTCACATTCGGTCTGTGTACTATGTTCCTGGCTACAAAATAGATACAGTTGTCAAATCATAAATAACCATATCCCATGAAACGAGCACTATTATTTACTCTCATCATCTTACCTGTTTTGGCGATTGCACAGACAGTCACACTGCATGTGCAGCTGAACGGCAAGACGCGTTATCCTGACAACAACCGCTGGTTAGGTGTGCTTAATGTCCAGTGTGCCGACAAGGCAAGGCAAGTCACGCTCGAGGCCGGGGATGCAGGCAAGGATGTCAAGGTAAGCCTTTCCGAAGACCAGACGGCAGGCAAGCAGATAACTGTTACTCAGGCATGGAAGCTGCACGGCTACAAACTGGCTGAAATCAGGCAGAATGCGCCTGATGACTGGACTGTTGTCTACGATGCTGACAAGAAGGGCGAGTATCAGTACCTGTGGTTCCATGACGATCCCAAGCCATACCGCATCCCTGCCATTGCAACACTCGGGAACGGCAGGATTCTGGCTGTCAACGACCACCGTCCATGCGGTTCGGATATCGGTTACGGACGTGTTGACCAGGTACAGCGTATCGGAAACAAGAAAGGCACCAAATGGACTGCCGGAAGCTTCATCATTCAGGGCGACTACGACCCCAATGGAGTCCGCGACGACGGCTTTGGCGATCCTGCCCTTGTGGTAGACCGCGAAACCGGAACCGTCATGCTCCTGTGGGTTTGCGGGCATACAATATGCTGGTACGGCAACTATCCCGACGGCGAACCCAATCCCGTGGCACGTATCTACAGTCAGGACAACGGCAAGACATGGGGTAATGCCCTCAGCGGCAAGCATCGCCCCGCACCTCAGGGCTGCCTGGCCAGCTGGGACGATATTACCGAACAGTTCTACGGAGGCTTTGCCAAACGTGGCGAACCTGAATTCGACCGCTGTCGCGTACAGAGCCTCTTCATAGGCAGCGGCAAGCTTACGCAAAGCCGCAAGATCAAGGTTGGCACCCATTACCGAGTCTATGCGCCGGTATGGACCAGGAACAATGGCAACCGCGTCCTGTACACTGACGATTTCGGCCAGACGTGGAATGTCCTGGGCAGCAAGCAGGAACTTCCCTGCCCGGGAGGTGACGAGCCCAAGTGCGAGGAACTGCCCGACGGCTCAGTCCTTCTGTCCAGCCGCAAGGGTGGTGGCAGGTACTTCAATATATACAAATACACCGACGAGCGTACGGCACAGGGTTCCTGGTCACAGCCGGTTGACAGCCGCAATGCACAGGACGGTATCGCCTGCGGAACCAACAGCACCAATGGCGAGATTATGATTCTCGCTGCCAGGAACAGACAGGGTGCCATGCGCACCCTGGCCCTCCAGTCCCTGCCTACGGGCAATCAGCGTTCGGATGTCAAGATTTACTGGAAGGACATTACCGAAGCATCATCATACGCCAGTCCTATGGCATTTGCCGCTGGATGGAACCAGAATCCATATCACGTCAGCAACACAGGCAGTGCATACAGCACCATGACCTTGCAGAAGGACGGACGCATAGGCTTCTATTACGAGGAGGAGCCAGGCTGGTACTCAAT
>JAFZVW010000056.1 GCA_017617635.1 Bacteroidaceae bacterium | reverse complement strand
GGCGCAGGTCTCCTCTGCCTCATTACACTCTGCCTTTGGCATAAACTCGCGCCAGGGCTTCAGCGGAATATCATGCGGCGGAGTAAAGTCTATACGCTTGTCACCGCCCTTTATCACCAGCAGATGACGATACTGCACACCTGTGTGGAAATGCACGCGTTCGTTGCCTAACTCTTTGTCCAGATACTTGATCAGGACATCGGCATCCTCGGTTTCCAGACGTCCGCACGAGTGGTTCTTGATAATGTCGCCGTCAAGGGAAACCAGGTTGCAGCGCAAGGCGAAATCATCCTCGTCCAACTTGACTCCTATGGCAGCGGCCTCAAGAGGACCGCGCCCCTGATACACGATATGCTGGTCGTAACCAAGGATGCTGCTGTTTGCGACCTCGCTTCCCGGATGGAAACCGTCGGGAACAGTCTTCAGCAAGCCATTCTTGCCCATGCGGGCAAGCTTGTCGCTGTTGGGTGTATGTGCATACTGCAGCAACGTGGCTCCGCCAAGAGCCTCGTTGTGCCAGTCGGCCATGCCGTCTCCCAGTATAATGATGTGCTTCATCAGGCGAGCGACATGATATCGGCAAAGACTCCGGCAGCCGTCACACCGGCTCCGGCACCATAGCCCTGAATCAACATCGGATACTTGTTGTAGCGCTCTGTCGTAAGCAGCACGATATTGTTGCTTCCCTCCAGAACGTAGAACGAATGATTCCAGTCAAACTTGTCAAGGGAAACACTTGCATGACCGTTCTCGAACCTGGCGACAAAACGCCATACCTGACGGTCGCGCTCCAGAGCCTTGCGACGTTCCTCCCACTCCGCATCCAGCGAAGGAAGGTTCTGCCAGAACTCCTCGAGCGAACCGGTGAAGAAACTCTCAGGAATAAACAGGTTAGCCTCAACATCCTCCTGATTAAGCTCATATCCTGCCTCGCGGGCAAGGATAACCAGCTTGCGTATTACGTCACGCCCGCTCAAGTCAATGCGTGGATCGGGCTCGCTGTAACCCTCAGCCTTCGCCATACGTACCGTCTCGCTGAACGGAACATCTGCACTGATAGTGTTGAATATGAAATTCAGCGTGCCGCTGAGCACAGCCTCTATCTTCAGAATCTTGTCGCCCGAATTGCGCAAGTCGTTGATTGTACGTATGATTGGCAAACCTGCACCTACGTTCGTCTCGAAAAGGAACTTGACACCGCGCTTGTGCGCAATGTCCTTCAGGCGGCGGTAGTTGGCATAGTCGCTGCTGGCAGCTATCTTGTTGGCAGCAACGATATTGATGTTGTGCTCCAGAAAATCTGCGTACAGGCTTGCAACCTGACCGCTGGCGGTACAGTCGACAAACACGCTGTTGAAGATGTTCATGCCAATAACCTCGTCATGCAGACGCTGCAAGTCGCTGGCAGGAGCCTTCTTCAGTCGGTCGCGGAAATTATCCAGGCTCAACCCGTTACGGTCGAACATAGCGTTGTGTCCGCTGGCAATACCTACGACGTTCAGCTTAAGACGCAGCTCGCGCATCAGTTTCTCCTGCTGCTGGCTGATCTGCTCTATCAACTGACCGCCTACGGTTCCCACACCGCAGACAAAAAGGTTCAGCACCTGGTATTCACTCAGAAAAAAGGAGTCATGTATTACATTCAGCGCCTTGCGCAGATACTGCTCGTTTATAACGAACGAGATATTTGTCTCGCTGGCGCCCTGTGCACATGCTATCACGCTGATACCGCTACGTCCCAGAGTACCGAACAGTTTACCGGCAATACCTGGAGTATGCTTCATGTTCTCGCCAACTATGGCAACGGTTGCCAGACCTCTCTCAGCCGTCATCGGGAACATTGCTCCGTCGGCAATCTCTGCTGCGAACTCCTCATCCAGCACGCGGCAGGCTTCCTGTGCATCATCGTCACGGACACCAATACTGGTGCTGTTCTCACTGCTCGCCTGGCTTACCATAAACACGCTGATGCCCTTGTCGGCCAGACACGAGAAGATACGGCGGTTGACACCGATCACACCGACCATACTCAATCCTGCCACGGTAATAAGCGTAGTACCCTTGATACTGCTTATACCCTTGATAGCCTTGTCGTTGCACGCAATATCCTTCTTGATAATAGTACCCTCGGCAGACGGCTTGAATGTATTCTTGACCAGAATGGGAATATTCTTGACGCATACCGGATATATCGTAGGCGGATATATCACCTTCGCACCGAAGTTGCACAATTCCATAGCCTCGACATAGCTCAGCTCGTTTATCACGTAAGCAGATGATATAACACGCGGATCAGCCGTCATAAAGCCGTCCACATCCGTCCATATCTCCAGAACCTCGGCATCAAGTGCTGCAGCAACGATACTGGCTGTATAGTCACTGCCGCCACGACCAAGGTTGGTCACCTCGCCGGTATCTATGTCAGTACTGATGAATCCACCCATCACGCTTACCTGCGGAATCTTCTTCCAAGCCATCTGCACCAAAGCATAGCTCTGCTCGCGTGCCAGTATTGTCTTGCCTTCCTTCTGCTGCGTCTTGATCAGCTCACGTGCATCAAACCACACGGCATCGCGTATCAGCGCTGCCACGATACGGCTGGACATACGCTCACCATAAGAGACTATGGCAGCAGCGGTTTTGGCCGAAAGGTCACGGATAAGACATACTCCCTGCAAAATGCTTCGCAACTCGTCAAGCAGGGCCTTTATCTCCAGCTTCAAAGCCTCGCAACGTTCCTCGTCCTTTATAACGGCCTCTATCATCTCGTAATGGCGGATTGCTATCTCTTTCCAGGCATCCCTGTATGCAACATCACCTTCAACGGCCAGATGCGAGGTCCTTATCAGTTTGTCAGTAATACCGCCCAGGGCACTTACGACAACGATAACAGGCTCCTGACGTGACTCGACAATATCACGCACGTTCAGCAAGCTGTCTACCGAACCTACACTGGTTCCACCAAATTTCAGTACATTCATCAGTCGCTACTATAAGCTATAAAATTTCTGCGCGCAAAGTTAAGGAAAAATAACGAATAGAAATTACGATGTAAATGATTTTTTTATACATTTGCACCATAATGAAACCAAAATACAGGATATGAAGAAATTTGTAATTACAGCAATAGCACTGATAATAGGTCTTAACATCAATGCTCAGGAAGCCCGCAATATGCCTGTAGGTGCAAAGCCTACCGGGAAAATCGCCGGACGTTGGAACAACTACGAACGCCGTCAGTACTTCAGCGTACGCACGGGAGTCAACATCTCGCAGTTGTATTTCTCAGGAATGGATGTCGGCAGTTCCAGCATTGCAGGCTTCAACATAGGCTTCGCTGCAGGTTGGCAACTGTCCAGTCAGACGCCTCTCTTTGCTGAAATCGGAATCTCGTACAGCGGCAAGGGAGCCAGCGTAGTACCGCCTAACGAACCGGCTGAAGCCCCTGTAGCCGGCGGCTACAACAAGCTGCGCTATCGCATGCATACCCTCAATATTCCCGTAGTACTGAAATACAAGATCAGGATGAACCAGCGCAACTTCAGCATCCAGCCGCTGTTCGGAATGTACATGAACCTGGGTATGGGAGGCAACTGCCAGGACTACTGGTCACGCACCATTACAGGTTCGTTCGATGACAATCTGGATGTTTTCGATGCAGGCGTGCGCCTTGGTTGCGGAATGGCGTACACCAACTTCTACATGGAGCTGACATACGACATCGGTCTTGTTAACCTGGCAGGGAAGGAAGGCAAGTTCCGCTACACCGACCGCATGGGCTATGACGATTTCGACGGCGGCATACGCTCAGGAAACCTGGCCCTGACATTCGGTGTAGAGTTCTAAAGATCGTTCTTTTCCATTTCCCTCTTCTTCGTGTTGTTGATCCTGTCGAAATAGGTTATAGCAACACGATAGCGACCAAGCGAGGCAGCAGACTTCCACAACGAGATTATACCGCCAGGCATTCCGAACTCGGTATGTGATTCACGACCCAGACCCTTGACAGAACGCGAGGCGTCTGGGTATTTTTCTGCAAGCATACCATCGAATTTCTCAATGTGCATCTCAGCCTCCTTCTCGGTTTCTACCGGCAGATACACCATTACGCTGTTCACGATAGAAGTTGCCTTGTCGAACGTCACGCATACATCGCACTCCTGTCCCGTAAACTGACCTTTGAACATCCAGGCACCAGTCTTTTTATTCTTCGTAGTACACTTGAATCCGCTGCGCTTCATTTGCTGGGCAAACTCCCTGATATTGCCGTCCACGGACATACCCATGAAACGTATATGTTCCTGTGCACTCAGCATCACACAGAACAAGGCTGCAACAATCGCAGTTGATAATCTCTTAATCATATTATAGTTGTTAAATGGTTGTTCCATAGTTGTTAAACAGTTGTTCCTTTATTGCATCGGCACATCTCTCGCCGTCTACGCCTGCACTTACTATACCGCCGGCATAACCTGCTCCCTCGCCGCATGGATACAGTCCCATGATTCGCACATGCTGCAAAGTATCCGACTCACGCACAATACGCACAGGGGCACTTGTCCTCGTCTCAACGGCAATCATTGTTGCCTCGTTGGTCAGGAAGCCGTGATGACGCCTGCCGAACTGCAGAAACGCCTCGCGCAGACGACTGCTGATACTCTCTGGCAGCCAGAAATGCAAAGGGCTGGCTATCAATCCCGGAGCATAGCTGCTTGCCGGCAGGTCAGCTGACAGCCTTTTGTTCACAAAATCAGCCATACGTTGAGCCGGAGCCGTCTGCTTCTGATTACCCTGCAACCAGCACATACGCTCGAGCTGTTCCTGATATTCCATCATCGAAAGGGCATCGTTCCCCGCAACATCCTCGGGTCTTACCTCAACCACCATACCGCTGTTGCTCCACTTGCCGTTACGGTGACTGGGGCTCATACCGTTCACCACAATCTGCTCGGGGCCGCTGGCAGCAGGTACCACAAAGCCGCCCGGACACATACAGAAACTGTACACACCACGCTCCTGGCTCTGACACACCATGCTGTACTCGGCAGCAGGCAGGTACTTGCCCCTGCCCTCGCGACGATGATACTGTATCTGATCAATCAGATGCGCAGGGTGCTCCAGGCGTACACCTACGGCAATACCCTTGGCCTCTATGTCAATACCCTCTTGTGCCAGATAACGGTACACATCGCGTGCACTGTGACCGATGGCCAGGATGACAGCAGAAGCACGGAACTCCTTGTCTCCGCATACAACACCCCTTACCGTGTCGTCCTCGATAATCAGGGATGTCATCTTTGTCTGGAAATGCACCTCGCCGCCACAACGCAGAATTGTCTTTCGCATATTCTCGATGACACGCGGCAGGCAATCCGTACCGATATGCGGATGAGCATCGACCATGATATTGGGATTTGCACCATGCTGCACAAACACACGCAAAATCTTGTCCGTATCACCGCGCTTCTTGCTGCGCGTGTACAACTTACCATCGCTGTACGCACCAGCACCGCCCTCGCCAAAACTGTAATTGCTTTCAGGGTCGACACTCTGCTCGGTACGGATACGAGCAATATCCTTCTTTCGTTTGTGCACATCCTTGCCACGCTCCACCACTATAGGGCGTATGCCGTGCTCTATCAGACGCAAGGCAGCAAAGAGCCCTGCAGGTCCTGCACCTACTACAACAACCTGCCGGCTGTCACTTACATCAGGATAATATATCGGGGCAAACAGCTGTGCCTCAGGCTCCTCGTTAACGTATGCACGTACCGTCAGGTTTACGAATATATTCCTCTGACGCGCATCGATGCTGCGTTTCAGAACCCTTACAGCATTAGGACGCAGCCCCTTCTCGCGGCTAATATAGGCAGCAATGGACCTCTCGTCAAATGCCTCCTGCGGCGAAACACGTAGAGATAATTCGTAATTCATAATGCATTAT
>JAFZVW010000055.1 GCA_017617635.1 Bacteroidaceae bacterium | reverse complement strand
TAGGAGAGCCTGTCACGTATGTGCGTTCCTTAGGCAGACCTGTATCTGCCAGATACCTGCGGGCGTGCTCTGAATAAGCCATGTTCACGTTGGAGATGATGTCCACAATGCGACGGTTGGTCTCCTCGGGCAGGCACTCGTCCTTGCAGCGGTTGCCAGCCTCCATGTGGAAGATGGGGATGTGCAGGCGCTTGGCCCCGATGACGCTGAGGCAGGAGTTGGTGTCGCCCAGCACCAGCACGGCATCGGGCTTGATGGCGGCCATCAGCTGGTAGCTCTTGGCGATGATGTTGCCCATGGTCTCGCCCAGGTCACTGCCCACCGCCTCCATGTAGATGTCCGGATCAGCCAGCTTGAGGTCCTTGAAAAAGACCCCATTGAGGTTGTAATCATAATTCTGCCCCGTGTGCGCCAGCAGGCAGTCGAAATACCTGCGGCACTTGTTAATCACCGCCGCCAGCCGGATAATCTCCGGCCGGGTGCCTACGATGATGAGGAGCTTGAGTTTGCCGTTGTTTGCGAATTGGTTCATATTGTTTATTTTTTAATATCGTCATTGCTTTCCTTACGGACGCGCTTGACTGTGTGCTTGATCTTACCTATAAAGAAGTTTATCTCTAGCGAGGATTCTGTCTCCTGCGTTTGCAGGTCTGGCATAACAATGTCTGACAGGACTTCACCGAAGTGCTGCATCTTGGTTTTCTGCGCCTCCTTGTCAGTCTCGTTGTGTAGAGCAAGCAACTCGCGCTTGAGGCCACGTACCTTGGCAAAGGTCTCGATGATGGCGAACGTGACATCACGTGCCTTTTCACCTTTAAGGACTGTAGCCAACATATAGAGGCCTCTCTCCGTGAACGCCTTAGTAGGATTGCGGTTCATTGCTGACACATTTGTGGACGAAATTTTCGACCGCAAATCTTGTAACTCACTAGTTGTCAGCTCAAACATATACCTGGCCGGAAACTTTTCAGGGTTGTTTCTAACCGCCTCGTTCACTCGTTTGGTCTCCACACCATACAGCTCCGCTACATCAGCATCGGCAATCACCTCTAAGCTGCGGATGACGGCTATCTTATCCTCCACCTCTTTCATTAATGCTGGCAGCAGGTTATCGTTCTTCTTTACTAGGTCTCCCATATAGATTATTGTTTCATTCCATATAGCCGGTCAAAAATTTTGACCACCTCTACTTTTCTTATCAGTTGACATTCGTCTTCCTCCTTCTTGCAAGGTATTCGGCAAGGTTGGTACGTGGCGAATGGGGACTGGAACTTTTTTTCTTGATATCCATCACACTGTCAACATTCAACAATGGCGTTTTTGATGGAATCTACGATATACCTTACCTGTTCCTCGGTAACGCATGGGCCTGAAGGTACGCAGAGACCCACCTTGAATAAATGTTCCGACACTCCGTTCACATACGCCGGTGCATTCTTATAGACAGGCTGTTTGTGCATGGGTTTCCACAATGGACGAGCCTCGACATCAGCCTCGTCAAGCACCATTCGCAATGCCTCGACATTGGTGTTGGGTTCACAGTCGGTATGTGCATTATCCGTGGCGCGTACCACTCCAGGTGCACCGCCAATAGCACCCTTAACAACTGTCTTGTAGGCATTCTCCTGACCCTTCACCTTCAGTGCCGGATCAATGGTCAGCGTTACTAACCAGAAATTGCTATCATACCGTTCATCGGGATTGTCATGAACCTCAATGCCTGGTACGTCAGCAAACAATTTCTTATACAGATTCTTAATCTTCTTGTGGTGTGCGATATGCTCATCCGCCACTGTCAGCTGTCCACGGCCAATGCCGGCACACACATTCGACAAACGATAGTTGTAGCCAATGGCCTCGTGCTGATAGTAAGGATAACCCTCGCGTGCCTGAGTGGAATACCACATAATCTTGTTCTTGTCTTCTTCCGTCTCGCAGATCAGTGCACCTCCGCCACTGGTGGTAATCATCTTGTTGCCATTGAACGACAGCACACCAAACTTACCGAACGTGCCAAGCACACGTCCTTTCCAGCGACTACCGAATCCTTCAGCCGCATCCTCCACAACAGGGATGTCGTACTTATCGGCTATCTCCATAATGCGGTCAATATTGTATGGCATGCCATATAGTGCTACCGGTACAATTGCCTTGGGATAGCGTCCAGTCTTTCTCTTCCTGTCCAGGATAGCCTCCTCCATCAACTCCAGATCCATGTTCCATGAGTCCTTCTCAGAATCAACGAATACAGGCGTTGCACCAAGGTACGTAATGGGATGCGACGATGCACAGAATGTAAAACTCTGAACTATCACTTCATCACCTGGTCCTACACCACATGCCAGCAATGCCAGATGCACTGCTGCAGTACCACTCGACAGAGCGACTACCTGCTTTGTGAGAGTTTCTGAGCCGGAACAAACGAAATGCTCAAGCTCTTGCTCGAAGGCATTGACATTGGGTCCTAAAGGGGCTACCCAATTAGTATCAAAGGCCTCTTTGATGTACTTCTGTTCAAGGCCTTCCTCACTCATGTGAGCAAGGCAAAGATAAATACGTTTTGACATTATATATTATATTATTTGATTACTTATCACACTATCTTATTTACTTTTACTGCATCTGGGAAATAATCTTCCTATACCTTTCTGTTGTATATATCACCTTTCCATCATCATCCACCACCTTGATGCCACCATCTTTGATGGCCGTGTGCCACATCGTGGCCTTCGGGAACTTGCGGTTCTGATCCATAAGATAAGGCACGGGCAGGAAGCCTTCGACAAACACTTTGTAAAATCCTTCCGGTGTGTACAGATTAGGTATAGCCTTTTCCATCATAAGGATGGCCTCCTTGGCCTCAGCATACAAGGCATCTTCGCGTTCCTTCACCTCGCTGTCGTATTTCATGTTCGGTATCTTACCCATTGCACGTGCCATACGGTACTCATGGAGCGCACAGAGCGTAATCTTGATACTGTCCTTGATGATAGGCGGTGTAGCAAGACGGACAGCCTCACTGTAATTCACCACATGGATAATCTCAGGACTGTTCTCGTTTTCAGGCTCCAAGTCATCCATCAGGCAGGTAACAGCGGCCAACTGTATCTTGGCCTCTTCCAAGTCGGGTGCGAAATAATCGAGACCAGCACGTGACTGTAGGCTTACATGGAAGGTGTCATCCTCCAATTCACGCACCAGTTTCAGCATGGTTCGCCCCTTGGCCAAATCCTGTACGCCCGTTGTGTATTTCGGGGTATTCAACATATTCTGAAGGATTAGGTGCTTCACGCCCATCTTCTTACAAGCCTTGGCTGCCAAATAGCCCGTGATGATATAGGTGATGTCGTCAGCACCTCGGAAAGCAAAGTGATGCGGCACGTTGGGCTCTACGGGTTTCCCTGATGTCACAATCCAGCGCACTGCCTCAAAATGTTCTTTCAGATTGTCAAGAAGCGAATTGTGACCGCGGCCATCCAACTCATCGAACCACCAGAATGATAAGGCGTGCCAAGAGATATTCAGGCAACGCTCGTGGATGCGAGCCAGTCCAGGCACATCCTTCGTTCCAGAATAGGTACGCACCAGCATGGGTTTTGCTTCTTCCTTGATAACTCTATACTCAGCTTCCGAATTAACCGGCACACCACCGCCATTGGGCTTACCTTCCCAATCCTCACCAAAGTTGGACTGGGTGAGCTGTGAGCTACCGATAGATAGCACATCCAACAGTTTGCTCTGCGCCAAATCCCTACACCATGAGCTGTACTCCTTCAATGCCTCCATACGGTTGGGGTTATACGGCCCCGAGTGGGTACGGATGATAGGCAGGGAGTGCTTGCTTCGTGCATAGTTCAGTCGGTCAACGTAAGAGTCCGTGTCCGTACCACATGTTGGATAGCCATAATGGTCTTGTGCAGGTTCCAACTTGTATCGCTCTGATTCTATCATCTTCTTGGCAAACGCCCAACGCATATCGTCGTAAGGATTCTGCTGGTTCAATGCCTTAGGCATCAAGTACTCAGGCACGTTTAGCATCCTCAGCGACTCAATGGGGCTTTCATTACCGGGGAACACCAACACCTCTCCATTGGTTTTACCTTTCACAATATCACAAGTATCGGGCAGTCCGGCAAAGAAGATTTGAGTAATCTGTCCCCCCTGTGCTTCAAACATATTATCAGCCTTCAAAAGGGAGTAGAGACTCATAAAATAGTCGCTACCCTCCTTGGGATCAAGACGGTAGCTGAAGCCCAGACGTGTAATCTTGTTGTTCACAAGCCACTGCTTCACCAGACTGTAGTTGTTTATTTTATGAATTTTCTCTACGGCCTCGTTAACATCATCTTTCGACACATACACCTTATATCCACAGTCGCGAAGCAGGTTGGCTATGGTATAAACGCCCATGGTGTGAACATCCACTAAAGGCTTGATAAAACCGAAAACGTCTTTTTGATCAGGATTCATGTGTGATATAATCCAATATTTCCTGTTTACTCTTACCCGAAAGACCAAGGTTCTTCAAACTTCTTCCATCGGTATGCAAGTCTTGTCCTAACAGTGCCTCACAAATATGTATCATCGATCCCAGCAATGGTGTTTTCACTCCTGCTGCTTTGCCAAGTTCCATAATGGGAAGAACACCTGTAGGAATGTCTTCCGTCAACTGACGGGTGAAAATAGTTGAAGGCGACTTAATATCGTGATAGGCTGGGTTGTTCCTCATACGTTCGCACAAAGTGTCGCCCTCCGTGTCTTTATAGGCGAACTTAATCCAATCGTTTACGCCCAACAAATCTATGCCGTATGCCTTACCCACAGCCAGACGCTCTGCATCAAACTTCTCTATGAACGCTGCCACCTGTTCCGTCATGTCACGATAAAACCAGAATATTTCATTGCGCTCGATAGTTGCGGCATTAAAAAGTAACACGCATGGATGGAACATTGCCCCAATATTTTCCAAACTTGTACGAAGTACATTATCAGTCTTCATAAAGCTAGGATAGATGGGATTGATCTTCTCCAGTATATAATCCGTATCTGCTGCTGGAAGTCCAGAAAGCAGCACTTCATCCTTGATACCAATAATATTAACCTTTCCGTTTTCCACTACTCGGCAGGCATAAACCAAAGTCTGTGCCTCGCCAAGGTAATATCGCTTTGTGCATCCGCAATCTGTCAGTGTTTGCTTGAACACAAGTGCTCCACATGTGCGGCCAGGATTCAAAATAATTACTTGGCCATCTTCGACAAATGGTGCAAGGCTCTTAGCCACTGCCCTATGTGCATTGGCAATGGTTGTCACCATAATAATCTCTGCACCCCTTACAGCCTCTTCTATATCAGTTGTAATACAATTGACTTTACCGAATCCCTTGATTCGTCCTTCTAATTCGATGCCACCCTTACTTTGTAATACTTCAATCTTGGGCACATCTATATCATACAGGCTTACATCGTAGCCCGTTAATCCTAAATAACCGGCAATAGCTTGCCCGCCATTACCTGCACCTAATACCGCTATCTTCATTATTGAAATAAATCGTGACGCATAATATCTTTTCCTGATTCATCCAATACTTTAAGCTTTTTGTTAGCAGTATGCAGTTTGGTATCCACTTCTTCCTGGGTGTTGCCCACGACAAGGAAGCCTGCCACACGGTCACTGCTTGTATTGGATTTCTCAATCTCTGAATGCGATGAACGGTACATGAAATAATCCAGTATCACACCTTCCTTTTTCAGTTCATCAAGTCCAGTCATTTGCTCATACATGCCAGGGTAGCAGTAAACATAACTCATAATGGCATTGTTGTACAGCTTCGTCGGTTCAACATGAGGCTTTTCGCCCATTACCATCTCCACATAGACCTTCATAATGTCTACGCCAGTAAGAGCATTGATGAGATAGTACTTTGATCCGCCACCCATTCTTGCACTGAATTCAAGCACATTGTAACTGTCACCATTCTGTATCATCTGCACGAGAAGCGGGGTGTCGTGAAGATTCCATGCATAAGCTATCTTCTGGCAGATCTCAAGCACGCGCTCTTCCTTAAAGTCAGTGGGTGCCGGATAATAGCTCTGAATGATAGTGAAAGAATCCTTGTTTTCCTGAATCTTCCTGGATGCTGTTATCGAGAGCAACTTGGCAGTTGTCCCCTCCACATACACATCTACTGAAAGTTCTTCTCCTTGCTTGAACTCCTCAATAATCACATCGCCCGACAAAGAATACTGAAATGCCTCCTTCAATGCCTTATCCATATCGGCAGGAGTAAACACTTTCTTCACACCCTTTGAACCGTTACTGTCAACGGGTTTCACTACCAGAGGATATTCAAAGTATGGCAACTTGCCATCCCAATTCTTGTCAATATAGATGTGCTTGGCAGTAGGAATACCAGATGCCACCATCTTATCCTTCATAAAGCGTTTGTTTGTAAGATCTCTTACATCCTGTTCGCTCAAATAGGTTGGCAGTCCCATTTCAGTGGCAACGTATGCCATTGTGGACAGTGGCTGGTCTCCGCATGCTGTAAGGATATAGTCTATCTTTTCTTCCCTTGCTGCGGCCAGGACTGCTGCTTTGTCCATCGTGCTTATCTGCAAGAATTTGTCAGCATACGGTATTGCTCTTACCTTGTCCGACATATCTACGAGGATAATCTCCACGTCACCTTTAAAGTAGCGACGCAGTTCATCCATAAGTGCAATCTGGTCGTTACCGCCAGCCAGTATCATTACTTTCTTCATACTCAATTATCTCCTGTAAACGGACCTGTGGTCAATACTATGTTTTTTGATGTCAATACATTCTTAATGGTAAGCAATATAACCTTGATGTCTATCCACAGACTGCAATGATCAACATACCACACGTCCAAATTGAATTTTTCAGTCCAAGTAATATTGTTACGTCCGTGTACCTGTGCCCAACCGCTAATGCCCGGTCTGACCTCATGCCTGCGATGCTGTTCTTCACTATACAGAGGCAAATACTTGGGTAGCAAAGGCCTTGGCCCGATAAAAGCCATATCGCCCTTCAGTACGTTTATCAACTGTGGCAACTCATCAATTGAAAACTTTCTGATGAAGGCTCCTATCGGGGTCAATCTTTGTGCTTCCGGTAATAAGTCCCCATTTGCATCCATTTCATCGGTCATTGACTTAAACTTAATGACTTTAAATATCTTCTCGTCCCTACCCGGTCTATCCTGAGTAAAAAACGCCCCTGCCCCTTTATTTGCAAAGTGCAACCAAATTGTTACAATAATCAAAAAAGGACTAAGGCATATCAGGACTATCAGCGAAATCCAAAAGTCAAAAAATCTCTTAAAAAAATGCCTATACATGCTGCAACACTTGTTGATAGATTCTAACTAACGAACCTTTATTATTTTTCTTTAATTCAATATAGCGCTTGCGGCCTTCAAGCATCATATCGTGAGTTTTCTGCGGATTGTTTACTGATGCCAATATAGCTTCGGCAAGTCTCTCCGGATTCTTTACGGGAACCAGATACCCCGTCACACCATCAATCACCAGGTCAGGGAGTCCGCCAGTGTCCGTGGCGATAATAGGACATCCATTGCGGAATGCCTGCCCGGCTCCGCCCAAATTTTCCTGATGAGAAGGCTGCACCGCACAGAAGAATTCGGGATATAGTTTGGGTACATCCGTCCGGGAACCTGTAAAAATGATATTAGAAGTAAGTCTATGAGACAAATCGTGAATTGATTTCTCATACTTCACAGCACCGTTCCACGCACCACCAATACAAATACCATAAATATTAGGATTCTTTTTGGCAGCGATAGCAATTGCCTCTATAAAGTCTTCATGGCCTTTGATTCCACGTTTCTGTCCCAGGTAACGTTTGGGCGGATACATATAGGAAATCATGCCTATCATTATTGCAGAATCTGGTAATCCTAGCTCATTTCTCAGTTTTCCTTCATCTTTGTACTCAGGCTCTTTCACGGGTTCTCCCTGATAGTATGAGAGAAACACTCTATTCTCGTCAATACCGTAATCTATGTAAGCTTGGCGGCTAAACTTGCAGGCACCTATCCAGTAGTCATTCTTCTTCTGGGCAATCGTTATCTCCAACCATTTCAGGAATGGATAGTACAAATGAGACGGTCCAGGCAGTTGAAAGAATCTGGGTATGGAGTATCGCCTCAGACCAAGCCGCATAATCAGCGTTGTAATGTAGAAGTGACTATGGATAATATCAGGCTTAACTTCATCCACAATTGCCCTCAGGCGTTTAATCGTTGAAAAGGGGTGTTTGAGATTATAATTGATATAGTGCAGAGCAATACCTGCATCTTTATACTCTTGTATATGAGTTCCACCAGAAGGAAGGGCCACATGGACCTCATATCCGGCGACTATCAGTTCTTGCATCTGCTGCAATGCCCAGGGAGCCCCACTGGAAGTTTTAACAAGCTGTAATACTTTCATAACCAGATATCTCATTCAATTTTGAGAAAACCATATTATCAATAATCCCTTTGTCATGATTCTTCTTGCCACAATCATAAGCTTTCCTTGAGTACTGCTCGATAATTCCTGGCGAAAGCAGATATTCCAATTTCCCGGGAATCTCCTGTTCGCTCGTAACTGTGATTGCTGCATCATGCTCTTGAAGATATTCCATTGGGGCGATATTATCGGGACCTATCGCCAATATACATTTGCCTCCAGCCAGATAGTCTGTGATCTTCGTAGAGAAAGACAATCTGGCTATGTTCTTTTTCTTTTCTTCAAAAGTCTCGATAAACAAGACAACATCACTCTCCCGGATTATTTCCTGAACTTGCGTATAAGGGACAGGATCGTGGAGGATGATACTTCCTCTCTTCGTTATTTTGGATTTAATATCTTCTGGTATAGACGTTGCGGTATAGACGGAAAGCACCAATCGCTTGTCTTTCTTATTGATTTCATCAAGTACAGTAGCCAATTTCTCTATTGTTGACATCCGCCCATAGATAAGCTGTCCGGCATACACTATATTGACGGGCTGTGAGGGCAGCGACGGCACAAATGACCGGTTTGAAAAATCAATACCTTTTGTCAGTACAATGCTGTCTATTGCAAACAGAGCATCAAACTCCTGTTTCATCTTGGAACTGATAACAAAGACCTGCCCGGCTCCCTGCATCAGTCTCCTCACCCGTCTGCGGAGGAAATAACGGTAGATATACTTGAATGGGTTGCTTCCGCAGTTCCTATACGAATAGACATCATCCATTTCATATATGCAATAGGGTTTTCCTGCTTGTTTTACAATATACTGAGCAAGACGGTTCATCAAAATGAGCGGTGATCCGGTCAGCCATACCACATCTGGATTCTCTTCCTTTATGAATGATTGTAACTCCTTCGTTTTCCATCCATTAAAATGCCAAAGCAGCTCTCTCAGAATATTGTATGCAAAAGAACGATGCCCTCGCACATATTGCATGGTAATTGCTTCTTTGCGGGCAATATCGGTATCGTTTACATAAGTAGCATCAACCCTACGTCCTGTTTTTGTTCTCCATTTATAAAGTTTCCTAATCAGAGCGAACTCAGAAATCTGGAAGAACGACTGACAAAGCCGGGTATTAGGCTTTTTGGTTTCTATGTATATCTGGGACAGCTTTGTGCTATCGTAATTCTGAAAGATGTTGGAAAGCGTACTGGATGTTCCGGCATCGTCCCATACACCGCGGGCAACAATCAGAACTTTGGGAAGATTCTTCATTTTTCAATGGATAAGTTTCATAATTGTTGACTTTATGAATGATTTCTCGATCTTATCAAGTCCAATGAACCAGACCCAAACGGCTATCCATAACGCATCCAAAACGATAAGCCCTAATGCCCACAATATCCCTGTGCTGTATCGTTGTAAAAAGAAAGGCACGATTGTAGCGAGCAAGCAAATGGGAATCAGCGGTAAAATAACTCTCTTGAAATAAATTTCTAATTCAAGATGGCACAATCGTTTGCAAAAGTACAAATAGCAGATATAATGAATACTATGACTGATCAATATAAAAACAGAGACTATGTAAGGAGGCCATCCAGCTTTCAAGGCAAAGAAACTTGCCAGTAATTGAATGAGAAAGACAATAGCAATGGATATCTGCAGCCCTTTGATATTACCATTCGCAAAAATAGAAGTACCTAAGGGTTTTACCAATGCGTCCACCAAATACGCTAATAGAACAAAGATGCAAAATTCTTTTGTATACAGAGGAACCTCAACCAGCCATGCTCCCAGAATAGCATCTAAATTAAAGATAAGAGGTATTACCAATACTAACAATAGGTAGAAAGAGAACTTAGAAGCCCTATAAAGTAAAGAAAAATGGCTGCTCATCTCCTCGGCCGCATAGCTCTTTGTCAGCTGAGGGTTGAATGCCGTTACAAAATTTGACAGGAAAGTATTGACGGCATTATATACTTGGGATGCCACCCCACGTGCAGCATTTACCGAAACAGAATAATTCTGGTTTAGAAAAATATTTTCCCCCTGCATGGTAACAGTACGGGAACCATTGCTCAATAATGTCCACCCGGAAAATGATATCATCTCTTTGAAAAGAGTCCCGTCCCATAACAAGTCATAGCGACATTCAGCGAATTTTTTGTTGCAATAAACTTTGTATAAAAGATTTATTAGCACGCTTGCCACAAGATAAAGAAGCACATACAAGATAAGCTTGTCAAAAGCGAAGAGTTTTAGCAAAAATACTATCCCGAGTTTGATAAAAGCCTCTCCAATGCTGATATAAGCATAGAAATTCATCCGTTCATGCGCAATAATGGAAGCATTGTCGGGAGTCCGCAAGAGCTGAAAAATAAGGGTGATAATAGATATCTGATACACCCAAAACACCGCAGTTTCCCTTCCTACTGGAATATTGAGCTTATTGTTAACAAACCACAGACCTACAGTCTCGCCAACTAAAAGAAGAAAGGCAGAGAATAGGAAGAAAATGTTGTAGCCCATCACATATACCCGATGGTAACGTTCATTATCCCTCTTTCCTAGAGCAACATTAAAAAAACGCTGCATCGCCTGAACCAGTGTGTAACTAACAAAAGAGAATAATGCTATAATACCACCGATCAAACTGTAAATACCATAGTCATCTACACCAAGCACGGCAAGGATGACACGCGATGTGTATAACGTCACAGCCATCAGGATAATCATCCTGATGTACAGCATCGCTGTATTATTGGCTATTCGTTTATTATCAACAAATGACATTATTCAAGCTTAAAATCCTGATATTGATTGCCAGAAAAAGTAATATGCAAAGTTTCCACTTCTAAACGTCAAGATTATCAGCGCAGCAATCATCCCGAAATACAGGAACTTTCGTCCATCTCTCCTAGATATCGATTCTATAGCCATAGGAACGAGAAGCATCATATACAAAGTGAAATACTGTCCAACGCGAATCATTGCGCCACTCAAAGATATGAGAGGCACTGTCATAGTAAGCATTGGAAGCATAACATATAGTAGTTTTTTATGTTTGTCTCCACTCAAATCCGTCACCCTAATAGAGAGGCAGCAAAATAAAGAGATGAGCTCCATCAGAATAATATATGTGTAATATGAGGTGTTACCGGTTGACTCCGAACTCCCATATCCTGTGTAATAATCGTTAGCCAGAAACGACGCCAATAGCAACATAATCGGTGCAGCATCAATAATCACGAATGGAATTGTGGCAAAGGAAGCCAAATGCATAGTCTTTATCAGACGCGGCGAACACATCATGAGCAACGGAACGATTGCGAAAATAAGAGCCGATATATGTATGGCAGCCCCGAGGACTATAAGCAACAATGCTTTCCAATTATTATTCTTATCCAACTGCAGGAATGCCATAAAGCAGAAACCGGTCGCAATTTGCTGTCGGATGCCAGATAAGGCGACAATATGGAATAGGGCAACATATAAAGTGAAAGCGAAAACAAGCTGTATTATATTTGAAGAGTACCGAAACAAAATGATTCCTAATGGAATAAAGAATGGCAAAGCACAGCAGAAAAGAAAAACATTAAAGTCATGGGTAAACAGATGAATTATTTTCATGAATATTGTAAAACCGGGATCTTTGCCTTCGCCCTCCAAATAGGCTGTCCTGAAAGAAGCAAAGGCATCACCCCATGGCATGCTCAACGAATCATTGAAAGACGAAAAATAGTAAATCGTATCTTTTCCGACATATACATTTCGCAAGCTCGATTCTAACACAAGTAAAGAAGTAATGATAATAACATACCACTTCCTGTTATTATCCGGTTGCCTGCTTCGAGAACCAAGAATCATCCCTAAAAGGATTATCACTATATATAGCAATAGTTTTATATTCATGCGCTTTCAAATAATGTGATTAAGAAGACTTGTTGTATTTAATGAATGATACAAAAGATGTAATCAAATAAATCGTTCATAAACTTTCAGATACTCTTTGACCATAACAGTCGAGTCATAAAGTCCTTGAGCTTCCGCTGAAAAAATATTCTTCGACATCACATCTATTTCATCAATAATGGTATGGATTAAGAGATTAACATTGCCATATTCTACGAACTTTGAGGCTGAAGAAATGGCTATGCTTTCCGGGCCACCGGCCTTAAATCCTATAACAGGCGTTCCACAGCATAGCGATTCAGCTGTTACCATGGAAAAAGTCTCCCCTTGGGATAAGAGCAGGGTCATATCTGCTTCGGAATATAACTTGGCTAATTCCTCTTGTGACTTTGCGCGTCCCCACAACTTAACATTGTCTGGCATTGGCTCAAGATCAGCTGACATTCGACTTGCGACAACGACAAACAAATAATTTGGTAATGAGCGAGCGATGAGGGGGAGATAACGGCCACCTTTAAGATCGTTTTCTTCAAGACTGAACCACCGCGTAACAAATAGGACAACTTTCTGATAGTGCCCTTTTTTGATAAGACCAGTCGCGTCATAATGATGAAAAACAGAAGTATCCAGCCCGTTTGGAACATATACAATATCGTAACGTTTCATAATCCCTGACTGTTTGGCTCTATCGGCCAACCAAGGTGAAACGGCTGTAATTATCAAATCCTTGTTGTCGAAAGCGTTGAATGCATTATACATCTTCTTCCACGAGGCCTTTGAGCGGTCAAGGAACCAAGAGATTCCATTCTTTTTATACACATCACAATCATGGCATCCATCTTTCCATTTCTCACACTCATATGCATGAGCACAGCCAGCCGTATGAAAAATCTCTGCATGAAGAGTCACGACCGTCTTCAAATGATGTCTCGCACAATACTTTAGCAAAGAATACACATTGAACGTATAACCATTGATGCAATGAATATGGATAATGTCTGGCTGGAAGTGCTTGATAATACGATAAAGACGAAGATTAGACAGATAAATTCCCCCAAAAGGTATACCAATAATACGCCCCCATGCTGCGTTGAAACTATGCTCTAACGAAGTGCAGATTTTTTTTGAATACTCATCGATTCCAGCCTTACCATTTCCATAACATGCAATAACATCATGTCCTGCGGCACGAAGTTCCTTTCCAATGCAGTCAACAATCTTCCCTGTACTGCCTGACTTATAAACACAATTGACTTGTAATATTTTCATGCCGATTATACTGATGTCTACTTTGTTGCCTCACCGAGTGACTTTTTCAAATAATCCATGCCCTCGGTTTGGATCTGCCTAATGACTTTATCCACTATCTCCCAATCTATTGACCTGTTATTCAACAATTCGATAAGTGAGTATTTTTCCCCACTGATACGACTTGTCAAATTCACTCGCTCCAGAAGGGTATAGAACCTATCATTCATCCCTTTATCTCTTCCACCAACTATATCAACCACAAAAGGTATATGATTCAGAAGAGCAACCACCATTCCGTGGAAAGAATTTGTAACAAGCACATCGGAACCGACAATATTAGAGATCCAATCTTCCATTGTTACAGGTCGGTGAATATCATCCATCCTCAGGTAATTAAAGCCGCTGGGGAGCTGAAGCTCACGACGAAGAGAGTATACACAGACATAAGGCTTCGCATCACCTCTTGTAAGTGAAAGCTTTTCAAAAACTTTCTTGCCATACAAAACAACAGGATCAGGAACCATAACGGCAGGATATTTAGAGCCTAATTGTTTCACGATTGCAATTCCAGAATTTTCCCTGACACTAATACTGTCAAAACTTTTAATCCAATTTGCAGCATACTCTGCAGCATTGTCAGGATATATGTTGCAACCAAAGCTTACGGCATACGCCACCTTTTTCGTGTTGTCAGATGCAAATGAAAGAAAATAGGTACTTGTAGGCTTTCTCTCTCCATAAAGCGTAAACGACGGATTAAGCACCTGGTCGCTTCCACTAATAATCACATCATATTGTGACGCAATCTCTTCAATGGACTCCTGACTAATAAATCTTTTTGTCAAATGAAGGTGTTTATTGCGAAAAGGAATCAGCAATGATTCTTTCTTTTTTTTCTGAAAGAATTTGCTTATATGCAGCAGTTGTCTTGGATTTCTAAGGAGATGACTAAATTTCAAATCATAATTGGCCGGTTTATAGTTGATAACCTCAACTTGATACCCTATTTCTTCCAAATATGACTGAAGGGCGAATGCTTGAAGTATTGCGCCATAGTTAGTTGCCCAATGAAATGTTATAATTCCTATT
Organism: Bacteroidaceae bacterium; assembly: GCA_017617635.1. Classification (GTDB taxonomy): domain Bacteria; phylum Bacteroidota; class Bacteroidia; order Bacteroidales; family Bacteroidaceae; genus Physcousia. The sequence goes on along the minus strand of JAFZVW010000055.1, from coordinate 59,618 downwards.
TTCACTCTTGCTATTTTACGATTCGTCTTATTATTCGCTTAAAAATGTTTGCTCTAATTGGTTTCAACGACTGAAGGACTGCTATCCCATTGTTTTGATACGACTCCCAGAATGCAGTTCTGGCAGCAGGCTCAATTGTACTACGTTCAATACATGCATTAAATGGTACACTGGAAGCATAATCTGCCTTCATCATTTTGACGGAAAGGGACTTAAGAAAAAATTCTCCCTTAGACGTATTCGCACAAACAAAACTGGTACCACGGTCATCGTTCATTTCAGGGATAAGTTTTTCGACACCCCAGTAGTCTGCAAGTGTAACGTCACTGCAACTCTTTCCTGCTTTTGCCGGACACTGGTAACAAGAAGGCCGTAAGGACAGATTCTGGGAATAAGAGAGCATATATTTGTTTTGCGAAACCTTTTCCGAAATAGAATTATTCTTGCCAGTTATTGTAAGTTTATATCCACGCCAACTTATTGCTTTGTCTTTCATCGAAATTTGGTGTATATCTTCCACGGGGGATACAGTATGAAGATATTCCCGCCATATTTTAGGACTTGCTACTCCATGACAAACGACATCTATGGTTAATAAATTATCATAAGGCTTCCGTAGGAAATAATTTAAGCCAGCGATTTGACAGGATGTTCCTGAAAAAAGAACCTTGCGTCCTTGTTTTAGGAAATTCTCAGCCAAAATATATGTCTCGCCAATTCGACTTTGGACATACTTAGACTTTCTGAACTCTTGTAAGCCTTCATGGGTTTCAGTATAATGGTGCTCCACTTCCCATTTATCGTTAAAACGCGCTCCAAATACTATGCCTCCATCTTCTATGATTTTCTCTGCCATTGATGTAAAAATACCACCAGAAGAACTCATCGCACGAATATCATCATCTTGGTTAATAGCAGCATAAGCGTTCAACGGGTGTTTGGGGTCTCCTTGGTTGAGAACTGGGCATACCTTTTCACACAAACCACATTCAATGCAAACACTTACATCTGGCGTAGGGTAAAGGAATCCTTCATTATCCTCAACAAACAAAATACATTGTTTCGGACAACGTTGAACGCAAGCTTCACACCCGCAACATCTATGTTTATCCGTGATGGTAATCATTATTCTGTTCTATACACTAGTATAGTGATTCTTTGATTTTTAAAAGCAGGGGACAGAACCGTTGTTAAAGTTAAATTGTTAAATTGTTAAAAGGCAACATCCTCTTCGTCTAACCAATCGGTATTAACCTGGAAGGAACCAGAGAGTGCCTCGTTTGTATACATCGCACCGGTGAGCTTGGTCAAACGGTTACGCTTAAAGGGAACATCCTCTATCGTCTTACTGAAGAGCGTATTGCCGTCAGTGTCAAGCGTCTCGATGGTGACATCTATGTCCTGTTCATCGGTAGCAAGGAACAAGCATGTGCTGGAAGAAGAGGTGGCACCTATTGCTGAGCTGTTACCCACGGTGTTGACTATACCAGTATTGGTGATAGCGAATCCTGTTGTCGGGTTGAAGTCCTTTCCTCCGGCAGAGAAAGTCATGCGGACATTTGTCACGCCTGCCACCTTTCCATCAGTAGACTGAACCGTCAGCATTGAAATAATACGACTGAGTGTCGCACTGATATCCACCGCATCGGTGTTACTGATGTTCACTGCCTGTGTATAAGCGAAGGTCTCTCTGGCACGAACATTATACGAAGCCTCAGTTGGACTGGTCAGCGTCAGAACACTGTTTTCGTTGGTATAGTATGCCACTGCCACCATCGTGTAGCTACCCATTGGAAGGGAGCATTCAAATTCGCCAAAGGTAGTGTAGTTACTGTTATCACTCTTCAACTGGGTTATCTTCTCGACTTCAGTACCGTCTCCTTTGTAGAACGCCAGTATCACTGCATTTATGTCGTTGTAGCCGGCAACTGACGTGGCTCTAGTAGTAGGTATATCCTGCTGACTGACAGAGAAACCGGTAACATGTACGCGGACTGGTGCTAATAGTCTGCTGTCATCGAAGTTATCGTTGGTACAAGCAGAGAAAAGCAGGGCAATGCCTGCAAGAATCAAATTGTTTTTCATATTGTTTGTTTAATTAAAATATAACAGAAACTGTCCCCTGCTATAATAGTAATTCTATCTCAAACAATTATGAAAAACCGACGGAGAACCGTCAGTAGCGGTGGCTTAATAATATCCGAACACTTCATTTCCCCAATTTTTATCGAGCGCTATTTTGGGGGTGACTCGCCACTGGCCTGTGGTTTTTTCATCAGTAAAGAAGTTGCCCGTTAGCCAAGTGATTTGGTTTTGAGCCATGGAAACCTGAAATTCCCTTGTACACTGTTCTTCGCCTGCGGTGTTAAGGGCTGTAGCTGTCAGTTCTATTGTTCCTTTTTCCTGATGCAGGAAGGTATATAGATCAATGACCTGGTATCGCTGACCCGGCTGCACCTGTCGGGTGACCACCTGTGTGGATTTAGTGACTCCGAGACCGGTGATAGCACTGAAGTGTCCGCTGCCTCCTGTATACTGGAACTTCATCTGTGCAACACCATCGGGAATGGAATCGGAGATGACAAAGCGGCAAAGTGCTACAATGCGGTCGAGTGTCAGGTCTAAGGTCTGCGGCTGGCCAGTAACGGTTATCAGCTCATAGTACCTAAACGTCTCGGTGTATCTGTATGCGTTGGTGAACTGAATCTTGGCAAGGTTGGTCATTGTAGGGTTGCGGTCGCTACTGTGGACGAGTACCACCATCTGGTATGTACCTGGCTCAAGCTGGACATTAGCAGTCCCGTAATTGGTGTCACCAAGCTTCTGGTTAACCTGCTTAACCCGCGTTCCACCCAAGTCATAAAAGGCGAAATTGACATGCTTGCTACTGGTATCCGTCGCAAATGGCGCCTGCTGCAACCGCTTAACACGCAAGGTAAGGTTTCCGCTACCGGCCTGAGGCTCATCGGGCTCAGGGTCGATATCGTTAAAGTCTACCGTATTGCATGCAGCAAACAACAGTATCACAAACAGTAGCCTAAAAGAGTTCATACAGAAACAAAAAGCAATAACAAAACTCTAACACGCAACGTACAAACAACTGATTGTAAGTGTGTTAGCTAAAAATTAACCTTTTTTAACCTAAGAAAAGGCGGGCTTTATAAAGTCGACTTCGTATATTTTTCTTCGCAAATATAACATTTTTTTTCACAATAGCCTGTAATATCAACAAAAAATCATTGGAAAGGGGGGTGTTTTCGGATTTTTTACTAATTTTGCCAATAGTTTGACTATTGGACATTTGTGTGTATCCCGTTCACATGCTGAAAGAAGGCAAAAAAGAACATTGGTTTGTCCTGGGTACGAGGAAGAGAAACAGCGAGGTGCGAATCTGTGATGACATAAGGCATCAGGATAACCTGGATTGTTTCCTACCGATGGTGTACAGGATAAGGCATGTCAACAACCGGCGCAGAGAGAGTCTGGAACCGGCTGTCAGAGGATTTATTTTTGCCCGTGGCACCGAAGCCATACTGACGGATTACATCACTACGTCGGGCTATGGCCTGTATTTCCGCACAGCATCGTTTTCGAAAAACCGGAAGTATCCTGACAAGCTGATTGTAGATGATGCATCCATGGAAAATTTCATGAGGTTCATACAATCCAACCAGAAATCGGTGAGGTTCTACAAGCCGGAAGAGATAACATGGGTTGAGGGGGATGTTGTAAAGGTAATGATAGGCTCAGAGTTTTATGAGGGGCAGATCGTCAGGATAAAGGGAAAGACGCGCTTCTCGGTCAACATACGGGATTCGGTATTTGCCACCGTCGAACTGACTCCTGACCTGATACAAACAGCACACAATGACGGGGTAATCAAATATAGTCAAGAGAACAAAAATAGCGATTCCATCGAGCGTACAGCAGACGGAAGGAAGAAACGCAAGGTCAGGTACGAGGACCGTGACAGGCGGAAATCCAACGACGTGGAGGGCGACAAGAAACTGTTGGCTGAAACAGCAAAGCGGGTGCTATTTGAACTGGATGAAAGCTGCATGGGAACACTGCGTGAATACCACATTGCCTGCAAGGAAGTTGAACGCGCTATGAACAGACTGTCGACCTATCACGGCGTAACTGCCGCACTGGAGGGAGAACTGGCATTGGCAATGTTCCTGGGTTCCATGGCAATAGGCGAAAACAGCGAGGAGACCACCGAACGGCTGAGGAATGCAAAGGAAAAACTGTCGGACACGAGTATGCTGAAACTGAGAATCAGGTTCTATTTGGGCAAGCTTACCGGTGATGAGAAGGAGATGTCCGGTGTGATGGATGAAATAAAGAAATGGGACGGGAGAAACCTGCAGCCAAAGCAAAAGGAGTTTCTGGCTGAGACACGTAATATTAGAAAAGGACAAATAAACTGAATATATGCTTAGAATACTTGGTATCGGTAATGCCCTGGTGGATGTTTCGGTATTCATCCATGATGATTCAATTCTGGAAAAACATCATCTGCACAAGGGTGGAATGACACTGATAGACGAAGAGACGGAAACGGTAATCGAGCAGGAAATGCAGGCATTGCATCCTCAGATGTCAACAGGCGGCAGTACAGGAAATGCCATGACGGCACTTGCCTGCCTGGGAGCAAAGCCTACATACGTAGGGCGGATAGGTAATGACGAGCTGGGACGTTTCTTTATGGAAGAAGGCACAAGGCAGGGAATAAATGAAAAACTGATTACCTGTGACGAGCATACGGGAGTAGCCAACACATTTATTTCGAGCTACGGGGAACGAAGTTTCGGTACACACCTGGGGGCTGCCATGGGACTGAAGGCAGAGGACATCACTGAGGACATGTTTGAAAACTGCGATCTTGTTCACATCGAAGGCTATTTGGTACAGAATCACGAATTGATGGAAAAAATCTGCAAGACTGCAAAGAGACTGGGCCTGATTGTGAGCCTGGATCTGGGCAGTTGGAATATTGTCAGGGAGAACCTGGACTTCTTCCACCATATCATACGCAACTATGTCAACCTGGTGTTTGCCAACAGGGAGGAGGCTACAGCACTGTCGGGGCTGGAAGACGCCGCACAGTCGCTGAACTATATCGCCTGCCTGACAGATACAGCAATAGTGAAAATGGGCAAACTGGGAGCAAGCGCGATGCACAATGGCGGCGAAAGGGTTGTCGTCCCGGCTAACAAGATTGAGAATGTCATTGACACGACGGCAGCAGGTGACTATTTCGCAGCAGGATTCCTGTATGCATTCAGCAATGCAGCTGAACTGAGAACATGCCTTGACCTGGGAATAACACTGAGCGAAAGCATAATACAGGTCGTTGGAACGAGACTGAGCGATGAAGCATGGGATGCAAACCGCAGCTATGCCCGAAAGATACTTGAAAACTAACAATAACCCGGATATAATAATAGGAATAACGCAATGAGAAAAACAGCAATAATGCTTTCCCTGTTGCTGGCGTTCAATACGGCCAATGCACAGACGGAAAACCACAACTCTCAGGTAGCACGTAACCTGGATATTTTCGATGAAATATACAAGGCACTGGACCTGTACTATGTAGACACTATTGCGGCTGATACTGCCATACGCTGGGCAATAGACGGGATGCTGATGAAGGTTGATCCATACACGGCTTATTATCCTGCAGATGACGAGGAACTGCGGCAGATGTCAACAGGGAAATACGCGGGTATCGGAAGTATAATACGATACAGCAAGAAACATGACAGGGTAACCATATCCGAGCCGTACAGGAACACACCAAGCGACAAGGCAGGGTTAAAGGCAGGAGATATCCTGCTTGCTATTGACGGAAAGGACGTGAAGGGTATGCTTCCAGCCAAAGTGACTACAATGCTGCGGGGTGAATCCGGAACGACTTTCTCGCTGAAATTCCAGCGTCCTGGCGAAAAGAAGCCCAGGACTGTCCGTATCACACGTGCAACCATCAAGACACCTGCAGTACCATACTACGGAATGGCTGACAAGGAAACAGGATACATTATCCTGACAGGTTTTACCGACGGTGCGGCACGTGAGGTGCGACATGCACTGGAGCAGATAAAGAACAACGGAGGCAAGAGGCTAGTCTTCGACCTGAGAAACAATCCGGGCGGTGCAATAAACGAGGCGGTTGATATCGTCAACCTGTTTGTAGGGAAGGGCCAGAAGGTCGTATATACAAAGGGAAAGCAGAGCATTGCCAACCATGAATACCTGACAACCACAGATCCTGTTGACTCGATAATGCCCATCGTGGTCATGGTAAACCAGAATTCAGCATCGGCATCCGAAATCGTGAGCGGAAGCCTGCAGGATATGGACAGGGCGGTAATCATCGGCAACCGCACATTCGGCAAGGGTCTGGTACAGGCGATACGCGATGTTCCGTACCGTGGACAGATGAAACTGACGACGGCACGCTATTACATCCCCAGCGGGCGCTGCATACAGGCACACCAGTACAATCACGACGGGACAGTCAAAACAACTCCTGACAGCCTGACGAAAGTATTCCACACACGCATAGGACGCGAGGTGCGTGACGGAGGAGGTATCAAGCCGGACATAATCTCGGAGCCTGACACCCTGCCTACAATGGTATACGATCTGGTGCAGAGCGATGTGTTCTTTGACTGGATTACCGAATACCGCCAGAAGCATTCTCAGATTGCTGAGGCAGGGAACATACAGCTGACTGACGAGGAATATGCGGATTTCTGTAAATATGTAACGGACAGCAAATTTACATACAACCGCCGCTCGGACAGTGCAATCAAGTACCTGAAGGAAATTGCGCAGCAGGAAGGGTATCTGGAAATTGCCAAGGCGGAAATGGATTCGCTGGAAAAGAGATTCGAGCCAAACCTGGAGGCTGATTTGAAGCGCTTCAAATCAAAAATCACGCCTTTCATCGAGGCTGAGATAGCTACCAGATACTACTATCAGGGCGGATACGTGTGCCAGCAGCTGAAGAGCGACAAGGTCTTCCACGAGGCACTGAAACTGATTGCAGACGAGGACCGCTACAGGAATATTCTGAAAAACGGAACAGTAACAGACAAGTAAAATATGAGACACAATATCCGCAAGTCGAACCAGCAACTGATGTATGGAGTGATGGCGATGGCCATCCTGGTAATACTTATAGCAGCAATGTTCCTTTACTGGTGCGAGCCGGTAAAGTAAGGTATCAGGGATTTTCGGACAGGAAACGTACAAGTTTCTCAGTGGCACGGCCACGGTGCGAGAGACGGTTCTTTTCCTGCGGCCCCATCTCAGCAAAGGTCAGGCCTGTATCCTCGACCTCGAAAACAGGATCATAGCCAAAGCCCTGAGTTCCGCGTAACTGCTCCACGATACGTCCCTCTACCCTACCCTCGAAAAGATATTCCTTTCCTCCGCGTACAAGGGCAATGACTGTACGGAAACGTGCCGTGCGCTGTGTCTGGCCCTTGAGCTTGTCCAATATGCAGCGGATATTGGCATTTGAGTCATGGCTGTCGCCATAGCCGTTGAGGCTGCCATAACGTGCTGTATATATGCCCGGAGCACCGCCAAGTGCATCAACCTCCATGCCGGTATCATCGGCAAAGCAGTCAACACCAAATTTATCGGCAACATAACGGGCCTTCTGCAGGGCATTGCCCTCAAGCGTATCAGAAGTCTCGGGAATATCAGTATTGCAGCCTATGTCTGCAAGGCCCCTTACCTGAAACCTGTCACCCAGAATCTGGCGAATTTCACGCAGCTTGTGCTCGTTGTTAGTCGCCATTATCAGTGTCTTAACTGCCATCTATTTCTTTATCTTTTCGAAACCTTCACCAAATACGCCCTCGACATTTGACATCGATACGAATGCCTTTGGGTCCTCGCTGTGAATCAGGCGGTAGATGTCACGACGCTCGTATTTCTTAGCCAGTACCAGCAGTACATTGCGCTGTTCTCCGCTGTACCATCCACGGCCTTCCAATACCGTAACCCCTCGATCCAGCTCGTTGCAGATACGTGTTGCTATTGACTGGTACTTGGTACTGATAATCAGGAACTGCACACTCTGACGTGCACCGTTTATTACGTAATCCAGCATGTTCATGGCAACGAACATGGTCGAATAGCTGACAACGAGTGTCTCAAGGTCATGAACGACGAACCAGTTGCACGAAACAATGACAATATCCATGACGAGCAATATGCGACCTAGCGAGATGCTGTGGTGCTTGTTGATGGCAGAGGCAATGATATCGGTACCGCCTGTACTGCCTCCGGCAAGGAAAACAAGTCCCAGTCCTATACCTTCCATACATCCGCCCAGAACGCATGCCATGAACTTCTGCTCGCCTACTATGTGCATCATGTGGCCGTCGACAGTAAGCAGTATCTGTGCATAATCGACCAGGACGGATATTGTTACGATGGCAAGCAGAGTGCGCACACAATAACGCCAGCCCATGGTCTTGAAGGCAAGAACCATCAGAAAGATATTGATGATAAGGAAAGAATATGCGGCATTGAATCCGGTGCTATAGTATATAAGGGCAGCAATACCGCTGACTCCGCCGCTGGTAATCTCGTATGGCAGCATGAAACATGAGAAGCCTGTTGCATAGATTACAAGTCCCAAAAGGATATAAATATAGTCCTTTGCCAGATGAAATACGTATTTCACGTCAAGATTGTTGTTCATAATACTTCTTTCTTATCTTGTTTGACTATGCCTTTATTACATTGAAGCCCTTGCCGAATGCGCCCTCGACGCGATGGAATGTGACAAATGCATCGGGGTCGGTATCACGAATAAGGCGAAGCATGTGTACCTGTTCGTTCTTGTGGACAATCGTAACCACGACCTTTGCCGACTCGTGGGTATAGCCTCCCTCGCCATGCATCAGGGTACAGGTATGTCCGGTATTCTCGCGTATTGCACGGACTATGTTGTCATATTCCTTGGTGTAAATGGTGAACTGTATGTCCTGCTTGCTTGAATTTATCATGACATCCAGCGAGAAGGTATAGACAACCAGCGTTATATAGCCGTATACCACCGTCTGCCAACTGTTCCACAGGAAATAGCTGCCGCCTATGACTATCAGGTCAAGATACAGCAGCACGCGTCCGATGGATACGTTCTTGTACTTGTTTATGACACTGGCAACTATGTCCCATCCACCGCTGCATCCGCCACTCATGAACACCATGCCTATGCCTATGCCGTTCAGTACTGCACCCAATATGCAGGACATTGCCACCTCCTGGTGCTCGCCCAGGATACCACGGGCAAGTTCAGGGTCCATTCCTACAATCCTCTGACAGAAATCCAAGTAGAAGGTCAGGGACAGCACGGCATAGAGCGTCTTGAGGGTAAACTTGCTTCCCAACTGCCACCATGCAATCAACAGCAGCAAACTGTTGACAATCAGAAGGGTGTACTGCATCGGAAAGCCTGTTGCATACTGCACAATGGCAGCAACACCGGCTCCACCGCCCGTCACAATCTTGTTCGGAAGCATGAAAATTGCCCAGCCAAGACCGTAAACACCCATACCAAGGTTGATGAATACCATATCCTTGATGAAATCCAGAATATGGGCGTTCCTCAGACGCCTCTTGATATCATCCTTGTGTCTCCTGATATCCTCCCTGTGGATTCGCTTGTTTGTCATATAGCAGGAATCTAAATTCAACCCTGTGGCTTTACCACTATGTTTACGATACGCTTGGGTACTGCAATGGTCTTGACTATCTGCATGCCTTCGAGGTATTTTGCCGCCTCGGGTGCAGATATTGCCATATCGGTCATCTGCTGTGGAGTGGCATCAGCCGGGAACTCCATGTCAAAACGTACCTTGCCGTTGAACTGTACGCCCAGGCGCACGCTGCTCTCGACCAGGTATTTCTCGTCGAATACCGGCCACGGGGCATCGCAAACCGAAGTCACGTTACCGATAGCATGCCACAGCTCCTCGGCAATATGCGGTGCAAAAGGCGCAATCAATGCCACTACCTTGTCAAGAACCTGAAGGCTGCGGCACTTCTGGTTTGCAAGCTCGGTCGTTGCGACCATGAATGCAGATATACCGGTGTTGTAACTGAATGTCTCGATGTCAGCAGTCACCTTCTTTATCAGCTTGTGCAGGGACTTCAGGTTGTCTGCCGTCGGAGCAACGTCCTCGACCTGCAGGTTGCCGTCCTTGTCCCAGAACAGCTGCCACAGCTTCTTCAGGAAGCGATGGCATCCGTCAATGCCGTTTGTGTCCCATGGCTTTGACTGCTCGACAGGACCCAGGAACATTTCGTACAGGCGCAATGTATCTGCACCGTAACGCTCGACAATCATATCTGGATTGACGACATTGAACATGGACTTGGACATCTTCTCGATAGCCCATCCGCAGATGTACTTGCCATCCTCCAGGATGAAATCGGCATCGGCATACTCCGGACGCCAGGCCTTGAATGCTTCTGTGTCCAGAACGTCGTTCCTGACGATATTCACATCGACATGTATAGGTGTCGTATCGTACTTATCCTTGAGACCGAGGGAAACGAAAGTGTTGGTATCCTTGATACGGTATACGAAATTACTGCGACCCTGTATCATACCCTGGTTGATGAGCTTCTGGAACGGCTCGTCCTTCTTGCTGACACCCAGGTCGAAGAGGAATTTGTTCCAGAAACGGGAATAGATAAGGTGACCGGTAGCATGCTCCGAACCGCCCACGTAAAGGTCCACGTTTTGCCAGTACTCTGCCGCCTTTTCGCTCAGCAGGGCCTTGTCGTTATGCGGATCCATATATCGCAGGTAGTATGCGCTGGAACCGGCAAAACCGGGCATCGTATACAGTTCTATCGGGAATATGGTCTTCTCGTCAATCAGGGACTTGTCGACAATCTTCCTGTCAGCCTCGTCCCATGCCCACAGCTGAGCATTGCCCAATGGAGGCTCGCCTGATTCTGTCGGCAGGAAATTATCAACCTTGGGCAACTGTACGGGCAGGCATTCCTCAGGTATCATCGTAGCAATACCGTTACGATAGTACACTGGGAAGGGTTCGCCCCAATAGCGCTGACGGCTGAAGATGGCATCGCGCAGACGATAATTGACCTTGACACGTCCTATGTTGTGCTTCTCGACAAATTCCTTGGTTGCCGCTATTGCCTCCTTGACGGTAAGGCCATTCAGCACAAGACTCTCTCCGTCGTACACAACAGATGTCTTGCCCTGTGCAGGGGAATTGCTTACAATACCTTCCTTGGCATCGTACGACTCCTGACTGACATCCGCCCCCTCGATAAGCGGTATAACAGGAAGGTTGAAATGGCGTGCAAACGCATAGTCGCGGCTGTCGTGCGCAGGAACGGCCATAATTGCACCCGTACCGTAGCCCGCCAATACATATTCGCTAATCCATATCGGATTCTTCTCACCGGTAAACGGATTTATGGCATAAGAACCGGAGAAAACACCCGTCACCGTATGGTCAATCATACGCTCGCGCTCGGTACGGCTCTTGACGTATGCAAGATATTTGTCAACCTCGGCCTTCTGCTCAGGGGTTGTCAGTTTTGCTACCAGTTCGCTCTCGGGAGCCAGAACCATGAAGGTCACACCGAACATTGTATCTGCACGTGTGGTGAAGATGGTGAAACTGCCCCCCTCCGACTCCCCCGAGGGGGAGAGATAGCGGAATTCAACCTCGGTACCCTCGCTGCGACCTATCCAGTTCCTCTGTGTCTCCTTGATGGACTCACTCCACTGTATGGTGTCCAAACCGTCCAGCAGACGCTGGCTGTAGGCGCTGATACGCAGGCACCACTGACGCATTTTCTTCTGCTCTACCGGATAGCCGCCGCGAACGCTTACACCCTCGACAACCTCGTCGTTGGCAAGCACGGTACCCAGTTTGGGACACCAGTTCACCATCGTCTCACCCAGGAATGCCAGGCGGTAGTTCATAAGCAGGTCGCTCTGTGCCTTCTCGTCAGCCGGCCAAGTGCCTTCCTTCTTGAATTTCTCTACGAGTTTCTCTATTGGCTGTGCCTTCTGCAGTTCATCGTCGAAATAGGAGTTGAACATCTTCTGGAAAGCCCACTGCGTCCACTTGTAATAGTCAGGATCGCATGTACATACCTCACGGTCCCAGTCAAAGCAGAAACCTATCTTGTCCAACTGCTCGCGATAGCGGTCGATGTTGGCAAAGGTAGTCTTCTCGGGGTGCTGACCTGTCTGTATTGCATATTGCTCCGCAGGCAGACCGTACGAATCGTAACCCATGGGGTTCAGTACGTTGAAACCCTGCTGACGCTTGCATCGTGCATATATATCGCTGGCTATGTAACCAAGGGGATGACCTACGTGCAACCCTGCCCCGCTGGGATAGGGAAACATGTTCAGGATATAGAACTTCCTGCGGTTCTCATCTTCCACGACACGGTAAGTCTTGTCCTCAACCCATCTTGCCTGCCATTTTTTCTCAATCTCGCTGAAATTGTAGTCTCTCATTTATCTGATATAATGTTTAATTCCGCGCACAAAGGTACACTTTTTTCTTTGATATACATCAAACGGCTTTGATATAAGTCAATAAAACGGCAAATTTCGGACAAATCACATCGTCAGGTTTTGTACGTCCCGTATTATAGACTTACCTTTGCAGCAGAAAAAGGTTGTTTAGGTTTAAACATATAGTAGATTAGGTTAAGTTTGTTTAGAAAGTTGGGCATCAGGTTCACAAGAACTGATGCCTTTGTCTTTTTTATACGGATAATATTTTGTTATTCCCTGTCTAATTCGTACCTTTAGCACTCATTAAGACCTAACAGTACACCAAGATGGCTAAAGAAAAGCTTACACCCATGATGCAGCAGTTCTATGACCTGAAGGCCAAGCATCCCGAGGCCCTGCTGCTGTTTCGCTGCGGTGATTTTTACGAAACATATTCCGACGACGCCGTTATTGCATCCGAGATACTGGGAATTACGCTTACAAGACGCAATAACGGGGCAGGTGTGGCATCGCAAATGGAAATGGCAGGATTCCCCTACCATGCACTGGACACATATCTGCCCAAGCTGGTACGCGCCGGGAAACGCGTTGCCATCTGCGACCAGCTCGAAGACCCCAAGCTTACCAAGACGCTGGTAAAGCGCGGAATCACCGAACTGGTGACACCAGGCGTTGCAATGCAGGACACCGTATTGGACGGACGTGAGAACAACTTCCTGGCAGCCATTCATTTCGGTAAAGGCGTATGCGGAGTCAGTTTCCTGGACATCTCCACCGGCGAATTCATGATAAGCGAGGGAAATATCGAATACGTCAACCGTCTCCTGTCGGATTTCCAGCCAAAGGAGGTACTGTACGAGAAGGGGCGCGAATCGATGTTCCTTACATCCTTCAACAACAAGTTTGCAACATTCAAGCTGGACGATTGGGCATTCAACGAAACAACCGCACGCGACCGTGTGCTTAAGCTCTTCCGCGTACGTAACCTGAAGGGATACGGGGTCGATCACATCAAGGCCGGTGTCGTTGCCGCAGGTGTCATATTGCAATACCTGGAAATGACACAGCATACACAGCTGGGACACATAACCACTATCTCGCGTATAGAAGAGGACAAGTTCGTCCACATGGATCCCTTCACAATACGCTCGCTGGAACTTCTCAGTACGATGAATCCCGACGGAAAGTCGCTGATGGACATACTCGACTGCACCAACACAGCTATGGGAGCACGCCTGCTCAGGCGCTGGACGGTATTCCCGCTCAAGGACGTTGACAAGATAAACAAACGCCTGGATGTCGTGGAGGCACTCCTGCGCAACCCCTCAATACGCGACATCATACAAGAGCAGCTGCAGTACATCGGTGACATAGAGCGTATCATATCCCGAATAAACACGGCACGCGTGTCACCTCGCGAACTCGTTGCCCTTACATCTACCCTGCAGGCATTCCAGCCAATCAGGGAAGCGTTGGAGCAAAGCGGCGAAAAGTCATTGACCGAAATAGCAGAAAAACTGGACCTTTGCCTCGAATTGCGGCAGCGGCTGGAGAAAAGCATTATGCCTGATGCACCTGCACTGGTTGCAAAGGGCGGTGTAATTGCTGCAGGCGTGGATGCCCGGCTGGACGAACTCAGACATATAGCAACCGGCGGCAAGGACTACCTGATAGACATGCAGCAACGCGAGGCAGAGCGCACGGGAATACAAAGCCTGAAAATCGGATACAACAATGTATTCGGTTATTACCTGGAGGTACGCAACACCTATAAGTCAATGGTTCCGCCCGAATGGATACGAAAGCAGACACTGGTGTCCGCAGAGCGCTACATAACCGAGGAACTGAAGCAGTACGAGGAAAAAATAGTCGGTGCCGAGGAGAAAATCCTTGCCCTTGAAACACGGCTGTTCATGGACATTGTACGCTGGACGGCCGAATTCACCCGAACCCTGCAGGAAGATGCAACCATAATAGCAAGGCTCGACTGCCTGGTTGGCTTCTCAATCTCTGCACGTGCCAGGAACTACACCCGTCCGACTGTTGACGACGGCGACGCAATAGACATCAAGGCAGGACGCCATCCTGTCATCGAGCAGCTGATGGCCACTGGCGAAAGATACATTCCCAACGACGTTTACCTGGACAAGGACAACCAGCAGATAATGATTATCACAGGCCCCAACATGTCCGGTAAGAGTGCCCTGCTCCGTCAGACAGCCCTCATTACACTTATGGCACAGATGGGATCGTTCGTTCCTGCCGAGAAGGCACGCATCGGATATGTCGACAAAATCTTCACCCGCGTCGGTGCATCCGACAACATATCGCTTGGCGAAAGTACCTTCATGGTCGAGATGAACGAGGCAGCAAGCATAATCAACAACCTTACCCCGCGCTCGCTCGTACTCTTTGACGAACTGGGACGCGGAACCAGCACCTACGACGGTATATCAATAGCATGGAGTATTGTCGAATACATCCACGAGAACAAACGCTCACACCCACGCACCCTGTTTGCCACACACTACCACGAACTCAACGAGATGGAGAATATATACAGCCGTATACACAACTACAATGTCAGCGTCCTTGAACAGGACGGCAAGATTGTATTCTTGCGCAAACTGGCAAAGGGAGGCTCGGAACACTCGTTCGGTATCCACGTAGCAGCACTGGCAGGCATGCCCCGGGCAATCGTCAACCGTTCGGAAGTCATACTACGGCAGCTCGAGGAGGAGAAAAAGCACGAGGAACTGGGCAACGGACAGGCAGCAGGAGCCAGGAAAGCAGCAGACAAAGGCGACCAGCTCAACTTCTTCCGCCTGGATGACCCTGTACTCGAGGACATCAGACGCCAGCTGGTCGACATCGACATCAACTCCCTCACCCCCATCGACGCCCTCAACAAGCTGAACGAGATAAAAAAGCTACTGTAAATCCGTTGACAAACTACAACGCCTACTGGATATGTCTCCCAGTTGGCATCGGTCAGCTTCAGCCCCGGTGCCGTACGCACTTCGCGATAGATAATCTTACTCATAGTTGTTTAATAGTTTAATGGTTTAACTTTTTAATTTTTTAATCTTTTTATTTTCTCTACGTCGTCTGGCCGTTCCCGATACGCCGTCTCGTGGCCTTTGATACGCCGTTTCGTGTCCTTCCCTACGGGTAAATATGTTACCTCAGGAGCCTGCACGTGTTACCTCCGGAGCCTGCACGTGTTACCTCGAGGAGTCTGCAAATGTGACAATTGGCCCTTGTTGTCGCCACTTTTGGCCACAAGATTGGCCATTATGCCAGTCATTTCCTTCCAGCTGAGGTCAGGATACTGAAATTCTGCTCCGCTTATATGAGCGCCAAGTATGGGGAAAAGCATCGGAACAAGGGGCTCATGCATGTCTTTCGAGGTCTGTGAGAGTAGGATTTTGATACATTCTGTCCCATTTCCCAGGTTCGGCATCTTGGGTGCCGACTTCTTAGTGATATCGTATTTCATTGATTTATTGCTTTTTAGGTGAATAATTAATTGGCTGTTCGTGACAGTTCCAGTTGTGACAGTATGTTTTCAGAGGTGGTACAATTCCATTTAAACTATATATAACTATCTATATATTAATTAGTTATATAGTATATACATGGGGTATTGTCCCTCATTTTTTTAATTGTCACAATTGGAACTGTCACAGTTTTGATTCTCTCTCTACAAGGCCCACTTCGTTTCCGAGCGGCGGGTTTTCACAAAGGCCTGCAGTTCCTCCTGTTCCCCACGCAGCAGCGCCTCGATCAGAGCCTTGCCCAGGCGCTTGGGGAAGCGCAGCTGGAAGATTATGCTCTGCCGTACACAACCGGCATTGCCTGCCACGATGTGATTTCCCAGCTCGAAAGCACAGGGATAGATGTTGATGTTACCGTTCTCGGTAAAAACCGTCTGGGTCTCCATCTGGAGATTCCCAATGAAAATGTTTTGTTTGCCTTTCATTTTTTTTGAGTTGTTTGCGAGAAGAAGGTTGGATTCCTTGCGCATTTACCCGGGAACATCCTCCTCACTTCAACTCAAGGTTAATAATATGTACAACGTACGATGTACAATGTACAATGTACAATGTACGATGCAAAGGTACGGCAGTGGCAAAAAAATACCTGCTACGTAGTAGGTACGGTAGCAGGTACACCCCTGATTTTAGCAAGGCATCCAGGAATTCCGATGCCTCTTTCTTGCCCATGGCCTTACAATAGTCTTGGCGCATATTCTTTCTGTTCCATAATTTTTCAAAAGGCTTCCACCCCTGCTTCTCCAGCAATTCAAATATATCTTTCAAATCTTGTTCGGTAATAGAGTTTGTTGTTCAGAATTCATCGTCTTTATCCTTGGCTCTTAGATAGAACTGATAGAGTTTTTTTCCTATTTTGTCTTTCTTAAATTTTCGTTCATGATTCATAGGGGTCATGGACAAGCGTATCTTGGAAACACCGTTGTTCAACATCTCAAATTCCTTTGGGGTTATGAAAAACTGGGCTGTAGCACTGATCTGAGTTACAGGTAGAACCATGTTACCAGAGATAATACCGGCAGATTTAGTGTTGCTACTAATAGCTACACCTCTTAAGGTTAAAACTTCATCATTAAATGTACGAATTTTCATCATCGGTTCATTCAAGAAATTCATACGGGAAGAACGCACTGTAGCAATGATATAGTAAGTTGTATCCTGTTTTGCAACACTATATTTCAATATGCAGCCGTCTAATCCCAATGCATTGTACGTGTAACCTACAGTTTGTGCACATATATGTGATGTGTATGTATTCAATAGAACCAAGATTATTATAATACTACGAAATAGATGTTGCATTTTTATTGAATTTTATAACTAAACATTTCCGTACATTGCTCAATGCTGAGTTAATTTTGTATCCATAGGCCTCCATTTGTCATCATCTGCGAACAAATGACAGTTTTTTATGTATAATCAAATCTATTTTTCGTAGTGGCCTTCTTCGCTTGAATTGCTATCCCCAAGAACGAGTAATAGAATAATCGCTAGTATAGGAGTGGACAGTATACTGAGAATTATCCAAAGTACAGCTGAGCGATGACGATTCTGAGCCATGACAGCCACGAGGACATACAAACCAACACAAACGCCAAAAATAAACAATCCAAAAATAAATATAGCGATAGAGGCTTTAAAGAAAGAAGAAATAAGGCCTTCATTCACGTCTTTGACAGAACGAATGACTTCTGAAATTTCTTCGTCTGAATCATCGTCTGAATCATCATCAATGATACTGTTGTAATCTTTCAGCTCAAACTTGATTTCGAAAGGATGTGAATCACCAGGAAAGGCTTCCGATTCGTGATAATTGTAATGGCGGTCGCGTTCATAAGCAGAAATGTCCAGTTTTTTAGTCATTCCAGGCGCAATATCAACTTCTTCCTCAAAATCCTCATAGTCGAGAGGATTTCCTGCCATATCAAGATAGGTAATTCTAAATGATACATTATGGATTTCCTTATCTGTATTGTTCTTCAGGGCAAGTGTACCTTCACGGTCCATCCAACTCTGTTCATAGGACACCATGGTAATGTCGTTTTCGTTGACTTGGGCAAAGGTGACACTTGACAGGAAGACCGTAAACAATAAGCAAAAAAACTTTTTCATAATATTAGACTTTATTTCTTGAACAATTATCTTTGCCATATATTCCTTGTTTTCTATACCGGTTAGCGGATTACTATTTTCTTGCCGTTGGTGATGTAGATTCCGCGCTGGGGTTGGGAATGGACGGTACGGCCGGTGAGATCGTAGTATTTACCATTTACCATTTCCTCATCGTACATCGTACTTTGTCCATCGTACATCGATTCGATACCTGTGGGTGTGTCGTCGGTATAGGAGAATCTGAGCTTGTAGGAATGTGTGCCTATTGAAGGAATTTTGTATTTGTCCATTACACCCGCTCCGCACGAGGCGTTGCCTATGCCTTGCTGCATATAGTCGAAGTGTGCATAGATATTGTCTGACACTGGCATATTCCACTGGTGGGAATGGATGTAATTGTGCATGAAGGCATCGTCGTAATTGTCCAGTGAAAAATTAACCTGACCCTGTGATTCTATCCTGATGCCCTTGTTGTCTGCATTGTACAATACAAGCCATCGCATATCCTGACGGTCACCGCTTGTCTGCGGGGCAACATAGTCGACGTGATACTGGCTGACGGGCATTGTGTATATACCCAGGTCGCTGCCTGTCTTGCGGTCAATGGTGTTGGATCTGGGACCTCGCGCATAGTACTGGGTGTACATAAGCCCGGGGGCGAACTGCATGGCCATACCCAAACGGCGCAATGACGATGACTTGGATGTAAACGAGGCTTCGAGGTCTACAGTGCCGTTATTGTAAACGGTGTATATGTAAACGTAGTCGCATAATGTGCCTGTGCCTTCCTGTCGGATGGTTGCCGTACTTGCGTCAGCGGCAAGTGATACCGATACGCTCTTGCCTGTAATTCCGTTACCGGTGGAGTAGCTTGGGTCGGTACCGTATGGTGCGTCGTTTTCTATCCAGCGGTAGTTGCTGTATTCGGGAACGGCGCCTTCGGGGATTACATTTACCCCGCCCATCTGCCAGCTGGTGATTCCCTTTTCCTCGATGGAACCTGATGTTGCTACCCTGATGCTGACCTTGTCGTTGCTGATAAGGCCGTTTTCGTATGTCAGCGGCTGCTCACCCTTCTCCACATCCGGCAACGAGGCACGTTCCTGCAGGATATACTGCTTGCGTGCAATTGCATAACCTTCCTCGCACCATTCAGTTGCGTGTGGTATGCATACCGAGAGGTTGAGAAGGTATTCGGCATCGGAATCGAATGTGGTGCTGTACGGAATTTCGACATAGGTAGGACTGTATGCCGTCGCCAAGTTGACGGCCGGCAGTATTACTGAACCTGTCTCGACTTCCTCGCCGTTTCTGAGTACCGCATACCTGAGTGTATAGCCCTCAAGTGTTATTGTCTCGTAACCCTGTCTGAGCCTAACGGTTTTGTTGTTGGTAAGGTTATCGCTGAACTTGACGTACTGGTAGACGCGACGTACTTCGTCAAGCTTGCCTGTCCATGCACGGTCGGCAGTAATGATGCCGTTGTTGACGAAATTGCCCTGTGATATGCCTGAAGGGGTGTGATCCCAGCCGTTGCGGTATTTGTTGAAGCCGTTGACCTTGAGTTCTCCGTTACGTATATCCTCGTAATCCAGTATTGCCTGGTCAACCCAATCCCAGATGCAGCCGCCCATACCGTTCTGGCTGGATTCTATGGCTTCCCAGTACTCTGCCAGATTACCGACCGAATTACCCATTGCATGGGCGTATTCGCACAGGAAATGAGGCTTGCTCTGACCATTTGCCTTGCTGTTGACCGTATTTATATCGCTATACATATAGCTGTTGATGTCCGTAGGAGAGGTTCCTGCACGTGTGGCTCCCTCGTAATGTATGGGACGGCTGTCCAGTGCGCGTATGGCATCATAGGCATAATTGAAGTTGACACCGCCGTCACTCTCATTGCCAAGCGACCAGCATATAACCGATGGATGGTTACGGTCACGGAGTGTCATACGCTCCTCGCGGTCGACGATTGCACCGCGCCATGATGGAGATGTATGGATATTGCCCTTGTCTGACCAGTTCTTGTGAAACTCGACGTCAGCCTCGTCAATCTGATAAAGTCCCAGATAGTCCATCATGGCATTCATCTTGGGACAACGCGGATAGTGTGACGTGCGTACGCAGTTGACATTTGCCTGCTTCATCATTGTCAGGTCACGCCACATTGTCCCGACATCCATAGTACGTCCAAGAACCGGATGTGTATCCTGGGTATTGACGCCCTTCAGGAAGATGCGCCTGCCATTGATGCGGAACTGGGCATTCTTGATGTCCGGCTTGCAGAAACCGTACTTTGTGGCAAAGGCCATTTCCTCCTCGTTGCTATTGTTCTTCTGTATGACCTCGATAGTATAGAGGTTGGGGTTGTCTGATGTCCAGGGCTGGAGGTTGTTAAAGCACGAGAACTGGATATTGACTGTCTGCTCGTCCTCGCCGTCGCTGAATACAACGTCTCGGGTGTCGCTGGCATACGGAATGCCTTCGGGGGATATGAAACGTACCTCGCAGGTCTTCCTGCATGCCTGTTTGTCGCGGTTGTCAACGACGAGGTCAACAGATATACATCCTGATGTGGCATCGTCTGACTGATTCAATGTAGTGATACGGTGGTCGCGAACGAATGTCCTGGGTACGGATACCAGATATACGTCACGGTGGATACCGCTCATGCGCCACATGTCCTGATCCTCGAGATACGAGGCATCGGTGAAGCGTATAACCTGTACGGTAACGTTGTTTTCACCTGCATGGACATATTCTGTTATATCAAATTCGGCATCGTTGTTTGCTCCCTCGCTGTAACCTACGCCCTGACCGTTTACATACAGGTATATGCATGAATATGCTCCGTCAAAATGGATAAGCGTGCGTTCCTCGTCCCAACCTTCTGGAAGAATAAAGTTGCGACGGTATGATGCAACGGTATTGACAAGACCGCTCTTCATGGATATATACGGTGGATTGTCGCTGAAGGGATAGTTTACATTTATATAATACGGTGTGCCGTATCCCTGCATCTCCAGGCATCCTGGTACAGTTATGTCATCCCACGATGATGCATCAACGTCGTTTCCGTATACCTCCTCGCCGGGAAGGGTTAAATCATCAGGAACAGGACGCCAGTCAAGCTTCCACGTTCCGTTGAGGCTTATCCACCTGCTGCTGTTTTCGGGGTCGAGCCATGCCCTGTCGTAACGCGCATCGCTACGAAGGCTTTCGCTATCGCTATACGGAATGTATGTTGCATGACCTTTCTCCTTGTTTACCTCGTATATGGTTTCGTTTTGCCAGTATGGTCTGTCGGGGAACAGATAAGGGTCTGTTGCCTGTATATAAAAGTATGTATCTGTATCCTGGTTATCCTTGGTTGTAGTTACTGTACCGTCGTCATTAACCTTTACATAATGGTTGACGGCACCATAATGCCAGCCGGACGTATCATACCACCAGCCTGTTGTCTGTCCGTATATTCTGTAGACGTGCTCGTTATCATCGACTGTCTCTATTGTAAAGAACTGGTTGGCATTGTTATTGGATGCCGTCGTCCACTGTAGTATTCCCTTGTCATCGTTGTCGAAGGTTCCGTCAAAACTCTTTCCCGAATATGTATTGTACAACTGGAAAGTATTGGCCTTGAAACTGCCGTCGTTGTCGACATAGTACTGCGGAACCTTCAGCGCCCAGTTCTGGCCGCTGTTGCCCTCTTCGGCAGGATCTGAGTATATAGGGGCGTCATTTTCCTTGCTTAGACGATTGCTCAGCCGGGTATCGTGATTATAGCTTATTATATTGTATGATACATACGGAACTGGAAAATTGACATCCTTGTAATCCATGATCTCCTCTAGTTCGAAATATGTATCCTGGCTGGAATAGTCCTGATCCATCCATAGGGTAAAGTCGTCGTGTTTTGTAAGGACACGGCTGTTGTCCGAATTGGAAACAAGCTGAATTGCGGAACCGGCAATACCTGGCGAGTGTATCTGGAACATCTGGTTCTGGTCGAATTTGGATTTCCACTGCAGCAACTTGTAGCGGTCAGTAGTTTCGTTAGGCGCCATATCGATTGTCATCCCGGTACCCAAACTGTAAAAGGCACAGCCATTGTCTATACCCCTGGGAGCAACCAGTACCCACATCTGGTCCTTGCTGTCGGAACTAAGGTCGGCAAGTTGGACCGAAGCACTCAAATTGCTGCCCATTACAGTAACATACTTGCCTTCACCTGTGGGAGATGCCGAGCGTATGCGGTATATCGTACCGGTGGTTTGTGCATTGCTGACAATACCAAATGCCAATATGAAAATCAGTAGCAATGATTTTTTCATAATAGTTTACTTATTGCTGTCTTGGGTTAATCCACGGTACATGTAATATGCGCCTATCAGAACGAACGGAATGCTGAGCAACTGACCCATATTGAGTATCATCGATGATTCGAACTGTACCTGGTTCTCCTTGGTAAGCTCGATAAATATACGGCTAATGAATATTAGGAAAAGACAAATACCAAAGTAGAATCCACTGCCTGTCTTTATACTACTCTTTTTGTATATTGTCCATACTATAACAAAGAACAAGGCATAGCAAAGGGCTTCGTACAACTGCGACGGATGACGCGGCTGCTGGTCGACATGCTGGAATACAAATGCCCATGGAACATCTGTCGGGCGGCCTATTATCTCTGAATTCATCAGGTTGCCAAGTCGTATGGCACATGCGCATACCGGAGTTACTATGGCTACATTGTCCAGTACGTGAAGGAACCTGATACCTGACTTGCGATGATACAGCCACAGGGCTATCATCAATCCTATTGTTCCGCCGTGCGAGGCAAGACCCTCGTATCCTGTAAAGTGCCATTGACCGTCCTGAAACTTGCGTATGGGCAGGAACATCTCGACGGGATGTGACAGGAAAAACTCTGGTTCATAGAAAAGACAATGACCAAGTCGTGCACCTGCCAGTATACCTATGAAACAGTATATGAACATGGGTTCGAACTGTTCCTCTGTCAGGTTCTGCTGACGGAACAGCCTGTGCATCAGCATATATACAGCCAGAAGACCGACACACCACAACAGGGAGTACCAGCGTATTTCCAGCGGACCTAAACTGAATGCAACGGAATCAGGATTCCATAATATGATGCATAATTCATAATTCATAATTAAAAATGAATGTGGTGATGGTTTTTATACATTAAAGCGGAAGTGCATGATGTCACCGTCCTGTACAACGTATTCCTTGCCTTCAACTGACATTTTGCCCGCTTCGCGGACGGCTGCCTCGGAACCGTATCTGATATAGTCGTCATACTTGATTACCTCGGCACGGATAAAGCCGCGTTCGAAATCGGTATGTATTACTCCTGCACACTGTGGTGCTTTCCATCCGCGGCGGAAGGTCCACGCCTTGACTTCCATCTCACCGGCTGTGATGAATGTCTGCAGGGTAAGCAAATGGTATATGGCCTTTATTATACGGTTACAGCCGCTTTCATCAAGTCCCAGGTCATTGAGGAACATCTGCTTTTCCTCGTATGTATCAAGTTCGGCAATGTCTGCTTCTGTCTGGGCGCTGATAATAATCATCTCGGCATTCTCACCTTCTATGGCCTTCTTTACGGCTTCGGTAAACTGGTTACCTGTTGCCGCACTGGCATCGTCGACATTGCATACATACAATACAGGTTTTGTTGTCAGCAGGAACAAACTCTTTGCTGCTGCTATCTCCTCTTCTGTTTCAAACTGTACGGTACGGGCACTGCGGCCTTCGAGCAATGCGGACTTGTATGCTTCAATTACACCTAACTCTATCTTTGCTGCCTTGTCACCGCCTACACGGGCAACTTTCTCGACCTTCTTCAGACGCTGTTCCAATGTGTCCAGATCCTTGAACTGAAGTTCCAGGTCGATGATTTCCTTGTCACGAACAGGATTTACGCTGCCGTCTACATGAACAATGTTGGGGTCGTCAAAGCAACGCAATACATGTATGATTGCATCACATTCGCGTATATTGGCAAGAAACTGGTTACCAAGTCCCTCGCCCTTGCTTGCACCCTTTACAAGTCCTGCAATATCCACTATGTCACATACAGCTGGAACTATACGTCCGGGATGTACTATTTCAGCTAATTTTGTCAAGCGTTCGTCAGGTACTACAACCTGCCCTATCTGGGGATCAATTGTACAGAATGGAAAATTTGCCGACTGTGCCTTTGCACTGCTCAGACAATTAAACAAAGTTGACTTGCCTACATTAGGCAGACCTACTATACCTGCTTTCATATAAATAATTATTTTATATTCAATATACCGTCCTTTATTGTAAACGGAGGGTTGGTTATGAGTTTAAGTAATTCAAGATTTTCATATTCACCGACTACCCACATAGTATCGTTGGCTTTTATTTTCCTGTTCGGACTTGTCGGTATCAGATTGCCTTCATTGTCTTCGAATCCTATTACAGTACAGTGGAACTGTTCACGAATATTACTTTCTCCCAAACTTATGCCTATAAGCCTGGAATCCTGTGATATTACAAATTTGTTGAGCTTGAGTTCCTCGGCCTTGGAATAGTTCTCCAGACTTGTTGTTTCGGCATTCATGCGCTGGCGTACCAGTTCTATGCTCTTGTCGTCGCCTACAAGTTCAAGAATGTCACCCGAGAATACCATATTGTTGCCACCCGGAATATTTATACGCAGACGTCCGCGTATGATAGCCGCAACATGGACACCGTTGTTCTTTCCTATATTCAGTTTCGACAGCTTGTTTCCCGACCAAAGGCTGAACTCGGGTATTTCCAGCCGTGTAATATGCAGGTCCTTGCCTCGCAGTTTTCTGGCATACAGTGGACCTTTCTGCATATTCTCCTTACGATACAGGTTCTGCTTGAATATACGCTCCATGCGTATGCTTATCATCTTTATAAGCCTGCTGTACAGTATCAAGGAAAGTATGGCTACGGCAAACAATGCATCCGTCCAACCTGATAATAATGAATTGAAATCCAGTATTGCATATATCAAGGAAGCGCATAAAATAAATCTTACAATAAACGTAAGCCATAGAAGTGACTTGTTTACCCATCCGCAGTTTTTCAGGTACTTGGCCTCCAAACTGTGATTCTTGCGTATGCATATTGCACGCAGGAAAGGAGATACTGCCAGTATACCGATAATCTTGAACAGTATATTTGCTATATTCTCTCCTAAATTACCGTATGGTATGAAGTATGAAAGTATATCATTGATAAGCGGAATTGCAAAATACAATATACTGAGTGTGGCAACTGACAGTATGAAATATGCCACTGACTGGTATAGCATGGAAAGCAGAAGGCGCTTCCATACATTTATAAGCTTGCTGTGTATATTGTGATATTTCACATTTTCCATTATGCTCAACTTGTCATCTATGTCGAACTTAATATGTGAATCTATGAAATTACATGCAGGTGACGCAAACTTTATCATATACGGAGTGCAGAATGTAGTAATTATACTTACTGCCACTACGATAGGATATATCCTGGAACTGATTACACCGAAAGACTCACCCATTACGGCAATGATGAATGCAAACTCGCCTATCTGGGTCATTGAAAAGCCGCTGTGTATACTGTCCTTAAGCGAACTGCCTGTAATAAGGTAGCTTGACGTACCGAAAACAGCCTGTCCTATTATTATGGTAAAAGTAAGAATAAGTATCTCTGACCAGTTATCTGCAATAACGGCCGGGTCAACCATCATACCTACACTTACGAAGAATATGGCACCGAAAAGGTCCTTGACAGGATTTACGGCATGCATTATCTGCTCGGCTTCGATGGTTTCCGATAAAATACTGCCCATCATGAATGCACCGAATGCAGGTGAATAGCCAACACCGTTGCTTATAAATACAAGAACAAAGCACAATGCAAGCGAAACTATCATAAGTGTCTCGTTATTTATATAACGCTTGTAGCGCTTGAGCAGCGATGGCAAAAGGAATACACCTACAATAAACCATATAATAAGCAGTGAGCCAAGCTTGACCAGGCTTTTTATCAACTCTATACCATGAAATTCGCGGGATACGGAAATGGTTGACAATAATATCATGAGCAATATTCCCATGATATCCTCCAATATAAGTACTGAAAGGACGTTACCGGCAAATTTTCGGTGTCTGAGGCCCATTTCGTCATAGGCCTTGTATATAATGGTTGTGCTGCTCATGGACAGCATACCGCCAAGGAACAGACAGTCCATTGCCGACCATTGGAAAAGGTGACCTACGGCATTGCCTATGAACATCATACTGCCCATTATCAGACACACACACAGGATGGGTGATATTCCCATATTCACAATTTTCTTGAACGAAAATTCAAGACCTAATGTGAACATAATGAATATTACGCCTATCTGACCCCAGTCTTCACACATGTGTGTATCAATCACGGTAGGTGTGAAGGAAAAATGTGATCCTGCAAGAAAACCTGCTACTATATAACCGAGTACCAGCGGTTGCTTCAGTATCTTGAAGATAACCGTCGTAATACCTGCTACTATCAGTATATAGGCGAAATCCTGTATAAGTACCGGTAATGATTCTCCCATTTGCTATAATCCAAGTTTTGCTGATATTTCAAGCATTTTCCTGATAGGAAGCACGGCTTTTTCTGCAATATCTGCGTCAATATTGATTTCCGGATAACCGTTCTTCAGGCAATTATACAGTTTCTGCATTGTTATCATCTTCATATAATTGCACTCGTTGCATGCACATGTACTGTCATTCGGAGGTGCTGGAATGAATGTCTTATGCGGACATGACTTCTGCATCTCGTGAAGTATGCCGCTTTCGGTAGCTACTATGAATTCGGTTGCATCGTCATTTATGCTGAATTTGAGAAGTGCTGCCGTACTGCCTACCTTGTCGGCAAGTTTTACTACAGGACCCTTGCATTCGGGATGAACCAGTATCTTTGCGTTTGGATGCAGGGCCTTCAACTGCAGTATTTTCTCTACAGAGAACCGCTCATGAACATGACAGGCTCCTTCCCACAACAGCATATTACGGCCGGTAATACTGTTGATGTATCCGCCCAAATTCTTGTCAGGACCGAATATTATAGGTGTATCCTGTGGAAAAGACTCTACTATCTGACGTGCATTACTGCTGGTTACTACAACATCTGTAACAGCCTTTGTCGCTGCCGTTGTATTTACATAGCTGATAACAGTATGTCCGGGATGAGCCTTTACAAATTCACTGAACTTGTCTGCAGGACAGCTTTCTGCCAGGGAACATGTAGCTTCGGGATCAGGTACCAGTACTTTCTTGCCTGGGCACAGTATCTTGCATGTCTCGCCCATAAAATGCACACCGCACATTACAATAATGTCTGCTTCGGTTTCAGCTGCCTTCTGTGCCAGAGCCAGGGAATCACCTACAAAATCTGCAATGTTCTGTATTTCGCCGTCGGTATAGTAATGTGCCATTATGATAGCATTTTTTTCAAGGCACATTTTCTTTATCTCTTCCTTTATATCCATTATTATTATTTTATTGATTTTATTTAATTGGAATTTTAATGATGATTATAATACCGTATCAAAAGTGTTCATAACTTTCTGTGCTTTCAGTTCAAATTGCTTTTTTATTGAAAGTTAGGTTATATTGGTTAAATGTTTATATTCTGTATTTTATTGCTGTTTAGAACTGAAATTACATGTTCATAATCATAATAGGATTGTTTTTATCTACCTTGAAAGGTATTTACTAGGTATGTTTTATTGGTATTTTTCGACATTATTGTAGATAACTTTTACTTACAAAGTGCCATATTGCCATACCTGCAGTAACTGATACATTCATACTGTGCTTTGTACCTAACTGTGGTATTTCCAGGCATCCGTCGCTTGCATTTACTATATTCTGGTCAACTCCCTTTACTTCGTTACCGAATACGAAGGCATATTTTCTGCCTTCCTCAGGAGTGAAGTCATTGAGCATTGTGCTTCCTTTGCATTGTTCTACTGACATAACGGTATACCCGTTACTGTGCAGATAATCCACTGCATCCATTGTATGGTTGAAGTATTTCCATTCTACTGAATCCTCGGCACCGAGTGCTGTCTTGTGTATTTCGGTATTGGGAGGTGTTGCCGTTATTCCGCACAGGTATATTCCTTCCAGACGCATTGCATCTGCCGTGCGGAATATACTGCCTACGTTATATAGGCTGCGTATATGGTCAAGGACAATTATGAGAGGTGTCTTTTTGCTCTCCTTGAACTGCCTTATGTTCATGCGGTTCATTTCGGATACAGTCAGTTTCTTCATATAAGTCCCAGTTCTACTTGTCTTACAACACGTTCAACCATCTTGTCGTCATTTTCCGAATCATACTTTTTTTTCAGCGATGCCCTCATTGTCCATGCAAACACCTGATAGAATGCTGCACGTGCAGGACCCAGGAATGCCTTTACTATTTCGTATGATGACTGGTTACATTCCCTATCCACCAGTTTTATAAGCAGTTTTCCCTGAGAATAGGTAAGTTTCTTCATCTCGGGGGTAAATTGTCTTTTTATATCCCTTTCCACAGCCCTTATGTGTGCCTCCTTGCTTTTCTTGTCAGGCAGCATTTCCAGTGTTTCGTATGTTTCCTTTATTATGGCATTTACTTTCTGAGCCAGTGGCAGGACTTTCTTTACGTTATATACCAGTTTGTTGTATTTGCGTATCTGCTTTTCGTTTTTGAATTTGAGTGGTGCATATACCGGCAATTCAGGTAACAGGTATGTCCACATTGTATCTTCGTTCTCTATTATAGGATTGGGATAGCGGTATCTTGTCAGTTTCAATTTATATTCACGCGGAAGATTCTGCCAGTCATATTCATCCTGCTCAGGTACTTGGGCGAGAATATTGACTGTGCATAACATAACAGCGTATAATATGACAAGAAACCTTTTCAATCAATTATGAATTATGAATTAGTACGAAACACTTACATCCATTCCTTCCCTGCGTATTCTGTCGGCAATGGAATCCAGTTCTTCCCTGCCGGCTTTTTTCAGGGTTTCCACAGGTGTGTTCCTGTCAATGGTATATATCATTACCTTCTTTGGCTTTATTCGTTTCAATGCTTGTATATATGGTTCTACGTATTTGTCACCTGTATTGTCAACACTGATGTTATTTTCGTCAACACCTTTCATAAACATTGTCTGGATAATCAGGTTTCCGTTGAACTTGCACATATTTTCCACTACCCTTTCCAAATCATATCCGCCTGTCGGCTGGTTTACACGGTTTATGTATCCGGCATCAACAGTATCAAGCTTCAGAATATTGTTGTCAAATTGCATCAATACTTCACGCACATCGTCACGATGTATCTGTGTTGAATTGGAAAGAATACTTACCTTTGCATCAGGGCAATACCGATTACGGACAGAAATCACCTTTTGTGCAATCTCTGGAAAATCAGGATGCATTGTAGGTTCTCCGTTACCTGCAAATGTAAGTACATCCGGTGTGATTCCTCCTGCCTTCATTTCCTGCAGTTTAGATACAAGCGCATCTACAACCTGTTGTGCAGTCGGTAAAGGATTTTTTGCACTTTTGAATCTGTTAAGCCCGCATTCGCAATATATGCAGTCGAAATTACACCACTTCCCGTCATCAGGGAGCAGATTGATTCCAAGCGATATTCCCAGTCTTCGGCTGTGTATAGGACCGAATATGGGAGAGGTATAGGTCAATCCTATAACCCTGCTTTTTTTTTTGTTTATATACTGATTATATGCTGTATCCATTGTTTATTTGCTTCCTTTGAAGAATATTGGCATAAATAGGAACAATACTGTATAAATCTCCAGACGGCCTACCAGCATGTAGAAAGATAAAAGCCATTTTCCTAATGCAGGTACGTGTGCAAATGTTCCTGAGGGACCGCATGTTCCTGTACCTGGACCTACGTTGGAAAGAGAACTGATACATGCCCCCAGTCCTGTATCGGCATCCAATCCGATGTAGGTGAGTATTGTCATTCCTATAACTACCATCGATATGTATAGAAACAGAAATCCGAGCGAATGCTTTACCCTGCTTTCAGAAATTATATTTCCGTTTATCCTTATTCCCAGTACGGCATTGGGATGCAGCTGACGTATGAATTCGTTTCTCACACTCTTGGCACATATTATGGCACGTATTGTCTTCATTCCTCCGGCAGTGCTTCCGGCACATGCACCTACTGCCATGATTACTACTGTCGGCATCCAATACTGGTCGCCCCATGCAACATAGTCAAATTTCTGTGCCGAGAAACCTGTACTGCTTATGACCGTAGCAACGTGGAAGAACGATGTACGGAATGTTTCCTCCAGACCTGTTGGAAGAATGGACAGGTCTTTGTGTGCATGTGAAAAACTGAACAGTATAAAGAAGAATCCTGTCATGCACAGAACTACGGTGAGAAAAACCTTGACTTCCTCGTTTTGCCTTAATACATGCCACCTTCTCATGCTTGCATAATAGAAAAGTGAGAAGTTGATACTCGACAATATCATAAATACAGCACATATGTATTCGATGTATGTCGAATGAAAATATGCTATACTTTCAGAATGTGTACTGAATCCGCCTGTGGCTATTGTAGAAAGTGCATGACATACAGCATCGTAAATGCCCATAGGTCCTACATAGTACAGCAATGTACAGATGAATGTCAGTATCAGGTATATGATGAGCAGGCGCCTTGCCGTTGAACCTATCTTGGGTCTTATCTTGTCAAGTCCTATACCTGTAACCTCGGCCGAGAATATATTATTGTTCTTCATTTCACTTACCGGAATAAGTGCAAACGAGAACACGACAATTCCCAATCCTCCCATCCACTGTGTAAGCGAGCGCCAGAAGCGCAAGGCATGGGTCATCGAGTCAATGTCCGTTATAACTGTTGCACCTGTTGTTGTAAAACCGGACATTGTCTCGAAAAAGGCACTTGCCAGATCCATTTTCTCAATCAGGATGAACGGTATCATGCCTATTACCGAGAATATCACCCATGAAAGGGTAACAACCATGAACGAATCGGCTCGTGTAAACCGCTTGTTGTCCTTGTCTCTTTTACTGAGCCATATACATATCTGACCTATGACAACACTGACGGATGCAGACAACAGATATGCCCACCAGTCATTTTCCTTGTAGACAAGACTGACAATCATTGTAAGGAGCAGAAAAACTCCTTCCATGCACAGTAATATGCCAAAAATACTTTTCTTCACTTGTCCAGTGCGTGCTTGGGATAGTCTATTGTGTAGTGCAGACCTCTGCTTTCCTTTCGTTCCAGTGCCTGGCGTGTAATCAGGTAACCTACGTTAATCATATTGCGCAGCTCGCATATATCCTTTGTTGGCTTGACGCGTTTGAACAGATGTTCTGTCTCCTCGTACAGAAGGTCCAGGCGTTCCCATGCGCGGTGCAGACGCAGATCGCTGCGTACAATACCGACGTATGTTGACATTATTTGGTTAACCTCACGTGCATCCTGGGCAATCAGCACTTTCTCCTCATTTGACATAGTACCCTCGTCATTCCATTCGGGTATGCGCTCGTTAAAGACATAATTGTCAATATTCTCAATCGAGTGCCTTGCTGCCGCATCGGCATATACGACAGCTTCTATCAGCGAATTGCTTGCAAGCCTGTTTCCTCCATGAAGTCCTGTGCACGAACACTCACCTACGGCATACAGGCGCTTAATGCTCGACTGGGCATTAAGGTCAACCTTGATTCCGCCGCACATATAATGGGCACAAGGTGCTACGGGAATATACTGTTTGGTAATGTCTATACCTATACTCAGGCACTTTGCATATATGTTCGGGAAATGATGCTTTGTCTCCTCCGGATCCTTGTGGGTAACATCCAGGCAGACATGCTCAAGACCGTGTATTTTCATTTCATTGTCTATGGCACGTGCCACTATGTCACGCGGTGCAAGCGAAAGACGCTCGTCATACTTCTGCATGAATTCCTTTCCGTCGGGAAGTCTCAGTATACCTCCGTATCCACGCATTGCTTCGGTAATCAGATATGCAGGATGTCGTTCTGCCGGATTGTATAGGGCCGTGGGGTGGAACTGCACGAATTCCA
Source organism: Bacteroidaceae bacterium (assembly GCA_017617635.1). GTDB lineage: Bacteria > Bacteroidota > Bacteroidia > Bacteroidales > Bacteroidaceae > Physcousia. The sequence goes on along the minus strand of JAFZVW010000055.1, from coordinate 27,228 downwards.
TATCCCTTACCTTTCCCTTTGCACGATATACCATAGCAATACCGTCGCCTGTTGCTATATTGGGATTGGTAGTGGTAGCATACACGGCTCCAGTTCCTCCTGTAGCTATCAGCGTTACGCGTGACAGGTAGGTATCTATCTTGCCTGTTTCCGGATTCAGCACGTATGCGCCGAAGCACTCGATGTCTGTGTTGCGTCGCGTAACGCGTATTCCCAGATGATGCTGGGTAATTATCTCAACGGCAAAGTGATTTTCCAGTACCTCGATATTTGGATCTTTGCGGACAGCCTCCATCAGGCCCCTCTGTATTTCAAAGCCTGTATCGTCGGCATGATGCAGAATACGGAATTCGCTGTGTCCGCCTTCGCGGTGAAGGTCAAACTCGCCATTCTCCTTCTTGTCGAAGTTGACACCCCACGACAGCAGGTCCCTGATACCGTCAGGACCTCCCTTTACTACCTGTTCTACAGCTTCCGGATCGGAAATGTAGTCACCGGCAACGATAGTATCCTGGATATGCTTTTCAAAATTATCCACCATCAGGTCAGTTACCGATGCTATACCACCCTGAGCCTTGGCTGTATTAGCCTCGTCAAGTGTTGTCTTGCAGATAAGTGCTATGCGTCCTTTACCGCTTTTGCTAACCTTCAGCGCATAGCTCATACCGGCCACACCGCCACCGATTATCAGAAAATCATACTTCCTTATCATAACCAGTCTTTATTATCAATTTCATTGATTATAAAATCATTTCGCGCACAAAGATACCAAAAAAGTGGCAAGATATATCTTGCATGCATATTTTTTTATACTTTTGCATATAAAATCAACCTTTTATGATGCGTAAACTGTTCATCTTAATGTCATCCGTACTGCTTGTATCGTGTTCATCGTCACGATTCGGTGCAGTCAACCGGCTGTGCAAAGGCAATATTTCCAAGACCAGCCAGACGGGTATTTGTGTGTATGACCTTGACAGGAAGAAAGTCGTTTACGAATACAATGCCGACCATCGCATGCGACCGGCATCCTGCATGAAGGTGCTTACGGCAATTGCATCGCTCCAGTACCTTGGTTCCGAATACATCTATACGCCGCATGTTGACAACAAGGGCTGGGGATGGTGCTGGGACGATGTCGAGACAAATACTGTTCCCTGGGAAGCCTCACAGCAATACACAGTAGGCAGTGCAATTGTTCCCATGCTGAAGAACAGCGACAATATGATGGCCGAAAGTATCTTCCATCAGCTGTCAAGTCCGTATTCGCGTGCAGGTTCGGCTGGCCGCATAAACATTATGCTCAATGCCGCCGGTGTTGATACCATGCATTGCAAGATAGCTGACGGCAGTGGTCTTTCACTGTACAACTATGTAACTCCACGTGCATTGGTAAAAGCCCTGATATATGCACATAATAACGATGAAATCTATAAAAAGCTGTATGCAGCCCTTCCTGTTGCCGGTGTCGACGGCACGCTCAGAAAACGTATGAAGGGAACACCTGCAGCAAAAAACGTCCATGCAAAGACAGGAACAGTTACAGGTGTAGTATCGCTTGCAGGATACTATCGTGCAAGCAACGGTCACAATATGTGTTTTTCAATAATAAACCAGGGAATACACACATCCGGCGTAGGGCGCAATTTCCAGGACAGTATATGTGTTCTGCTCTGTAAATAAATCAGAACATCTGCCTGATGCGCCTGATACCGTTGACCAGCGCATCCACGTCATCCTTTGTATTGTACAGGGCGAAGCTTGCCCTGCACGTTCCCTCTATACCCAGGCGACGCATCAGCGGTTCGGCACAATGGTGACCTGTCCTGACAGCAATTCCCAATCTGTCCAACAGTGTACCCATATCCAGGTGGTGAATATTGCCTACCTGGAATGATATTACTGCATCGTGCTTGTCCTTAGGACCGAAAATTACCGTTTCATCGATTTTAAGCAACTGGGACATAGCATATTCCGTCAGTTCCTGCTCATGCCTGTAAATATTGTCCATACCTATGGATGATACATAATCCAAAGCCTTTGCAAGTCCTGTTGTTGCTATGTAGTCAGGTGTGCCGGCCTCGAATTTGTATGGCAGGTCGTTGAATGTTGTCCCCTCGAACGACACGGTCTTTATCATATCTCCACCGCCCATGTACGGAGGCATCTTTTCCAGCCATTCCTCCTTGCCGTACAGTACACCAACTCCTGTAGGTCCGTATATCTTATGTCCGCTGAATGCGAAAAAATCACAATCCAGATCCTGCACGTCTACGGCAAAATGCGGTGTGCTCTGTGCTCCGTCTATCAATGCCGGAACACCGTGTTCGTGGGCAATGCGTACAATTTCCCCGGCTGGGTTTACGGTACCCAGTACATTGCTGACGTGTGTGCAGCTTACAATCTTTGTCCTCTCGTTGAACAAAGCCTTGTAGGCATCGATATCCAGAACCCCGTCGTCACTGATTGGAATTACCCGCAGAACGATTCCCTTGCGCTGTGCAGCAATCTGCCACGAGACGATATTGCTGTGGTGTTCCATCTCGCTGACAATCACCTCGTCACCTTCCTTCATAAAGGCATCGGAGAAACAGGTAGCCACCAGGTTAATGCTCTCGGTAGTACCGCGTGTAAAGATTATTTCGCTTGTCTTGCCGGCATTTATAAACTTGCGTACGGTTTCGCGGCTTGCCTCATGCAGGTCAGTTGCCTGCTGACTGAGGAAATGTACCCCGCGGTGTACATTGGCATTTACGTTGAAGTATTCCTCGGTCATTGCATCAACCACACAACGTGGCTTCTGCGTCGTTGCGGCATTGTCCAGGTAAACCAGCGGATACTTCCCGTAGATAACCTTCTGTAGAATAGGAAAATCTTCCCGCATCATAATTACTTACACAGTTTGCATCCCTCGCATTTGCTCAATTCACCGCGCAGGCGCTTGTCAACCTGAAAATGAAGGCGGTCGCGAAGCGGTTCAAGCGGAATTGTCTCTACAACCTCGGTTATGAAAGCCGATTTCAGCAGCAGTCGTGCCTCGTCAATACCTATACCGCGCTGCATCATGTAGAAAAGGGCATCCTCTCCCAGCTGACCTACGGTACTGCCGTGCGAACACTTGACGTCATCGGCATATATCTCCAGCATCGGCTGGGTGTACATACGTGCCGAATCTGTTGCACACAGGTTGGCATTCGTCATTGCCGATGATGTCTTCTGTGCACCCTCACTGACATACACAATACCTGCAAACGCCCCTGTTGCACTGTCATCCAGGACGTATTTGTACAATTCGTTCGATGTGCAATGCGGAACCAGATGCTCGATACGCGTATTGTTGTCCACACGCTGCATCTTGTCGGCAATTACGCAGCCGTTAAGATTAACTTCCGAGCCCTCGCTTGCCAGTTGTACGTTACAGGTGTTGCGTGTATGACCGTTGAACAGGCTCAGCGAAGTATGCCTTACGCTTGCGTTACGGCTCTCGTGAATATAGACATTGCTGTATCTTGTACACAGAAGATGTGTTTCCTCTATCTCGTATATATTCAGGTGACTGTTCTCACTAGCAAAGGCCTCTATGACCTGATTTGTCAGGAACCTGCTGTCGTTCACGGCATGGTCGGTGATGATGATATCTGCCTCTGCTCCCTCTTCCATAACAACAAGCAGCCGGCGGTTCACCATAGTATCATTGTCACCCTTCAGTATATTGCTTATCTGGATAGGGTGTTCGGGACGGGTATTGCGTGGTATGTATACCAACAGGGTATCCACACTCAGCATTGTATTCAGACATACAACAGCATCATTCCTGTCAGCTATACTATTATAATAAGGTGTAACGTCTATGGGAGCATTACATATACGATGGCAGTATTTAGGCAATTCGTCAGTCAGTGTACTCAAGGCGATACCATAGTCAGGTTCGAAGTCAAGCCCTGCATCTGTATACTTGTACCGCTCCGTCTTTCTTGTAGGAAATCCCAGGCTTTCGAATCTGGCCAAAGCCATTTCCCGCTGTGCGTTCATGACATCGCACGAACGCGCATACAGGGTATCCCTTACATCGTTGAAGAAGTCCGTATATTGCCTTGTACCGTTCATAATCCAACCTCTTCCTTGATCCAGTCGAATCCCGTCTTCTCGATTTTTTCAGCCAGAGAAGCGTCCCCCGTCTTAACGATGCGGCCGTCAATCATGACACTTACAACATCCGGTTTCAGGTAATCCAGCAATCGCACATAGTGCGTTATTACCATAGCACTTGTATCAGGCTTCCTCAGCTTGTTGAAACCCTCTGCCACAATGCGAAGTGCATCCACATCAAGTCCCGAATCCGTTTCGTCCAGAATACAGAATTCAGGTTCCAGCATAGCCATCTGGAAAATCTCGTTGCGTTTCTTCTCCCCACCCGAGAATCCCTCGTTTACCGAACGGCTTGTCAGTTTGGTGTCAAGCTCCACAATCTTTCGTTTTTCTCGCATCAGCTTTAGGAAATCACCGGCACTAAGCTGTTCGCGTCCCTGAGCCTTATAGCGGGCATTCACGGCCGCACGCATGAAGTTTGTCATGCTCACACCCGGAATCTCGACAGGCTGCTGGAAGGACATGAATATTCCCATGTTGGCACGCTCATCGGGTTTCATGTCCAACAGGTTATGTCCGTTGAACGTTATCTTGCCTTGAGTCACTTCATACATGGGATTCCCCACAATCACGTTGCTCAATGTCGATTTGCCTGCCCCGTTAGTACCCATGATTGCATGAATCTCACCATCCCGTATGGTAAGATTGACACCCTTCAATATCTCCTTGCCATTGATGCTGGCATGTAAGTTCTCTATCTTTAACACCTTATTATGATATTTCTTTATTAGCCAACCGCGCCTTCGAGACTTACTCCTAACAGTTTCTGGGCCTCTACGGCAAATTCCATAGGCAGTTTGTTTATGACATCCTTGGCATAGCCGTTAACTATAAGCGAAACGGCATCCTCGGTATTTATACCACGCTGCTGGCAGTAGAATAGCTGCTCCTCGCTTATTTTCGACGTAGTCGCCTCGTGCTCCACAATGGCACTGCTGTTTTTGACATCCATGTATGGGAAAGTATGAGCACCGCATTTGCTGCCAAGCAGCAGGGAATCACACGACGAGTAGTTACGTGCTCCCTGTGCAGACGAAGCAACCTTAACAAGACCACGGTACGAGTTCTGGCTCCTGCCGGCACTTATACCTTTGCTTATAATAGTAGACTTCGTATTCCTGCCTATATGGATCATCTTGGTACCCGTATCTGCCTGCTGGAAATTGTTTGTAACAGCAACCGAATAGAATTCTGCCTGCGAGTTGTCACCGCTCAGCACGCACGAAGGGTACTTCCACGTTATGGCACTTCCCGTCTCCACCTGTGTCCACGAAAGCCTGCTGTTGGCACCCCTCAGGTGTCCACGCTTGGTAACCAGGTTCAGTACCCCACCCTTTCCGTTCTTGTCGCCCGGATACCAGTTCTGTACGGTCGAATACTTGACCTCGGCATTCTCCTTCACCACAATCTCCACTATGGCTGCATGCAGCTGGTTCTCGTCACGCATCGGAGCCGTACAGCCCTCCAGGTACGACACATACCCGTCGTCATCACACACAATCAGCGTACGCTCGAATTGTCCCGTACCCCTTGCGTTGATGCGGAAATACGTACTCAGTTCCATAGGGCAGCGCACTCCCTTGGGGATGTACACAAACGAGCCGTCCGAGAAAACAGCAGAATTCAACGCTGCAAAATAATTGTCGCGATACGGAACGACACTGCCCAGATATTCCCTGACCAGATCCGGATGCTCCCTTACAGCCTCGCTGATGCTCATGAAGATGATACCCATCTCCCTAAGCTTGTCACGGAAGGTCGTCTTCACGCTCACGCTGTCCATAACCGCATCCACCGCAGTTCCCGCCAGAGCCATTCGCTCCTCAAGCGGAATACCCAGTTTGTCGAACGTCTTCATCAGTTCAGGGTCAATTTCTCCGGATTTACCCGAATTTCCTGACTTTGTAGGATCGGCATAGTAGCTGATATCCTGATAGTCAATCTCAGGCATATTCAGATGACCCCATTCCGGCTGTTTCTGCTCCACCCAATAGCGATATGCCTGCAGGCGGAACTCCAGCAGCCAATCGGGTTCACCCTTCTTCTTCGAAATCAGGCGCACGACATCCTCCGACAATCCCTTGTCGATTATCTCGGTATCCACGTCGGTTGTAAAACCGTACTCGTAGTCCTTGTCTGCTACATTATGCAAAAAATCGTTACTTTCTGCCATACTTCCTTTTTGCGATTGCAAAGGTAGTAAAAATAACTGAGCTATGGAAGCAAATGTTTGGAAACTATTAGAACCCTATTCTATGTTTTGCGTGCGGCACTTCTATGGGAGTTATGTCAGATGGAGTTAATGTAAGCAGTTTTTTGCCTTCGACAGCGTTCTCCTTCACACAACGCATGGCATGCTTGATGTATATACGCTCCAGTTGATTGCTCACGAAGCGGGCATTGCCCCACGAATCTTTGTCGCGGTCTTTGTAAGCGGCTATCAGCATGCTTTTGTACTTCTGCCAAGCTTGCCGCGTCAAGCGATAATGGTATTCCCCTATTCGTCGGCGTGTAATCTCCAACAACTCATCTACCGAGAAGTCGTTGAACTCAAAACGGTTGGGAAAGCGTGAGTCAAGTCCTATGTTTGAACTTATCAACTTCAATAAAGGCTCTTTATATCCACATAGAACAATAGCGATGTCGCGTTGGCTCTCATCAGCCAGCACCTGCATCAGAAGTTGGAGAACCAACCTTCCAGGGTCGCTTTCATGTTTGCTGTTCAGTAAGTAGGCTTCGTCAATCATAAGCACCCCGCCATGAGCCAACTCCAGCACCTGACGGACACTACGTTCCTCGTCACCCCAAAGTGTCCCTATGAAACTTCCTCTGTCAGCTACCACTACATGCCCCTTCGACAAAGCACCTGCCTCGTGTAGTAGTGACCCGAAAATCTTGCACACTGTTGTCTTACCTGTTCCTGGCCTACCATAGAACACACTATGTAGCGACACTTCATGAAGTTTTGCATTTGGAAAGACTTCGCGAACCATCTTGTTGTAACGTGTCAGTGCCAATAGTTCGTCTATGTGCTTCCTTATGTCTTGACACCCCACAAGTTTATCCATCTCCTCTCTCGGATTTTTTATCGGTTGCAGGATTTTTACCTGGACTTTGATGTTGTTATTCTGTTCTATGCTGCCCGAAGTTATATTATTGAAAATGTTTTCTTCCTCATCTTCACACTCATCATCTTCCTCATCTTCTTTCGGGCTTGGAAAGTTCTCTGTCATAAATTTGTCCAAATGTTCTAGAAATTCCTGTTCTGATATGTCATCTTCCGTTGTTGGCTGATTAACAAGATCGTTTAAAACATTCATAACCATCGTTCCATTGTGGAGCTCATCATCTTTGTTTACGCAGATAGCTTTGCTAGAAAATTCATCCATCTTATCAATTACCGTTATACACATATGTTCCCATGCCTCTTTCATATCATCAGCATTAATGAAGTTACTCTTCGAGAGCAGCACTCCCCTCATGTAGAGGTTTATATTGGACTCTACGAGTTTCTTTTGTATCTGCTTCATCGATTCGCTGAGCAGCCAGACGGGGCTGGTACGGTGATCATTTTCAGTGAAATAGAGTGGAGACTTGCCTTTGAACTCGTTCTCGTCGGCAAGTTCGTCCTTGTGTGCGACATTGTCCAGGCATACAACGACCATGCACCAGTGGTCTATATAGATGTAAATGTCATTTTTTTTCAGGTGTGTCCCAATGCCTTTCAGGTGATTGGAATATACAACAGGGTTTTCTGCCATTGAGTTAAGGTGGTTCAGTATTGTCAGTCTATTTTGACTTTTAAATCCGTCTATCAATCTTTGTAAATTACTTATGTTTTTCATAATATATTCCTTATCTTTAATAAAACAAAACCAATAAAACGTAATAAATGCCCTTTTATTTTAGGGCGCAAGAGAGTGCAGGCATATGCATATTGCAAATGTCCGTAGGTAATTAGTAACTATATAGAGATTTCGTTTGTGAATCCCCTATCACGTAAACACAATAAATGGTACAATAAGTCAAAGAACGCAAATCTCAGTTCAGCTCTCGCAATGAGCGAGGTCGAATTCTATTACAAAGCACTAACTTTGTAACAAAACTGCACGGCAGCGAACTAAAGATGAGATGCTTCTTTTCATGTACCTTTAAAAAATAATGTGATAGATTGTGTTTTCTGGGGGCAAAAGTATATCAAATTTCCAATAGTACCAAATTTTTTATCAGATACTTTTTCTTTTTAACAATTTGCAACCTTTTCTCCATTTCTTTATAGGTACTCCTAAAATTAACATTTTATATTTGCGTCATATTTATCAATGAGAATCGATTGCAATGACCGACAAAACTGATAAGAAAGATGTGGCTCTGGTATTGTCAAGTGGTGGTGCCAGGGGTTTGGCACATATAGGCGCCATAGAGGAGCTGGAATCCCAAGGCTATCGTATCAGCTCAATAGCCGGTTGCTCAATGGGCGCACTTGTCGGCGGAGTCTATGCCGCCGGAAAGTTGGATGAGTTCCGCGAGTGGATGAAAACCATCACGCGGACGAAGATGCTGAAACTGCAGGATTTCTCATTGTCTTTAAATCATCTTGTAAAAGGAAATCGCATCATTGAGGCCATCATGGAGTTTGTCCCAGATGTTGCCATCGAGGACCTTCCTATTCCATATTGTGCTGTGGCAACAGATTTAAGGGCAGGCAAGGAGGTTGTGTTCTGCGAGGGAAGTTTGTTCGATGCCATACGAGCCAGTATATCATTGCCTTCATTTTACGAGCCTGTACAGCGTGATGGTATGGTGCTGATAGACGGAGGCGTTCTTAATCCCATTCCCCTTAATCGGGTTAAACGCCATGCTGGTGATATTTTGGTTGGCGTTGACGTAAGCGGTTATGATTACAAGACCCAGTGGGAAGAGATGTACAGTTTTACCGAATGGCAAAAGAAGGACAAGTCGTTAAAGGCCAAGATTATCGATAAACTTATTCCGGACAATATAGAATTCAACTACTTCTCTGTTCTTTCGCGCACCAGTTCCATGATGATCCGCCAGAACTCCATCCTGATGACCAAACTTATAAACCCCGATATGCTCATAGATATCCAGATGAACCGTTATGGAACTTTTGATTTCGATAAGTCAGAGAAGATAATTGCTCTAGGCCACCAAAATACATCACAGGCGATCAGCAAGTACGAGTCAGCAACCAAGCAAGTGTAGGCAGGCATTATAGGCAATCAAGTACTTGTTTAATCGTGCAATATATATTAGATTCTGTATTCTCTCTAATTGTCACGCAGTTCAGTTAGCATGGTGCAGAATTCCTGTTCTGTTAGGATAGTCTTTTGTGGATTGGACAGTCCTCTCGTATGGTATAGTGTCTTACCGGTAGTTGATAATAAGGCAGAGCGGAATGCCTTGTTCTGTTCAAATAAGCAATAATAAGCACGAAGGAGCAAATCTTTGAAATCTGATGACTGCCGCTTGATTGACTTCCCTTGCCAATAAACGATTTGAGTCTTTTGCCAGTCAGAGATGCTACGTTCTTTTGCGTCCTTGCCCGACAACACACAGATATCTTTCTGAACTTTACAATCCTCATATTTCAAGGCTTGTAGGAATCCTTCCATTGATGCACATCTCATCCCATCTATCTCAAATGCATTGGGATAGAGATTTGAAAGCACATTGGCTGGGTATGGACTCTTAGAGCAAACGTCAACAGCCTTTTCTCTCCATACTAACCATTTTACATATAATCTTCTAAACATTCTGGTTCTCTGTTTTTATTTTTCAGACAGTCCACTTGAGTCTGACCAGCATTGGGTTGGTTGTATTGTGCCATATACTGTTATGTCTGATTAATATGATTCTTTTAGGGTCCATGGGACATTCGTATTAGTGTTTATTCTCCTGTCAGTCCGCCGTAGGATTTGGCGGCGGCTTGGAGGGCTTCTTCGGTGATATAACGTTCGTAGTAGGTGCAGTTGGTGACAACACGCTGAGAAGAAGCATGACCGTCCTTGATGCGGACAAGGGCAAAGCCCTGCATCGGGTCGGCATAGCGCTCACAGACGAGAGCGAGGGTACCATGGATGTTCTTGAAGGGTGATAGGAGTGTTGAGGGTACGTTAGTGAAATCGTCAGGAGTGAGGGGTTCTACCTTGATGCTTAATTGGAACAAATCTGAATCACTCTGCCAGGGAATGACTCTCTGCTTCAGTACGTATAGCAAGAACGTATCCTTTTGCAGGTCTTTCTTCGTCAGGTCTGTGAGTAAGGCCGGCTGACCATCCACATCCCCCAGTTGGTAGCTGATAGGTGGCAGTGGTCCATCACTAACCACCATATCGGGCAGCAACAGGGCATTGCCAGAATGGTATTGCTGCTTTTGCAGATAGGGCACAGGCGAGAACAGGTTTAGGGCCATGAAGCGATAATAAGGAGCCTTTCCCCCTTCTATGAATATCATCTTTGTAGCTTCCAAGGCACGCCATAGGGCATTGTTGTGACTTTGCCGTTCACGCAATAACAGTTGTTTACGCGACAGACGACGGGGCTGACGGATATGTTTCGGACGCAGAAAGGTCTCACCATAGCGATGTATGACGGTAAAATCTCCCAGCTGACCTTCTACGTCTTTCAGTATGCCTTTGGTTACTCTTGCCATATTTGCTGCGGCTATTTTGTTGCCTCTTTATTGTTTGTTTGCGTCTCCTTTTTATGTCCTTAGTTCCTTCGATGGTGGTAGGGCGTAGGTCCATCGTTGGTAGTATATAGCGAGCCTGAAGTTTCGGTTCTGTTTCGGTTTGGCTACAGTTTATTTTTGGTTTATGGAGTATGTATTTTATATAATAGCACACTACGTTTTTCCATTCGATCATTAAAATATGAATTCAGATACTCCTCTACTTTCTTCATTCTTTCTCCTTCGCCGTGATAAGACATAAACAAGCTGGTCAGACTTTGTTTAATATGTTTTTCTCCGATGTAGAATTCTATGTCGTTTTGTGTAGGAGATTGGAAGTTGTATTCTTTTAGGTATCGGAAATTCACCAGATATCCTATGTGTCTTGTTATTTCCCATTCAATGGCCTTTTTTATCTCTTCATGAGAATGAGGCTCTTGTACATAGACAGATAACCAAGTAGAGCTATTTTGGATGTTCCTTAAATTAACCTTTAACCGTGCAAAGTCATCCACTTTATTTTTGTCTATCAACTTTGTTATATCATCGGAGAGGAGACATGAGAAATTTGGCCATGATAGATTGATAAAATGAATTCCAGCAGGAATCTTGCCATATAACAACTGATAGTGAATCTCGATCATAACCTTGAGATTAGCTTCCAGATGCCTTATCAAGTCTTCAAACTCGGAAAAGTATAATTTCTTTTTGGCCGTCTCTTCTTTGGCTAAAATGTGTGCCTTGCTATGATCATTCCAAAGAGAAGTTAGAATAGCAACCCAAACAGAGACAAATGCGGTTACAACCAACGAAGCTGTTTGAAATTTATCTTCTTTAATCAGCGGAAGTATCTTGCCCCATAGTATTAATACAAAAAATGTGGTGGTGGCAGGTATAATAATACCCCAAAGTATAAGTAAGAAGCTTAATACACGGAAACGTCTTTGGTTAGGTGTAGGTTTATTGTCGTAATTTATATTCTTTTTTTCTTCTTTATGTTTCCAAACCAGCTTCTCAAACCATATGTTGCACTGTTTTATTATTATCTTTTTTATATGGGCGAATTCAGAAGCTGTAAATGTATAAAACTGCTGAAACCATGCTTTCTCTGTCCGGAACTGATTTTCTTCCAGAAATGCTTTTCTGAGTGTACATCTGCTGCTGACATTCTTTAGTTCTGAATGATATACTTCAATGTTGTTTATGTTGTCGTACCAGAAAAGATCATTAAAGTTTTCTTTCGTCTTCTCATTTCGTATAGGGTGAGCATCCTTAAATAGTTGCTCGTCTTGTTCGCTTCCCCTATTTTCTCCTTGTGATAACCGATACAGTTTGTCAATAAAATATCCTTCGTGCGTTTCATCAGAAAAAACATAATAGCTGTTGTCTCCATTAGTATAGTTCTCTCTGTACTTGTCGAGAATTCGTTCAATGTCAACAACTTTTATGGTAATGAAACGTAGTAGTAACTGCTTGTAATCAGGGCGTAAAATCTCTGCTTCATAGTAACATAAATCAATCAGTGTTAGCAGGTTTGCAGTTCTGTGAAGTCTGAAAGCATCAAGATCTGGATTGCATGTTATTGCCTCATTGTGCTTGTAATATTTGTGAGTCCTGTAAGATGTAGCGGAAACTGTAATATCGGATCTTAGGAGAACATAGAAATCCACAAAATCTTCATACGCAGGATGTTTCTCATAGTACTCTTGGACGCCTATTCTCTCTTTCTTGAGAAAATCTGTCAGAGAATTATGATATTGTTCAAGTGCATAACGAGAATATGATTTACTCCAACTTAGAGAACTTGCGTAAAAAATCTCTTTTAAGTTATTCCAGTGGTGCTGTTTTATAACTGGGGCTGATTTGTTTACAATGGGACACTTGCTTATTTTTTTTGTTAGTTCGTTATGCACCTTCCCACTATTAAAAGTAATATCTTTTCCACCATAATCAATAATTGTAAACGGCAATAGCACAACACCATTATCTGTCATCTTAAGGGCGATGTTCTTAATGGCATCAGGTTCCAGAATATCATCTTGGTCCAGCAGGACTGCTAATGCTGTATCGTCTTCTTCCGTGTGTTTTAAGAACTTTTCTCTAATGCAGTATGAGGCATATGATGAATTGCCAGGTTTATTGGAATGGGAATAAATAAGATTTCCTTCTTCTTTGCTGAATCCGTAGGATAAGCAGATGTCCAGTAATTCTTCTTTATGATTTTTATAGTCTCTTTTATCTGGAGAATCGTCATATAGCATCCATATAACGTTTCCACGTTTGTAATTCCTGGCGTTTTTATTTACAGATTCTGCCGCCTTTTGAAATCTGTCTTTGAACTTGCTCCCAGAGGAATAGTCATTGTATACCCTTGTCAGGACGTATGCATCTCGTGCCTTAGAAATAAAGTAGTTATTATTATTTACTGTTGTTGTCATTTGCTATGCCAATTAATTTTTCCAGAACTTCTACGTACTTGTTGTTTAATTCTGGCTTTTCTTTTAGATGATTAAGAAGATTATCTGTTAACCGATTTTATTCAGTTACTGGTCGTAATTTTCCATCTATATAATAATATTTGTCAATAATTTTTTTTGCAGCCTTATTACCTTGAATTTTAGATTTTTCAAACCACTTGTACGCCTTTTTATAATCTTTGTTGAAGAAATAATAGTTTCCCAATTCATATTGGGCATAATTGTATCCTTTTTTAGCAGATTTGGTAATATAACGTATTGACTCCTTTCCATTTTGCTCAACACCTATATTATATTTATAACACAATCCAAGTTTATATAAGCCGATGGAATTTCCTCTCTCTGCAGCTTTTTTCCAATTATAAGTTGCATCTCTATCGTTTTGTTCTATATTTTTATAACCTAAAAAATAATAATTACCAATAGTTACAAATGCATGCGAATAGCCTTTCTGGGCCGCTTTGTTAAAATAGTCCCATGCTTTATCAAAATCTTCAACAACTCCAAATCCGTGGGCGTAACAATACCCCAAATTATATAATGCAGAAGCAATTCCAGCAACTTCAGCTTTCTTTAACCAAAACACAGCTTTATCATAATCAACTTTCTTTTCTTTTAATCCATACAGATATATCATTCCAATTGCCGCCTGAGCTTTCACATCTCCAGTCTCTGCGAGTAGTTGAATGTCTTCAGGAGAATTTCCGTCTGAAACTCCTGCATATAATCTAACAACAACTTTTTCACCAAGGTTAGCCCCAAAAGTATGAGACAAGAAACCATCATTGTTTAAAATCACAACTCCAGGAATATAGATATTTTCGGTTTTCATTGCTGATACTATATCATCATTATTCCATTTTTCTATCTTTAAAAGCATTTTTTTGCTTTTTTTCTTGCTTTTCTTCGTTCCATTTCCTTTTGCATAACAAACGCCTAAATAGTATTTTGCAAGATCATCTTCTTCGTCTAATCCCAAACTAAAATATTTGAATGCATTGTAATAATCCGAAGTAACTCCATTTCCATAATAATAACATAATCCAACCTTTGCTGTGGCTTTTTTATTTCCTTTAACAAAAGCAACTTTGAAATAATTAAATGCTCTACCGTAATCTACTGCGATATTGAGTTCCTCATTACCTTTATAATAGATATCACCCAATTCAACCATTGCATCCGTATCTCCTTCCTCTGCCCTTGCATGAAGATCTTTAATTAAATTTTTCGAAATCACGGGCTTAACAACCCACAACCTGTATTCCGCATCTATTCCCCTTCCCCTCTCTGTTTTTGGGTTTTGGGCTTTATGCTTTAAATTAACTTCCTTTTGAATATATTGTCCAAGCATATTGGGCGAGACTATATTGTTGCTTTCTCTAAAGAAAAGTTGCTCCTCATTTGATATGGCTTTGGTTAATGCTTGTGCAAATGGACTTCCATAAGAATCTTGATAGGCTCTCAAATCGCCTTCTGTTGACAAGAAGTAAGCAACGCTCCCCTCTCGTATGATATCATTTCTATCTAATTCAGAAACTAAAGCACCTGCATAGCATGCATCTAGAAAAATTAATACGACAGAATGTTTGTCAACCAATTGACGGACATAGTTGTTAATCTCTTTTCCAGAAATGAAATGCGTAATTTCCCCTCGGTTAATGAAATCGTACTTCGAGTCTGTAGTGATAAAACAAAATTCATTGTTACTACTCCGCTCGCCATGGCTTGAAAGGTATAGTATGACAAGGTTCTTCTGATTCTCGTTAACTCGTTTCACTAAATCATCAAGATGCCAGTAGATAGAATCCGCTGTAGTATTTTGGGGAGAATATAGAACTTTTCGGGTCTTTAGACAATAGTTTCCATTAGGTACCATATTGAGTTGTATTGAGTGGTCAAGAGTATCAAGGTCAACATTAGGGAGACCTAAATCCCCCCATGTGTTATCATCAAAGCTATGAACGTCAACCAAAATATAGTGCAGATTGTATGGCGTATTGTCAATGCTATCTCTGCTTGTTGGAGAATCTGCTTCTGCTATTTCGTATGCAGTTCCACTCCTAAACCAACTTGTAACCACGGTTTGGATTTTCTTGATTATATTAGTGTTAATTAATTCCTCCAAGCGTTTACTTGTTTTGGTCGGTGAGCAAAAGTGGAGTTTCTCTGCTCCACCAATTTCTTGTATAGTGAAGTCACTTTCGCAGCGTACATAAGTGCCTTTGTTCAACTTGGTTTCATCCCGCCTAACCTTATACCATTTTCCGTTTTTCTGATATTCAACAGGTAAGTGTGAACTGTATAGAGTATAATTCTGACTAAATGCTACTACGTTATACGACATCAGCATTAACATGATCATGAAGGTCTTAAATAATTTCATACGCATATTGTTTAATGATGTTTTTATTCGAGTAAGGGATATATTGGGTGTTTTTTTGTACATTTCTTCTACGAAAATGATAGATACGACAAACAGTGTGATGTCAGGAATGACGAGGAGATAATTTGTGATAGCGAAACACGCCCATATGATAATGCATTCACTAAGTATTAAGAAAACGAACTTGCCTATAAACAATAGAATTTTCTTTCCCCATTTATTGCAAGAATCCTCAATCAGATTTAATATAATGATAATGAATAGATAAAAGTAAAGTGCAGTAAAACAAAGGAGGAAATCATATAAGGGAACGTTGTATTCCAAAGGAGACTGATATACGTCTTTTACTTTGGAAGATGCTAGTATGGTATTGATCTGATATGCTAAGATTTCAATACCCGAGAGTTGATTTTTGCCATTAATATAGAAAGGGAGATTTTTGATGTCGCTCGGAGTGTCGGTATTGCCAAGCAAGACGATCTTCCCCTTAATATCCCCAATATTTATATTTTTAATATTGGTAATATTATCGCCTTTGAAAACCTTCGGTCTATAATTCACGGCCCTCCTTTTTGAAAAGTCCGCTTCTATGCCTGAGCATTTCGATACTTGGGCCGAGAATGTTGGATATCCTTTGTATTTTGTGTATAGATCGGTGTAATTGGGTTGGTTTACTAATCCAAAATTTATGGAATCTATTTCGTTAATAAAAAATGAATGGCGTATTTCCTCTGTAATATCATCCCAGTATGATGATACCACTATTTCTGTTTCTTTTCTACTATCAGCAATGGCATTGAGGAGTTTAATGTTAGTACTATCTCTGTTTTCAGGAAAGATAATATCAATTCCAATTACCTTAGGGTGTTGGCTTGCAACATACCTTACTATTTCTGCGATATCTCCCCTAGAGCCTACAGAATCCGTCAGATTGATAATAATTATATCCTCGTTGGCGGCTTCACCTAATACACCTTGGTTGCGAGAAGTGAAGAATGCGTTAATATACCAATCGTTACTAATAGGATCCAAAAGTTCTCTCTCACCTAATCCATGAGAAAAGAAAAGAGACAACGCTAGCTTAAATAACAAGGAAAATATAAACGACAAAAAACATGAGATAATCGCACGATTACTCAAAATTCTATTCAAAGATTCCTTTATTCTTATATACAATTTCCTCATCTTTATTAAATCAGTGATTATATTTCAATTCTAATCTTGGTTAAAAGTGGCAATAATCACTGCACCAGTCCGTCACACTCTTGTAGTCGCTTGCATGATTTTGGTTGCACATAACCCTGCTACCACGATACGCATTCACGCTCCAACGACAATTACCACAACAATGCATTCCAGCAAACTCGTCTTCTAGGGTATTATTTGAGGAATTGGAGGAGGAATTGCTATCCGAATCGTCTATCGCTACCTCCCATGCATCGGATATAGCTCTAAATGGGTGGAATATCACTTCTAAGATATTTATTGTCGTACCAATGTAAAAGGCCCACTTGCTGATGGTCCACGCTGTTTCATATTCCATTAGTCCCAGAATAGAGAGCGCCCCGGTAATAGCTCCTACACAGAGAAAGGCGATGATGCCAAGAATGCAGCATCGCATTATAAATGAAAATGCAAATTTTAAAACAAGAATTGCGATACCTATCAAAAGGAGATAACCAAGAATTTTCAGCATATTATTTTATTAGTCTGTTCCTTATCCTCAAACACTTCGCCTTCCTTTGCCAGTAGACAGCATAAATATAATCGGGTACCATCATTGTATTGTATATTGCAAAGATACTAAATTTTTTTACTATACAAAAAAATGTGCGAATATTTGGTACTTCGTTCGTAAGTTTGTACTTTTATCTCGTAAAATGGGAATAAAACAAAGAACTATGATGTGCACGAGATTATATGTAAAATGGTTAGTGTGGAGAGGAAAGGCTATTGACGTGTGGTCTAAGAGTCCTTCCCCAGCTAATATTCTCTCAAATCTCAATCCCAATGCATTTGAGATAGATGGGGTTAGATGTGCATCAATGGAGGGATTTCTGCAAGCCTTGAAGTATGAGGACTATGAAACTCAGAAAGAAATCTGTGCATTGTCGGGCAAGGAAGCCAAAGAACGTAGCATTTCTGACTGGCAAGAAAATCAGATTATTTTTTGGCGTGGGCAACCGATTAATCGACAATCACAAAATTTTCAAACACTCATCCGTCGGGCTTACCAATGCTTGTTTGAGCAAAATGACACTTTTCGTAATGCCCTACTCTCCACCAAAGGGAAATGCCTCTATCACACGAGAGGACTATCCAATCCACAAAAGACTATCCTGACAGAACAGGAATTCTGTATAATGCTAACAGAACTGCGTGACAATTAGAGAAGACTCTTTACTTTATCAGCCTGTTCCTTATCCCTAAACACTTCTCCATGCGCTGGCCATTGACGGCATAAAGGTAGGTATTGTGATCAGTTATTCTGGGGAGCGTCCCAGAGAAATCCCGGAGGGTTGCCAGTGTTTGCTCGATGGCCTTTAATGGTGGTGTTGAGGTGCTGTTTAGACTGCTCATAGTAAAGAGGGCAAGTGGGATAATTATTTGACGGGCTGTACCTGTTTCACAGTTGAAAGCGGCCAATTTATGAGATGCCTCCACCATATAATAGTTGGAAATGATGAGGCGGCTGTGCAAGTTGTTGTAGATGGAACAGACGGGGGTGATGCCCAACACCTCCATCATAATGGGATAGTCACGATTCAGTTGTTGCTTAATCTTGTTCAGGTGTGTGGCAATTTCATCAAATGTGTAGGTATTATGCTTGGCCACATTGTCAAAGATGACAGTGACGTGATATTCGCCTCCAGCAAACTTTTGCGGTAGCAGTTCATTCAAAATATCGCGAATGTTCCGCATGCCGTCTCCCGCATTTGGATGACGGAAAGCGAAGAGATATCGGTCGGAGATCAACAGTGAGTTGGATGGCAGTGTTTCTATACTGTCTAATACAGAGTCCCAACCTCTGCCCAGTTTCTCTCTTTCATTAGATACATGTATGTCGTTGATATCTATCAAAGGTGCTATGTTTAGCACTTCGCCACTAATACACAAAACACCATACGATTTTTGAATTTCCCTTGCTTTGGTGTCAGGAATGTTGAGGATAAATAGAGACGAAGGATTCTTCAGAACGGTTTCCGGGTGTCTTGCTATGTTTAGGATGTAATCAGATTGGCTTGAGTCGGCATTTATCTTGTGTTCTGATTTCAAAGTTTTTATCCATGTGGCGTCCACAGATGATACATAAACAGTCTTCTGCATACGCAGCAACTTTAGAAGCAGGGAGAGTGAACGTTTCGCCTGGCTGTTACCAGAATCCAGAATTCTCCTTAATACGCTATCTTCGACAAATATCTTGAACATTGTAATTAAAAAATTTATGTGATTCAGAGGAAATAATACCACAGGTATCTTGCATAGAGATAGTCACATCCATAATAGAGTAACAATATGACAATCAATACGGCGAGAATCAGAAGGAAAATAAAACGCGGGCTTTGAAGAATATCGTTGATGACCATTTCGGAGAATAACCAATGGCGGAATCCGCCGTCTATGTGTTGTGCAAATCCAGTTTCTATATTAAATACATATATGGGGCGAATACGCCATGGATAGTTGTATTTGTTCTTCCAGTCATACATACAGTATTCCCAGTATGCTCCGTTCCACCATTCTGCCGTGTCGTATCCGTTGTCGTTGGCGTAGTTGTTTAATACCGAATGACGGCCATATCTTCCAGTGTTGAATTCTACATATTGGGGGGCTAAAGCGTAATTAATGATTTTTCCTAATGATACACGACAGGCGATGAAAACTACGCCATTGGCTCGCCCGGAATAGCTACTTGCCACTCGTCGTGACGGTGCAAAATAAACACCAAGTCCACCCCACCCGTTATCACTGGTGCTGGCCTTGAATGTTCCTGCAAGCCAGTTTCTCCAGAGATTAGAATTACGGTTTGAACAACCTAAGATAATATTTGCCGCTTCCAGATTTGTACCATGGTACATAGTGACAGTTGGGATGAATATATCAATGACGGTCCAAATCATTCCTTCAATCAGCACGAGGGTTCCATGATATATTGGATATTTTGCAAGCCTGATAGGGAACCATAAAATCCATTCCCAAAAGTCATCTTTTCCCTCATTGTAGTTAGTTGGTATGAAAACTTCACACGTGAGGTCATATATTTCAGTTATGCCATAGACAAAAATATTGTAGTATATGGCGTTTAACAAGCGTAGTGGTGTTGCTGCAATATAAAGAAGTATTTGAATGAAGTTGAGCAATGGACGCAGCACACTTCTGGTAGTGTCTCCTACACTAATGTATTTGAAGATATATTTCCACGGGTTAATCAAAATAAACTGTAGCCGGTTGCATATCCATGATGGAATGCTAACAAGATAATATAGTAGTACAAATAGATATCCCCAATTTGTTCCTATGGATTGGAGAAATAGTCGCATGCCGATGAATACGCCTAAAATAAACCCTATGGTTACGCCAAGGCTCCAATTATCAAACAGAATCCAGAAAAGCAAACCACCGCCTCCCATGAACATGCCGATAAAAAACAAGGCCCTGAAAATCTCCTCTTTAAAAGCCAGAATTATCAGAATACAGAAAATAATAAGGCACCATTTTATTGTCTGCCAGGCTCCTGCTAATAATTTTTCTACAGAGTGCCAACTGCCTGTTGTCTCGTAGCTATTCGCTGGCTGATACTCTTGTACTTCCTGTTCAACTGGTTCCTGGTAGGATACATATTGCAAAGCCACGTATCCTGTCTGCCCTCCATAGTCAATAGCCCCCCATTGTCTTGAACCGTTTTGTGTTATGGAGTTAACGATTATATTGTCGTTCCGGTACAATCTTCCTATTCTGGAATATCTTGTACTCGGACCTCTTCGTACGTTTAGAGTTGTATTTACACGACAATATGCAGGATATGTCTCAGCAGTAGTTTGCAGCGAGACAGACAACATGAATAAAAGAGGTAACAAGTATTGCAGGAATGTAAACCTTAGTGAGTTCATGGTAATGGAAAGGTACTTTTTATGCAAATATACAGTTTCTGGTCAATATATGCAATCTGTCCGTGCAAAAAACGAAATGAAGATCCATAAAATCTTACGAATTTGACAAGGAGTGTTTTTTTTGTAATTATCAGGCAATAAAATTTTGAAAATAAAAATCTATGTCATATATTTGCTGCCGTTTTAAAGACGGTATGATGACTGGATAGCTGATTTTGCCACCAGGCAAGTGTAACAACAGATGGTGCTCCGGCACCTGAACATCACCCTTCGGAAGAGGGGTGTACGTGCGTTCTTTTATTTATTGTTGTTACACTAAAACCGTTTAATCATGAGAAAACATTTTAGCAAGGAATGGGTATGCAGGAGCATGCCCAGCAGGGGTATTGCGTATTTGGAATCCAGGACATTGAAGGAAATGGTGGACAAAGGAATACAGTCAATCAGCAACGCCTCAAGTTGTCCGCAAATGGCTCAGGAAGGGATCACGTTAGGTGATATGTGTGCAGAAGCAGGCCATCCTATTTGGGCTTTAAAGGTTTGGAAACATACACTCAGTGCAATTCACGAAAAGGACTATAATGACTGGGTGGATGTGTTTTTCTATCCGCAATATGTCCGGCTGAGTGATGTCATCTCCGATGGTGTTTGCGAGATTATCGGAAAACGAATTGACGAGGTGGAACGTAGTATTGGGCTGTCCGATGCACATGGGCTGGACAGCTGGGAGTATCGTGCCGGTGACGGCTGGTATAATGACTTAAGGTTCGAGAAGTATGACTACGATTGGGAAGAGTTGCGTAACGAGTATATCGAGATGCGAGATGAGGCTCTTGAGCGTCAACAAAGAGAACAAATCTTCCTCGATGCGCAACACGAACAGGTACATCAGCCTCTGGACTTCTTTGACTTTTGGAATGACTATACTCCAGTCTTGCAGGAAAACTTGAATTTCAAAATTGACGACTGGGCCTAGTCTTTTATTTAAAGCCCTCCTCCATTCATGCTTTGTTGCAGGGATGGAAGGGGGCTTTAGATATGTTCTGCAAAGGCGAGTACTCGTAGTCCTTGTTTACAATGTCCCTAGCAATGTTTTCCATTCGTGCACCTTATCGGCCATAAGAGCCAACGCACCGATCAAAAAGCCCCATTTCACCACACCTACGACAGCACCCAATAACCTGTTCATAAAGCCGCCTACAATGGTGAAATCCAGCGTTTTGGTAATTACAGAAGCCACCATACCCAATATAATGGGTGTAGCTATCCATATCAGTATGAACATCATTATGCTGTCGGTCACATCGCTGTATACCTTCCATGCGATGAAGAGACCCAGGAAGAAGCCGGCCATAGAAGCCAGCTCCTTCACAAGTCCCCGTTTGAAGCCGCATACCGCACCCCATGCAAGGAGTGCGAGCACTATGATATCAGTCGTTGACACCAGTTGTTACAGTTTAGCCTTAACCTCGATTTCGGCAAACGTCTCGATAATATCACCCTCCTTCAGGTCGTTGTAGTTCTGCAGGGAGATACCGCACTCGAAGTTTGTGGTAACCTCCTTAACGTCGTCCTTGAAGCGCTTCAGTGCATTTATCGCACCGGTGAATATCACGATACCGTCGCGGATTACGCGAGCCTTGTTCGTACGGCTGACCTTGCCGTCAAGTACATAGGCACCTGCAACGGTACCCACCTTGCTGATGTGGTAAACCTGACGAACCTCAATCTGAGCGGTAACCTCTTCCTTGATTTCCGGCGACAGCATGCCTTCCATAGCATCCTTCACCTCCTCGATTGCGTCATAGATTACGCTGTACTGACGGATATCGACACCCTCCTGTTCGGCCAGATGGCGTGCCTGTGCACTGGGTCGTACCTGGAAGGCAATGATGATGGCATCCGAGGCGGCAGCCAGAGTAACGTCGCTCTCGCTGATCTGACCAACGGCCTTGTATATCACGTTCACCTTTATCTTCTCTGTCGACAGGCGCTCGAACGAATCCTTCAGAGCCTCGATCGAACCGTCCACGTCACCCTTGACAAGCAGGTTCAGCTCCCTGAAGTCACCCAGGGCGATACGGCGGCCAATCTCGTTCAGGTCGACGCGTTTCATCGTACGCAGGCCCTGTTCGCGTGCAAGCTGCTCGCGCTTGGTAGCAATATCGCGGGCCTCCTGGTCGCTCTCCATCACATGGAAAGTATCACCTGCGGTTGGAGCACCGTTAAGACCCAGGATGGTAGCTGCCTGCGAGGGACCTATACTGTCAATCTTCCTTCCGCGCTCGTCAAACATAGCCTTCACGCGGCCGTAGTTTGTACCTGCCAGCACTACGTCACCGACCCTCAGTGTACCGTTGCTCACCAGCAGCGTGGCCACATATCCGCGGCCCTTGTCCAGCGATGACTCGATGATAGAACCTGTAGCCTTGCGGTTAGGATTGGCCTTCAGCTCAAGCATCTCGGCCTCAAGCAGCACTTTCTCCAGCAGTTCCTCGACACCTGTACCCTTCTTGGCACTGATGTCCTGTGACTGGTATTTGCCGCCCCATTCCTCAACCAGGAAGTTCATTGCAGCCAGGCCCTCCTTGATCTTGTCGGGATTGGCTCCCGGCTTGTCAATCTTGTTTATTGCGAATACGATAGGCACGTTTGCAGCCGTAGCATGGGCAATTGCCTCCTTTGTCTGAGGCATGATGTCATCGTCCGCAGCCACTATAATGATAGCTATATCGGTAACCTGTGCACCGCGGGCACGCATGGCGGTGAATGCCTCGTGACCCGGAGTATCCAGGAACGTCACATGACGGCCGTCCTCCAACTTCACGTTGTATGCACCTATGTGCTGTGTAATACCACCTGCCTCACCGGCAATCACATTAGCCTGACGGATATAGTCAAGCAGCGAAGTCTTACCGTGGTCGACATGACCCATCACTGTAACAATAGGAGCACGCGGAACCAGATCAGCCTCATCGTCCTCGACCTCAACTACAGCCTCGCTCACATCGGCACTAACGTACTCGGTCTTAAAACCGTACTCGTCGGCAACGATATTGATCGTCTCGGCATCCAGGCGCTGGTTAATACTTACCATGATGCCAATCTGCATACATGTACCGATAACCTGGGTAACAGGGATGTTCATCATCGTGGCCAGCTCGTTGGCAGTAACAAACTCGGTAAGTTTCAGAACCTTGTTCTCTGCCATCTCGTGCTTTATCTCCTCGGCCATCTGCTCGCGGATAGCGTCACGCTTCTCACGACGGTACTTGGCACCCTTGCCCATCTTGTTCTTGGTTGTCAGACGGGCCAGTGTCTCGCGAACCTGCTTTGCAACCTCCTCTTCGCTTACCTCCTGCTGAATCTGCTGCTTGGGAGCGTTCTTCTTTTTCTTCTTGCCGCCACCCTGCTGGTTCTGGTTGTTATTGCCGTTGTTGTTATTGTTGCGCTGCTCCTTGATTACGGCATTGACGTCAACGCGCTCCTTGCCGATACGCTGACGCTTCTTGCCTGCCTTCTCCTGCTGCATCTTCTCCTCGCGCTCCTTCTTGCGCTCGTCCTTTGTCTTCTTCTTGGGACGTGTAATGGAGTTGATGGACGACAGGTCGATGTGTCCCTGAACCTTCAGCTCGGGTATGTTCTGCTGAGGTGTATTCAGGCGGAATACACCGTTCTTCATCGTACCCGTAACCTTTCCGTCAGTTATTATCTGCTCGTCACTGTCCTCAACCTCAGTCGTGGGCACTGCGGCTTCGACAACAGGCTCTGCTACCGGCTGTACTTCAGGCTCCTTTGCAGGTTCGGCCTTCGCAGCCTTTGGCTTGTCCAGGTCAATATGGCCAACCACCTTGGGTGTCATCTTGGCCTTCTCCTCGGCACGCTTGCGTGCTTCTGCCTCGGCCTTCGCCTTTGCCTCTGCTTCGGCAGCAAGTTTAGCCTGCTGACGCTCCTTTTCCTTACGCTCCTTCTCTTCCTTCTGCTGCTGGATCTTCTCCTTGGCAGTATCGCGCAATGTGCTGTCGGGCTTGAATTCCTTCAGAAGCAGTTCGTACTGCTCGTCCGAGATTTTTGCATTCATGTCCATCTCCACGTCAGCAAAACCCCTATTCTGCAGGAACTCCACAGCGGTTTGCAAACCTACGTTGCATTCCTTTATTGCCTTGTTTAACCTTATACTCATCTGTTCTCTGTTATGTTAGGGATTTTATTTGTCAAACTCGCTCGACAGGATACGGATTACCTCGTCAATGGTTTCTTCCTCCAGGTCAGTACGCTCAATCAGTTCATCACGGCTGGTACCCAGTACGGCACGTGCGGTATGCAGACCAATCTTCTCCAGTTCCTCGATAATCCACGGATCGATATCATCTACAAACTCCTGCAGGCTTACGTCATCCTCTTCCTCGACACCGTCGCGGTAAACGTCTATGGTGTAGCCGGTAAGCATACTTGCAAGCTTGATGTTTGCACCGCCCTTGCCGATAGCCAGTGAAACCTGCTCGGGATCCAGATAGACCTCAGCCTTCACATTCTCCTCGTCAATCGTTACGGTATTCACAACAGCAGGACTCAGAGCACGTGCAATCATCAGCTGCTTGTTGGCTGTCCAGGGCAGTACGTCGATATTCTCACCGTGCAGCTCGCGTACGATGCCGTGAACACGGGCACCCTTCACACCTACACAGGCGCCTACCGGATCGATGCGCTCGTCGTATGACTCTACGGCCACCTTGGCACGCTCGCCGGGAATGCGGGCAACCTTGTGAATGGTAATCAGACCGTCCTGGATTTCAGGAACCTCGGCCTCCATCATGCGCTGCAGAAACATAGGATCTGTACGCGAAATGGTAATCTTGGGATTGCCGTTTACATTGTCCACGCTCTTGATTACTGCACGCAGTGTCTCGCCCTTGCGGAAGAAATCACCGGGAACCTGCTCTGTCTTGGGCATTATCATCTCGGTACCCTCGTCGTCATACACCAGTGTCTCGCGCTTCCAGCTCTGGTAAACCTCACCGCTGATAACATCGCCCACACGGTCCTTGTAGCGGTTGTACAGGGCATCATGCTCAAGCTCCAGGATACGGCTTGCCAGTGTCTGACGCAGAGTCAGGATGGCACGGCGTCCGAACTCGCTGAACTCAACGCGCTGGCTCACCTCTTCGCCCTCTTCGTAGTCCTCGTCAATCAGACGGGCATCGCTAAGGCTTATCTCCATGTTGGGGTTCTTAACCTCGCCGTCAGCCACAACCGTACGGTTACGGTAGATTTCGAAGTCACCCTTGGCAGGGTTCACGATTACGTCATAGTTCTCGTCCGAACCGTAGATTTTAGCAATCACGCTGCGGAAGCACTCCTCCAGCACTCCGACCAGCGTAGCACGGTCAATGTTCTTTGTCTCGTTGAATTCCGCAAAGGAATCAATCAGACTTACAGTCTCTGCAATAGTTTTCTTTGTTGCCATTTATCTTTTGTTTAATTCATAATTCACAATCGGGGCTTCATTTGAAGTAATATTTCGTGTACACCGTATCCTCGTAGCTGAAGGTCCTTGTCACCATTTCCTTGTGAGCACGCTTCTCGCCCTCCTTCCTGACCTTCTCCTCGGTGGTGACAGAGAATGTCGTCTCGTCCACCGCTGTCAGTTCGCCACGATATTTGCGTCCGTCCTTCTGCTGAGTCTCCACAGGCTTGCCGACATGAATCTGATACTGGCGCAATACCTTGAACGGATAACCCAAGCCGGCGCTGCCGACCTCCAGTTCGTAATCCTCCTCCTCGCGGTCAATGCGCGACTCGATGTATCGGCTCAGGTCAGCACAATCCTCAATCCACACACCCTCGGCGTGATCGATGACAACCACAACACGGTCATCTGCACTGACAGTTACCTCAACCAGGAAATAATCCTTACCCTCCAGCCATTCGTTCACGGCCTGCTCAACAGCACTTTTACTAATCATCTGTTTAATTACAATTTGACGATGTACGATGTACAATTTGTTACTTGGGGCATTCCCCCTCTTAATCAAAAGTGAGGAACCTTTGTGTGGGCCCCTCACTTCCTGTGCGATTGCGCTGCAAAGATACAACAATTCCCTATATATACACGTGTGTATACGGGCAAGACCCCAATCAACCTCTAATCTTTTAACATTTTTTATGATTAGAAGCTATTTTACCATTCCTCACACCTTTAGGAGAGATACGGCCTTTCGCTATGCGAGAAACGGCCTCTCGCTTTTTAGGAAAAGCTGAGGTCATTTGTGGTCTGCCTTTTCCTGATTTCACTTGACAGTTTTCGCCGGGTTAAACTGAATTGCTTGTCAATATCTTTAACATCGTACTGAAAACCTTGTCAATCGTTGTCGTTGCTTCCTGAAAGGCTTGACAGTTCGGAAAATATTGGAC